>DATNPY010000053.1:0-38242 GCA_036702955.1 Drouetiella sp. | reverse complement strand
AAAAGATCACCACTAAAAATATCCTCACTGAAAACGTCTTCGACGAGACCAGCCAATGAGTCGAATGATTTGCGCATATCGACCGGCGCGGTGCACAAAAAGATGCGCGTATTTGGGCTTAACGTCAGCACTCGTGCCTTCCAAGCGATGCCAAAATTACTCGCAGAAGACCGGGATCTGTGCTTCCAAAGATGCGAAAGATGTGCCCGGTTGGGGTGAGAATTTCCAAAGCCAACTGCTGTGCAACTATCTGCAGCTCTTTGGATTTTGGTGCTACTGATGGCGCAGTTTGCTTTGCAGGATGAGGCTCATTCGTCAGCTCTACAGGAACAAAGGTCGTCGGCAGATCACCGTATTCGCTGTAATCACCATATTTTTTAGTCATGGCTTTTTGAAATTGTTCTTCGTCGCGCTGTTTAATCGTTGCTTGCCACGAACGAAAATTGTGATCGTTAAGTCCCTCGCGTTTGCAATATTGAGAGACAGTCAAACCGCTGTCACGCCACGCCTGCAGCCGTCTTCGCCATTGTTTTTCCTTGAGTGGATCTCTTGCCATACGACACCTCCGACGCAAGAGTATCATCGCGTTTCTTGGAGATGATTTGAAGAACGCAATTCGCCGAACAGATACACCAGTTCAAACGACCATTGGAGCAGACACTTAAATCCGGAAATGCTTGAAAAGGTGTAACAAACAGTCGTCTAGAAACGGCTCTCTCAGCGATTCCATAGAAATCTCTTTATTATTCAAATCCGAACCGAGCGTCTATTGAATGTCGGATTTTCGTAACAACGTAGTTTATTAAGGGCAGCTGAATCAGCAAGACAAGCACCACGAGGGGAAAACGCTGTTCTAAAGGAATGTGACGGCGTTCACTAGCACAGTTGTTACAGCTGTTTTTGTTTATGTTCTGTCTGCAATATCCGACATCAGTAGACAGCGCAGTAAGTACATGCCGTATGGATATAACAACACCATTCACTTACTAGGTCCACGAACTATCGCTACCTTCCAACTCATCCATAACAAGAAACTCGCTGATGAGATTCCTTAAGCTTCGGCTTTTTCTTAACGGCCCGATCCATCTGCTTTGAATCACGCCCGGGGCGCCCCAATCAGTGATTAAGGGGCACTTTTTGATTTAAGAAATGGTATTACATTTGGTTCGCCTGTTATTCAAATAGATCGTCACTTATAAACTCAATCCTGAGCCCATGCTCACGGAACACTTTAGAAACTGTGCTGGTGTTGCAGCAGATCTAAGTCAGGAACAGACGGGTTGGCTCGCACTACTTTAACGCAGCAGCGAGATTCGCAAGCGATTCTTTTTGCGACTGAGCCCAGCACGGCATCAGATCCGGATTGTTCGCTGTGAGCCCCCATCACTATCAGATCCGCTAAAAAGCTTTCGGCAACACTGAGTATTGTCTCAGCAGCGTAGCCCTCCAGCACCTGCCCCACTATCGCAACACCAGGCAGCCTTAACCGCAGACGACGCACATGCCGATCAAGCTCGCTCTGCGCCGCCATCAAAGCCTCTTGCTGCAACTTAGCGGCTTTCCTGTGATTGAGACCCGATACTATGCTGACATTATTATCAATCGTGTTCAGCACACACACGACAGCAATCTCCTGATGCGGAGCCCATGCGCCACAAGCAACCCAATCTAAAGCTGCCTTCGAATGTTCTGAACCATCGTAGCAAATTAGAACGCGACGTTGATCTTGCCAGGTTTTTCCAGGCCTGTTCAGAACTCTTATCACCTCCATCGAGCAAGGAATCTGCTCAATTACCTGTGCTGTAACACTTCCCAGGGCGTGAAGCTGCACGTCATGGCGACCGTGAGAGCCCATCACAATCAACTGAGCACCCCAATCCGTTGCCGTCTCGACAATTTTTGCAGCTGGCTCACCGCTATCTACAGCCACTTCAACATGCACATCTGACAGCGCTGCCCGAAGTAAATTGCACCGGCGCAAGAGCATTCGAATCACTTCTTGCTCCTGCTCATCTTTAAGACGAATGACTTTCTGCGTATTCGAAGAGGGGAGGAATTTGATTAGCTTGTCGTAACTGTTGATGACAGAGTACATCAGAAACTGCGCGCCCGGTGGCCACTGCCTGGCACCGATAGATGAAACAGCGGCGTCTGAGTAACTTGAATCGTCGATTGGAACCAATACCTTCATAATCTTTATGGGATACCTGCCGTTAATTCTTGTAGTCAATTTGCCACAAGATGAATCTTCGGAAATCGGCCAGTGGGATGATCTACGCGATCGAAATCAAGATTTTCAAAGGTGCTCTAGGCACAGAACTGCCTACTCCGCGCAAACCAACTGTTGTTTCAGTCTTTTCGAGGCGGGCGAGAATTCATAGGTTGTCGCATTCCCAATCGAAAAAAGCCGTGAGTGATCGCTCGAGCTGAAGCGTCCATAGCCACCGCATTTGCTGCATTTCTGCCTGGTCGATTCCCCAGCTCACAGCGACAAAAACTCCATGTGCAATACAGAGCCGGTAATCACTGAGACAGTTTTCCCAAGGATAATCGGTGACGCCAAATTTAATTAGTGCCTCATGGTACCGCTGCAACACCTGCCTTTCAAAACGTCGGCGATCGCCAATATCCCAGAATGGAATTGTCCCGTAAATCAGATCGTACACTCCAAGCCAATAAGTGATTGACCAGGAAAAGGGCTGTCGGTCTATGATAAAGGTTTTTTCTGTCTGCAAAATTGGAGATAAAACGTTGGTTGGATTTGCATCGCCATGAATGAGCGTGTGTCCAGGAAGGAAATGCGTTCTTCTCATCATAAGTGCAATGTGCTTGTCAAAAATATGGTCTATGGCGTCTCGCCAGAGAAGCGGAAAGTCTGAGCTGAGGGCGTTCATTATAGGAGGCAGACCTTTTTGTACTTCCGCATAAAAGCGCTCCAGCTGGCTTGATGAGTTTTTGTCCGTGCCAATTTCGTCAGAAAGCTTGCCCCACCGAAAAGCATGCAGACGCGCAAGTTCTGTCGAAAAAGTCAAAGCTGATTCTAAGGAGGGTGCTACATCTTTGTTGCTGTAGTGGCTGGATGAAAGGTCTTCCAAAACAAGATGGTAATCACCAGTCGAGCGCGAGAATTTAGCATCGAAACATTTGGGAATTGGAGCATCGCGCAACCCAGCATAGTCTCTCGTGTAATAAAGAAACTCTGAATCACAGACGAAGTCGCGCCCTCCTTTGCAACATTTGACAAAAACAGAGTCGGGAAAATTCCTGAAATTGCCATCGTATTCAAGCCTCAGGACAGCGGTAGAAGCATTCACTGACTCGGTCGCCTTGATTGAATAGCCACAGAGCTTGGTAGCCGCCTCGGGAAATTGTTTTTGAAACACAGATTTAAGCCACGGCAAAGTCGCCTGTTCCGGGGATAGGATGACGCCGGCATCATCACTACTAGAGGCATTCGTGTTCAAAGATTTCGTCTCAGTAAATCGGATAGATCAAAAATCGGCGTTGTTTTCTTAACGCGTCTCAGACTGGGCTTATTCTTGTTTGCCTTCGCTCCGAGGCCGTTTATTGCAATGGCGACGATTGCAAAGGATAGTCGATTTTTGCGTCTTACCCCGACAATTTCGAAAACAAAAAGTCCCAGACAACCGCCTGGGACTTAATTCTAAATGGCGGGACCGACGGGACTCGAACCCGCGACCTCCTACGTGACAGGCAGGCGCTCTAACCAACTGAGCTACGATCCCAAACTTGCTGGACTCGCCAACAGGCTGGATTGGCAGTATATCATACGTATTATTTCGTCCACAAACACCGTTCCAGCGCTTGAAAATACGGAATAAGCTTAGACAGACGCACGCGAAAGCCAAAACCAGTGGCGATCTCAACGCTTTCCTGACAACTTGTTAAGCCCTGCTTAATTTCAACAGCAATTTACAAAAGTGGACATATATTATTGCCACGAAAGCCTGACGAGGCTGCAAAGGAAACAAACGAAACTGAATATCGCCACCGCAAACTATCATCATTAGCAACGATGTTCGTTTGAACAGGCACCACATTTAGCATCATCAAGGCGAAAGCTCACAGCGCGCTGCGGTAACAGCCTGCGCGCTGCCAAACCATACGCCTCAACAAAAACACTGTTCTAAGCCGCTTCACGCATGGCTGAGGAGTTCTCATGCAATTCTGCAAACCAGTAAGCAGTCAAAATTGGATTCTCATTTCCCTTACTTCGCTCGTCCTGGTGAGTGGCATCTGCGCATCCAGTGCGATAGCGCAACCTCTCTCGGCAAGAACGGAGCTGACCTCGTTGCTAGACGCAGACCGGCTGCATCTCAATGCGAAAGGAATCAACTATGCCGAATCGGTGTTGGACAAACTCCTAGTCGATGCCGTCAGGAACAACGAAGTGGAGAAAGCGGCAACGTACGCCACAGATCATGGACTGCTAAAGCTAGTGCAGAACGACCTTCCAGAAGCTCAGAGGTACTGCACTATCGGTCTGGAAACGCGGTTGAAAAATTGTGAGCCGAATGACCCTAATCTGGCAGACAGCTACAATGCGCTCGCCATGGTCACTTTGGGCGAACAAGATCATCAGCTAGCCAGGCAATATGCTCAAAACGCCATCGACATTGAGTTGAAAGATCCAGACCGCAACGCAATGCGGCTAAGCGACAGCTACGACACCATGGCGCGCATCGAACTCGATGAGGGCAACTTCGTTCAAGCTGAATCGCCGGCGGTGCAAGCCTGGAAAATTCGCACGCGTGTTCTTGGTGCGGCCAACCCTGTGGTCGCTCAGAGCTTGTACACGCTGTCTTTGTATTACGCGCAAAAAGGCGATCTCGGCAATGCGCAATCGCTGTTGCAAGACAGCATTCTTTATGGCGACGCGTTGCAGAGAGCTCACAGCCTGCTTGCCCAATCCTCGATGTATGCAGCGCAGGGAAACATCGAACTTGCTAGAAAAACATTCGATGAAGGAGCTGACCTGAAGGCGAGCGTCCTCGGCAAAACCTCGCCGGGCAATGCTTCGTTCAAGGCTCTCTTCATCAAGCACCTGTGGAACCACCAGCACTGGCTGGACGCGGTCCAAATGAGCAATTCCCTGGCACAAAACTCCCAAATTTCGTCGACCCAAAAACTCGATCTAGACGGAAGATTGATAGAGCGTTCGTTTCTGCAGAAACAACTTCCACAACATCTAAATCTCAAAAATATGATTATCGTTGGGGCAATCACAGTTGCAGCAATGGTGGTGATAGCGCTGTTCCTGTGCACACCTCAACTACTCTACCTGCCCAACGGCAACGGTCTGGCTGAGTTTCTCAGGTCAACACGCCGAGAAGACCTACGCGGCGAACACTCACAAGGTGAAACGTTGAAACGGGCTTCAAATTTCCCCAACCGAAAACTTGGCTTTCACGCCGAACGAACCACCTCAGCGTCACCTGCAGCAGTTGCAGTGAAAGAAGATTCTAATCGCGATTAGGTACAGCACCATAAACGACACCATGCTCCAGGAAGAACTTGAGCAAGGTCAAAGCCTCACCCCAGCCGGTCGAGCACTGCATCATCCAGTACAGGTCCTTCTCGGTGTTCTTGTAGCCGGTCTCGACAACTTCCACCAGGGTGCCCTGTTCGAGAGGCTCCAGGTTGAACTTGACGGTTGTAGGGTTGTCGCCAGACTTCCACTGAAAAACTAACTTGTTCGGCGCAGCCACATCGATAATCGGGCACTCGATGTCCATCTCATCATTATTTGCACCGCAACGCACAAATTTAAGGTGGATTTTTCCGCCCTTCTTCAAATCTACGGTTGTTCCTTTGGTGAACCAGGCATCCCAACCCTTCGCTGTCGAGATATGCTCGAAAACTTTCTCGATTGGAGCGGCGATGTAGCTCTCCATCACAATATCCGGCACTTTTACGCCCGTAGCTAAATTAGACATGTGTGTTCCAGCCCCACCTTGAGAAACGAAAGTGTCAGTCTACACCTTTCATTCCCAAATGCTTCTCAACGATCGCAACTATTTCGATTAAAACCCGCATGTGCTCTCTAATGTTTGCAGCTTTGCAAGCAGAGTTTTTCCGTTCCTGCGACAATTAGTTCGAGCTTTGACAACTCGAACGCGCCCGGCGTTTCCGTCAAGTTTGATATATTTTGGTGATACCAGGTTTAGGAGAACGAACGTGTTTTCATATCAACAGCGGCTATTTAATCTTGCTCTTGCATTCACACTTACGTGCGGAACAGGTGTCGCGTTGCCGGCATTCGCGGCGACAACGGGCGCTGAAATCGTGGCAGGCATTGAAAAGGAACACATTCTGGCACCAGGAGCGCGTGTCAATGCTAAAGTCGACGGAACCAACGCTTATCTGTCGACCTATCGTCACACCAAAGCCAACGACACCGACTTGAAGATCGACGCAATGCTCATGTCGAAGGTCGTCATGGGTCTCGATCCCAACATTGCTAATGTCACGGTCTACTTCTTTAGTAATGCCGATTTGACCAAATACAAACAGTTGACTGTCAGCTCAGTCTCGGTGAAAGCGTTCGGATCAGGAGCTGTTGGTAAGGATGAGTTGATTGCATCGCTTAATTTGACTTCCGGCAATACTCAAGATGCTGCCGCCAGACTGGCTAACACCCTCGCCGCCGGGCAAGGAACTGTTGGGCATCGCGTCGAATCAGCAATCAACGGTACAGAAATCACTGTCACTACCGACCTGGACCCAGACGCCTCCGAGAGAGATGTCAAATTTGCTGCACTCCAGCTAGCAGAAGAAGCTTTGCAGGCTGCTCCTGAAACCAAAACGGTGAAAGTAGCTTTTGCTGATCTCTCCCAACCAGGCTCCTACAGACAGGTTGTTCTCGATGCAGGCGCAGTTCGTTCACTTAATACAGCAGTGAAGAACGCACTCGCGCCACTTTCTGTAACGGTTCAATCTGGTGGAGGTTCTGCCGCGACTACGGCTGTAACTGCTGACAGAGCTATCCCCGGACCGATCCTTGATGACAGGCAGAAGTTACTGGACCGCATCAACGCTCTTGCAAAAAATGGAGTCGGTGTCGGACCGTTCCTCACGGCTTTTAAAGCAATCGAACAAGCCGTTGTCGACCATGGCACTGTCGATACGATCGCAGACGCTGTGCATAGACTTTCAGCAAATTTAGACAACCAGGAAAAGAGCTACAAGGAATCCAAGGCAAGGAAAGCCTCAGGCACTGCATCCAGTTCTGTTGGTGGCGGCGCCGAGCCTAGAATGCCGACACGAACGAAAGTGGGTAGATGGGCTGCGGGACTGGCTTCAATTGGCGAATTACAGCCATTCTTGATCACCGAACATACAGACCAGTACATCGCTGATATCGAGACCAAGCTGAAAGCCGCTCAATTGCCGCAGAAAGATAAAGACGAAAAATATGCACGCACCCTGCAATTCTTCATCATTACCTTAAGCGGTAAACCTGAAAAATCTAGCGAGCTGAATGCGATGAAGCGCAAGCTGTCTGCGTTCCAGGCGCAGCATCCTGAGTTGAATTACGACTAGTTCAAAGCCGCAACCGGCTCGTCTTTCGTAATTTTGATATCGAACAGTCTGAAAGGTGCCTTATCCGGCACCTTTTTGCGTAATAGTGGCATGGCTACGTTGAACACGGGTGTGCCACTTGATGTGGTGCCTTCCAACGTACCGCTATGAGCATGTCCATGAAACACCACATTGACGGGATAGCGCAAAAGCGGCTCTTCGAGCCGGCTTGTGCCTAAATATGGATAAATCTCAATCGGTTCACCTTCCACAGTGCCCTTGATCGGTGCATAGTGCAATATGGCAATTCGTTCATTCGTTCGCAAACGTGCAAGTGCTGATTCAAGCTTCAACGCTTCTTGAACAGCCTCATTAACAAATGATTTTATCGCCTGCTCCCCCCAGGGTCCGAGCGCGCCTCTCCCGAATCCGCCGCAGAAGCCCTTCGTTCCAGCAAAACCAATGCCTAAAATCTCATGCGCCTCGCCATCAAGGATGGTGACACCTGAGTCGACAAATATCTGTTTCACATCTTGTTCTTTGCCTGATTCGAAGTCGTGATTGCCTAAAACCCCAACAACGGGAATCTTCACAGGCGCCAGCTCTTTGACAAAAATTTGCGCTTCTTCGGGCAATCCATAGTCGGTAAGATCGCCGCATAAGACCAATATGTCGGCGCTGTCGTTGATTTCAGCGAAGATATTCCGCAATTCCCCCTGCGTAGTCTTCTTACAATGAGTGTCACCAACTGCTGCGATTTTGACTGTGTCTTTCATGCCGTATAGCTGCTCCGCTCCGCTCTGTTGACAGGGAATCCTGGATTTTCCGACGATTGCGGCTCCTGTCCGGCGCGAGCTCAAAATCACCGACAGCACATCATTCCCCGCACTCAGACGAAACCGTATGCAATTAAGTTGCCGTTGATGATTCCGACAGTTCGGGCTTCGTTTCATGTCACTTTTTTCTGTCTGATTACGTCTTCCAACGCAGTCCGCAAAAGCGGACAAATTTTTTGAGGAGAACCCCATGCCAGGAACAGCCCGGAGCCAGACGCAGCTCGATCCAGACACTCAAGATTTTTACAGAAACACACTTTCCTTACTTGTAGATTCAAAAATTCCGTTCATGCTTGGTGGTGCCTACGCACTGTCGCAGTTTATGGAGTTTGAACGACACACGCGCGACCTCGACGTATTTGTTCATCGCAAAGATGCACAGACGGTATTGGACACACTCGAACGGGCAGGCTTTAAAACTGAGATGATGTTTCCACACTGGTTGGGAAAAGCGTTCAGCGGAGAAGACTACGTCGATATCATCTTCAGTTCTGGAAACGGAATCGCCGAAGTTGATGAGGAGGCTTTCGCTCACGCTAAACCGGCTCAGTTGTTGGGGGTACCAGTGCAAGCTCTTTCAGCGGAGGACATCATATGGTCCAAAGCGTTCATCATGGAGCGCGAACGCTACGACGGCGCGGACATCGCTCACCTCCTCAGAGCATGCGGCCATCAGCTCGACTGGAACCGGCTCTTAGCCAGATTCGGCGAGCACTGGCGGGTACTGCTCAGTCACCTGGTGCTGTTCGGATTCATCTACCCGAGCCATCAATCGCAGATACCCGACTGGGTCATGGACAAATTGCTGGCAAAAACCTGCTCAGAAGTTAAATCAAAGCCTCAAACCGAAAAGGTGTGCAGAGGAACTCTACTGTCACGCGGGCAGTACCTTGTCGACATCGACAAATGGCATTACGCTGACGGACGTTTGGACCCGGGCGGCCACATGACGCCAAAAGACATAGCCCACTGGACTGCCGCCATCGACCAGAAATAAAATCAAAAATTTTTCGGCGGAAGTGTTATTTAGAAATCCCGGGTATATAGCGAGTAGCTTGGACCGTTCCGTTTATAACTTAGTAAAACTGGGAGCGTCCAAGCCCTTTTTTTGCCAATTTTTGGACCGTCAAAAAATAATTTCCAAAAAGGCGTTTAGTTTTCAGCAGACGGGTATAAGACTGTTAGCTTGGACTGCTCCATTTTATTTAGTAAAACCTGGGAGTATCCAAGCCTTTCTTTAGACAAAATCAGGCTGTTTGAATACCTACTTCGACTGAACAGGCATCAGAAGGTAGCGGTAGTTTTCGTCGCCCACGCCTTTGATGATAATTGGCTTCAATGAACCAGTCATCTCGAACGAAACATCTTCCAAACCGAGACGCTGCAACACATCCAGCAAATAACGAACATTTACTGCCACATCAAGAACCTGCCCTTCGAAAGTCATTGAGACTTCTTCCTGAGCGCGTCCCAGGTCTGGAGTGTTAGCTGTAATCTGAAGCGTTTCGCCTTCGAAGTGCATCTTGATCAGGTGTGTACGATCGTCCGACATGACGGCAACACGTTCGATTGCCGATACCATTTCTTCTCTGCTGAAAGTCGCTTGATACGTGAAGCTCGATGGGAATAGTTCGAGATATCGCGGATAGTCACCATTGATCAATCTTGTCGATAAGTAGTGAGTTTCCGTCTCAAAAACAATTTGACCAGCAACCAGAGCCAATCTCACCTCAGATGAATTTCCTTTGGAACCATCGAGCAGTTTTACCAACTCGTTGCAAGCACGAGCTGGAATAATCGCTTTAAGGTTGTGTGGTCTGTCCAAAGTTGCTGTCGAAGTTTTTGATTCGCCTTCAATCTCTTTGTCGCCGTCAGCTTTCTTGCCGCTCGGAACGGAGATGCTCAGCACCTCACTGCGATTTGCAAGACGGCTTCCGTCTGTTGCAGCGCATTCGAATTTGCCATTCTCGATGACCATGTAGATACCGCCGAGAATGCTGTTCTGTTCAAAGCTGGCGGCAGCAAATCCTGTCTGAATGATCGCTTTACGCAAGATATCGACCGGCATTACGACGCCTTCGACTGAACGAGCGTCCATAAATCTCGGGAAATCATCAGCAGCCAAACCAACCATGTTGAATTTGGAACGCTTGCAGGTGACAGTAGTCTCCAGCGTTTCCTTATCGATTTGGAAAACAACGAGCTCATTTGGCAGCTTGCCGACAATTTCGAGCAATTTCTTACCGGGCAAAGTGATAGTGCCGGGTGTATATACAACGCCCGTTGTCTTAGTTTCAATCGCCAGGTCAAGATCGGTACCCTGGAATTTGATCGTATTGGCATCGACCGATTCAATCAACACGTTGCTCAAAATCGGCTGGACCACCCGGGTGGCGACTGCATTAGTCACATCTTTTAGTGCTTTTGCGAGGACATCCTTCTGAACAGCAAAATGCATATTTGAACCTCGGTGTTTGAAACTTGTAGCACTTACAGCGTGTTCAACGCTGTTTCATCAAAACGAAAACAGGGCGACTTCGCAATCTCACTTGCATCGTCCTCAAGATTATCTTCCTGACAGGCGGTTTGCAAGGTGCTTTCCGAAAGGAATAAACCCTTTCTTTCTCTGTACTGGTTCTGTTAGTTCTCTAAATTGAAATAAATAGAAGTAGCAGTGCAAGCCGTTTTCTGTAGATAAGCCTTGAAAGTCTCACTGTTGTTGGATCTGCCCTGTAAGTTTTTGCACTGTCAGTTGTTCAAAAGCCAAAATGGGGGAGTTGGCTTCTAGTCTGCAATACACAGGTCGTTTACAGAGTATAAACACGTTTTCTACAGGTTTTGAACAGGCACTTAATGTCTGAACTAGATTGCGATTTGAGAAATGGGTCGTGACACATTCAGTTGTTTCGGGATCTGCGCTTTGCTTCTGAGATCCGCATATAGAGCCGATGTAGATCAGTCACTCGTTAATTAAATGATCACTTCGAGCAGAAGTCAAATTATCTTTCGCGCTACGAGATAACGCAGTAAAGCCCTCGAGATCCGCATATAGAGCCGATGTAGAATCAGATCTGATCGATCATGCGATCGATCGCTTTGGTTAAATTTGCTACGAGATCGATCAGTACTAGCACGCCACGTTCGGGGAGCTTCGTAGCAAAGCCACAGGTGATGCGGCTCTCAGAAATGTCTGACGCGTTGAGATACTGGGTCGATTGAAATCGGCGTCAACATATAAATGATGATCGAGTTGATTGAACTGTCTTTTCGACAATCTCGAATCAAGGCTACAGGCGCGCAGCACAGGGCATCAAGCAATGCGCCAGGACCTCGGTACTCGTTTATTATTCGCGCGTCAGTCGTTGATCTGGCGAGTCAATACTTTCACAGCATAAGAAAGGTCGCCGTCGGTCTGCATCTGTTCTTTGATGCGTGAGTGGGCGTACAGAGCCGACGTGTGCTTGCGATTGCCAAAAGCCTGCCCGATTCTAGGAAAACTCATTTGCATGATTTCGTGCGCCATGTACATCGCCACGTGTCGAGGCAAAGCCAGGTCTTGCGAGCGTCTGGCGGAGCGCAGGTCGCTTGGTTCGACGCGGTAGTGAGATGCAACCGCGTCAATGATGGTTTCAATGGTCAGCGTCTTTTTCTGTCTCTCGGGTCCAGCCGGCTGCAGAATGCTGCGCAAAGTCGCTGGGGTCAGTTCTGTACCCGTCATGCTTGCGTAAGCATTGGAGCGAATCAGAGCGCCCTCTAACTCGCGTATATTCGTCGTGAATAAACCCGCTATGTAATCGAGCACATCATCCTGAACAACTATGCCGTCGAAGTCGCACTTCTTCCTGAGAATGGCAACGCGCGTTTCGTGGTCCGGCGCCTGGATGTCTGCTGTCAGGCCCCATTCGAACCGGCTGCGCAAACGCTCTTCTAAAAGAGGAATGCCTTTGGGCGGACGGTCGGACGTGAGAACTATCTGGCAGTTGTTGTCGCGCAGTGTGTTGAAGGTATGGAAAAACTCTTCCTGCGTCGCATCTTTGCCCTGGATGAACTGAACATCGTCGAGCAGCAGCACGTCGAGCTTGCGATAGCGCTTACGAAAATCAAGCATTCGGTCGTCGCGAATCGAGTTGATCAGCTCATTAGTGAATTGCTCACAACTCAAATAACGCAGACTGCAATTAGGAGATTTCTTGAGAATCTCGTGCCCGATTGCGTGCATGATGTGCGTCTTCCCAAGTCCCACGCCGCCGTAGAGGAACAGAGGATTATAGGAATGACCAGGATTGGCTGCCACAGCCAGCGCCGCCGAGTGCACAAAACGGTTGTGGGAGCCGACTACAAAGGTATCGAATGTGTATTTAGGATTGAGATTGCCTTTGTTCGTCTGACCGGTTACAGGCTGAAAACCGCTCGGCGCGTTGTTTTGAAAGTGAGGCTGACGCGGCACTTCAGGCGTCTGGATGACCGAAATGCTGGCAATCGTTCCAGTGTAAGCGCTCGGGACAAGATCAGGGTCGACTACGATGCGCAGCGTCACCGGCTCCTTAACCACTTCAGACAGCGCGTTAACAAGCGCCTCGCGGTTATCGGCCTTCAGTTGACCAGACGCAAATTCATTATTTACACCAATAGTGGCTTCGCCGTTGTTGATCTCAAGCAATTGCAGCGGCTTGATCCATGCATTGAAAGTCGGTTGACTGAGTTTTTTCTGCAGTATCTGAAGAGCTTCCGACCACACCTCTTTAGCCGATTTACTGAGGCGCACGTCGTCTTGTTCTTTGATGGTCATCTGCAGATTTATCCTGAGTTTGATCGAAGCGTCTACATCGAGCCGCCGGAGACGGCTCCCTCATTCCTCTTCGCCAATCTGGTCAGATTAACGGAAAGTAACTCTCATGAAATTACCGACAGCAATGCGGTACTGAATCAAACGGATATCTCCGAGATATGCCAATACTGCTTGCGGACGGACTTTGACAAGAAGTTGCGAACGACAAATTTATCGCGAAACGCAACGCTTGTTTCGTAAAATTTTTAACCGTTCCTGCTCGGAACCGGCGTGAAGTCTATGCGAGAGATGATAGCATAGCCAGTTATTTACAGTAGCCAAAGAATTTTAAATATTGGCATGGCCAGGAGTTTACGACCATGAAGCGTACGTTGATGGGTTCCAAAGCGAAAGCGAGAAAAGGAAGCGGCTTTCTCAAGCGCATGTCCAGCAAAGCCGGACAGAAAGTAATCAAAGCTCGTCGCGCTAAGGGTAGATATCGTCTTTCGGTCTAGCTCGTGCTTCCTCAGCATGAACGCTTGACGCGATCAAGTCTTTTTACCCGGGCTTACACAGCTCGAAAAAGCGTCAACACACCACTTTTCACTCTATACGTGTTGCCGAAAAACAACCGACCAGGATCTAAATCCGCGGTCGGTCTTTCAATTCCTAAGGAAAGTACGCGAATTGGCTCGGGCTCTCAAGTAGTTGATAAAATGCCTCATGTCAGAATGCCACTGGTCGGGTTCGTAATTTCGAAGAAGGTCTGTAAAAGCGCCTGTCAGCGTAATCGAGCCAAGCGCAGAGTGCGTGAAGCATACAGAAGAATGCGCAAAGATATGGTCGAATCAGTGCAGAGGCTCGAACAATGGTACGCCGTAGTTTTCGTTCTGAATAACAAGGCGCTAGAAGCTAGTTGGGAGGAGATTCGCGAAACGGTAGCCGGCTGCTTGACTAAAGCAGATTCGAGATACGGCATCGGCACACGCGAACGTAAGCCATCGTGAAGTTGCGAGCAGCGAGCATTTCGATTACAGCATTACCGCAGACGGTGCTGGTTTTGGCGATTCGCTGCTATCAAAAAACGCATTTATTTAGATCGCCGTCATGCAGGTTTTACCCGAGCTGTTCAGAATATATGGCTGGAAGTGTGACTCGGTTCGGCGCCTTCAGAGGAACTGTTCTGGGCTTGCTGCGAATTTGCAAATGCCATCCCTGGCATGACGGCGGAGTTGATCTTGTGCCGCAAGAAGCAAAATTTTTTGGAAACGTCGATCGCGTCAAACACAACTTGCATCAAGGGATGCAGAGGTAACACTTGAATCTAGACCTGTTGATTTATTATTTGATGCTTCCGATGCTGGGTTTCTTCGCCAAAGTTACTCACAGCTACGGAATGGCAATCATTCTGTTGACCCTGGCGGTGAGAATCATTGTTTGGCCGCTCGTGTCGAAATCAACTCGATCGATGCAGGCGATGTCGCGTCTGCAACCTAAGCTCAAGGCCCTGCAAGAGAAGTATAAAGACAACAAAGAAGAGCAGGCCATTGCAATGGCCGAGTTTTATAAGTCGCACAAAATGAACCCGATGGGCGGGTGTTTGCCGACGCTGATCCAATTTCCGATTCTGATTGCGTTGTTTGGAACCTTCAATGGTCCTCCGTTTGGCGATAAAGCGATCGACGTCAAAGTCAATGTGGTCAGTCAGGCTCAGGCGAAAGAAGCGCACAGAAACGAGACATCCAGTTCCAATAGCCCGTATGTTGCACCCGACGGTGCCACAGCGAAGGTCGTTGTATTCCCCGGAGACATGACGGTTGTGCAGGGCGAGACTGTCGACTTCAGCACGCGTTCATTGATGGGACCGTTGCCGGCTGATTTCAAGCCAAACTGGAAAGTGTTTCCAAAAGAAACCAAAGACATAAACGCGATTCCGATGCAAGGTTGCGAAGTCTATCGCGTGCAGTTCAATAACCCTGGCGAGTGGCATGTTCAATCAGTTATTCCTGGTATTGCCCGCGCCGAATCGTTCGGATTTATCAATAGCCTTGGAAAAGTGGCTAGGGGAACTGATTTCCTCAAGCCGGAAAATCTTGACAGCGTGGCGTTGATTCTCTTGTTTGGTATCACGATGTACCTCTCGCAGAAATTCACTGTAACTGGTCCGAAAGTTCCAGACGAGGAAATGGACGAGCAGCAGAAGGTGCAGCGCGACACAATGAAGATGATGCCAATCACCGTCACGGTGATGTTCTTCTTCATTCCGTTGCCAACAGGTGTGTATCTTTACATGGTCGTTTCCAACGTCATGCAGACTTTGCAAACCTGGTTGATTGCGCGCAGCGCCCCACCACTGGACGATCCAGGAGATCCGCAGGTTGTGGCTTCAGGTGCTGGAGGCAGTGGTCCATTGCCATCTCGCTCACCTGACGGTACAGTAAACATGTCTGCCAAAGGCAATACCTATTCCGTTGATTCCGGCAAGGATAAATCCAACGGGAAGAAGCCCACGAATACGGCTTCTGACAGTGACGATAAAGACGGCGATGATGCCGGTCAAACGATAAAACTGCCTAAAAAGAAGAAGAAGAAAAAAGCATGAGCCCATTGGATTTTTTGCAAGAGAATGCCAGAAGCTACCTTGAAAAGATACTGGCAATCCTCGATATAGAAGCCTCAGTCAATCAAGAAGAGATCGACGAAACGACCGTTTGCTATCGCATCGAGTGCAAACCAGACGATGCCAGAGTGCTGATCGGGCGCAACGGACAGACTCTAGAAGCCCTGCAATTCATCGTTCGACAGATGTGCAAAAGTCAGCAAACTGACCAGGGCCCGTTTGTTATTGACATTCTCGACTATCGTTCGCGCAGAAAACGCACACTGGAAGAGCAAGCAAAGAAGGGCGCCGTTGCGGTGTTGAACGGCGACACTGAGAAGTTTGCATTGCAGCCAATGTCGCCTTACGAGCGCCGTCTGGTGCATCAATATTTGCAGGAAAACTTCGCTGACCTGGCTTCAGAGAGTGAAGCTGAGGGCGCCGATCGTCATATCGTGATCAGCTTCAAAGGAATGCCGTCAGGCGCGACTGAAGAAGACGGTGAGGACGACTACTTCGAAGGCAACGCCGAAGAGAACTAAGACTCGCGCCCTGAAGTGGTGCGCACGCGTCCCGCGTCCCCTAACCCTTAGCTACCGCCAACCCATCAATCACCTCAACGTGAGGTATTTTCAGTAGTTCTTTCGGGTCCAAAAGTACTTTTGTGGATCGATTTCCGCCGCCCAAAATAGCTTCTGAAACGTTCATGACAGCAGCGTCAACGTAGATCGGAATGTCAGGCAAACCAAATGGTGTTACACCACCTATCTGCATGCCTGTAAGTTCTTTAGTTTGATCGCCGCTAGCAAACGAGCCCTTTTTGACGCTCAAAAGCTTGCATACCTTTCTGTTCACATCGACTTTGGTGGTCGCCAGGATCACGCAAGCACATAACTTGAGGGGATCAGCTTTTCCAGCTACTACGATTGTGTTTGCTGAGTGTCCCTCGCTGAAACCGTATTTTTCGCAGAACTGAGCCGTGTCTGCGAAATCTGGGTCGCACTCGAAGACTTTGTAGATCAGCCCGAATTTGAGGAGAAATTCTTCGACGGTAGGATGCAGCGAGGTAGCGGTGTTTGTCATCGCCACATTATAACGCGCTGATGGAAGCTACCAAACCAAGGTCAGATAGGTTAAAGTCTGATCTGGGGCATATCGAGGCACGATGGCGATCTTTCGACGAAGTCTGACAAGTTACACAGGTTCACGTTCTCGGCGTTCTTTCACGTCTTTACGCACGTCACTGTTGCTGCTGTGTTTTGGCTCAATTTTAGCCGCACCATATGCAGTGGCGCAAGATTATATTCGCCGTGACCCGTATGGAAATCCATTGCCGCCAGAAGAACAGCCTCGCAAGATTCAGGGTGGTGCTCAGTCCACTACACTGCAGTCGGGCGCTAACTCGACTACGCTGCAGACCGGAACAAATTCAACGACGTTGCAGACCGGCACTCAGTCTACTTTGCTGGAGACTGGCACCAAGTCTACGTTGCTAAACCTTGGTACCAATGCCACCAAGCTGGAGACAGGAACAGCAGGCACACTCCTGCAAACCGGCATCGAGAGGAAGATTGAACCACAAAATGTGCTAATACTTTTGGACTGTTCTTCGACGATGAAACTTGCATTCGACGGCAGTCAAAATGCGCCTGATGAAAGACTGATTGCTGCGAAAGCGGCGTTAAAGCACATTCTGCAATCAACACCACCAGATGTGCGAATTGGATTGCGTGTTTTTGGTAATCGCCAATATCGCAACGATGGAATGGACTGCAATCAATCTTTTTTGCTCGAACCAATCGGACTTCATAACCGTGGCGAGATGATGGCAAAGGCAGAACTGTTGAAAGCAAGCGGACTGACGCCATTGGAATACGCACTGCGTCAGGCTCCGAGCGACTTTGAAGGGTTGGAAGGAACGCGGCACATCATACTCATTTCAGACGGTGCCGATACCTGCAAAAGGGATCCCTGCGCGACTATTCGCAAGCTGCGGGAACTGGGATTTAAAATGCGAGTAGATGTGATCGGCGTAGATAAAAAGGCAAAGGCTGCCGAAGGCTGGCAGCTCGAATGCATTGCGCACGAATCAGGCGGTAAATATTTTGAAGCTGAGACTGCCGCGAAGATGGCGGACGCGGTAGGTCAAAGCATGTTGGAAGCTATTTCAAGAACCGCTGCGGATCAGAATGTGGCTGGACAAGTAATGCCGAAACCGCAAGCTTTGCAGGCAACTCCGGCTGGTGCATTGGAAGTGCTAAAGTCTAAGAAAACAAATCCCGATTCAAGTGTGAAACCGGTCCAGAAGTCGAAGCCTAAGTGACGTTGTTGATCACGTTGCTGATGTTGCAGCTGCCAACGGAATGCCCTGGCTACCACTGATTGGCAGCGAAGGTTAGTGGCCAGATTTTTTCGTTATTTCCAGTAGCAACCGAGTAACCTTGCTCTGTTTAGTAAATCGTCAGGATTAACTGCGAGGATTTTGTTTAATGCCTCAGCAGTTGCGTGTGGTGCCAGGGCGCCAAGTTGTGCGGCGACTTCCAGATCCAGATTGTCGGCTTGCTGCCGCTTTGGAAGCCGGGTCTTTCAATCAAAAATGTTTGGTAATTCCTAAAACATGAGCAGGCGGTGAGCCTACACAAGCACGCCAGCCAGTGTTGTTTGGTAAGTAGTCGAAAATGACTACGACTATTCCTTCTCTGGGTGGGCCGTTCTGAAGCCCTGTGTTCACCCGATGTCCTCTGGCACCGCCAGGAATAAGAGCAGCAGAACGCTCATGAATCCGTTTCTGTCCGCGTTTTCGTAGACTAGAGGCGTAGTCCTGGCAGGCAGCGTAAGTGCTTTTGTCTCCTGTCGCTGTGGTAAGCGGTAGGCTGCTTATCGGTGGCGCGTCATCGTCGATTTCGATACACCACAGTGCTCGCCTAACATCCTCTAACTCGTCGACATCAGTTATCTCAGCATGCCTGATGAATTCTGCCCAGGCACCGTCAGCGGTATCTGCGAAGTATTGAGCGGGTCCTTCGTCATGCCTATGATATCGCGCACCGGGTTGATTTTTTGTTTCCCAGAGAAATGGGTAACGGGGATCGGCATTTCGAAAGACGATCATGTCCCCATTCCTTCCAACAAAGAATGGGCGAATGCTCTGACCAAAACCGGTTTCTTATCAGTTGTGTTCCAGGGCTCGGTGCCGAGCATCTCTATTGGAGTTTTTCCGCCGAATGAATTGCGCGGACGCAGAAACCAGTTTCGAACACCAGCAGCATTGTAAGCGCCCTGCAGGTCACCGGTAATGAGTGCCAGCCAGTGAAGTCTTGACGCAACATCGTCGGGAGTTTCTCGTTCTTCTGCTGCATAGCGCCGCACGCTCTGCTCCGAAACGTGAGTCATTTTCGCAAGCAGTTCGTCCGAAAGAAGCGTTCTCAGCCGTTTCCATTCGGTTTTTGGCTGTGGGGATTCTTCCAAAATGGAAGAGAGCATTTTCAATTTTGAGCACAGGTCGTCAGCGTTGTAGGTACGCCAAAGCTCTGGGTTGATAACAACTCGTCTGCCGATTCCCAGGTCACCTACATCTTTGGCTGCTCTGATGATCGCTTCAATGTCCAAATTCAAAGTGTCGACTGGGCTGGTGAGCACTCCCATTGAGTCAGCTTTCAAAATAAATTCGATTGCTAGAGCCAGCACTCGGTTTTCGAGTGGACTAGCCGTGGAATTAGTTTGGATCTTAGCCATAATCCAAATCATATCCAATTTCGCACCGGTTGTCAATTCAAACCTGGTGTGCGGATTAGCACAGTAAGTTGCATATCGGTGTTATGCAATAAATTGTCCCTACTTGGGCTCGCACCAGTCAAGACACGTTGCTTTTCCAAATTTTTGATTGAAGTAGTCGCTAGCCCCAAGCAACTCCGCTCGTAATTTATTTTGACCCTCAGTGCCGCGAAAGGGCAGCACGAGTGCGTGCCGTGCGACGTGCGACAGCATATTCAGATTCGCCGGTAATGCCGCGACACCTTTCAGGTAAGTATTGAAAAATAGAAAGCGATTGCGAATGTAGTAGTACGAACGCCAGTGTTTACGCGAGTCTTGCGTGGAAGCTGAGCCCAGATGTTCGATCATTGCATCGGGTACGAACAGGCATTTCCATCCTTTCAAGTTTATTCGATGACATAGTTCTGTATCTTCGAAGTACAAAAAATATCGCTCGTCGAATAATCCCACCTCGCGCAAAGTCCTGGCTCGCAGCAATAGATTCGAGCCGTGCAGCCAGTCGCAATGAACCGGTTCTGATACCGTTTGTGATACTACTTTTGTTTTAGCGCTGCGGAAATTGATGGTGCCGCGACTGGCCTCTATGTGTTTCTCTGCCGCCGACAATGAGTCCACGACAGCTCCGCCAAATGCCCCTGCTTCTGGTTTTTGTCGGGCCTGCTGCATCAAAATGCTGAGTGCATCCGGTGCAACTTTCGCATCGTTATTGACCAGCCAGATAAAGTCGGCACCGTCCTCCAGGCAATATTCCATGCCGCGATTGCAGCCCCCGGCAAATCCAAAATTCTCGCTCAGCCTCAGCAACATGACCCCAGGAAATTCCTTTGCCAGTTTTTCGCCGTCATGTTCATCTGAGCCGTTGTCAACCAGCAGAACTTTGTAATTGCCGTAGGTAAGCTTTTGCACAGAATCCAGGCAAGCGCGCGTGAAATCGATGCCGCGCCAGTGCAGCACGAGAATCCACACGAGCGGTTCGGCTAATTTGTCGTCTGTCGCATCCACTTTTTTCGCCATGAACCCACGGTAATAGCTGAGGCTTGCTAATATTAGAGGAAGTCGCAGGAGGATTGATTGTGGCCACTGATGATGCTTCAAATTTAGAATCCAACCAGGGCGCTGCCGCTCCTAAGGCGGAAGAGCCGATACAGCGCGGCTCAGGCATGGGCAACTTCTTCAAGGCGCTCAAGCACATCAACGAGGCTTCTGTTGCTGAGAACGTTAAACAGCGCTTCTCGGACTATGTGACGATTGCCCTGGTGGTTCTCTGTATCTTGAGTTTAGTCATGGCTGTTTCGGTGCCGGTACCTCCAGGCATCAAGCTATTGCCGCTTCTGTTCACAGTCGGTGCGGTCGTTTTCTATATCATCAACCGCCTCGGAATCATGATCAGCCTGACGGCTCGCCAGGCTCTGATCGTCTGGCAAATTCTCGTGGCAGGATTCTGGCTCGGTGTCACAAGCGCGATGCTCGTTATGCTTGCTTGTTTCTATTTCGTGTCGCAGGGAACCGGCGGACTATAGATTTTTGTTCAAGTTCAACGATGCGTTGAGCCGCGCAGTTGCAAGCGTGAGCCGCCGCGGGATTCACTTTTTCTGTGCTGTTGCTTTGCTGGCAGGTTGTTCCAGCAACGATTCTTTGCGGCGCCATAGCAGTCAAGACCAGATCGTGGCGGGCATGACGCTTGAACCGATGGGGTTTTATCCGCTCAGAGCCCTGGATTCTGGCTCGTATTACGCTCAGACGCTGGTCTATGAGGGTCTGGTTCGCTACGGGGCCAACCTGGACGTGGTACCGGCAATAGCAAGCTCATTTTCGATTGCACCAGATGGACTGACTTATACCTTCGAGCTGCGCCCAGACGTCAAGTTCAGCGACGGGTCACCGCTAACCTTTGCCGATATTGATGCCTCTTTCAAATTGGCGCAATCGAAGCTTTCCCCCTTTAGAGGTGATTACGAAGCCATAAGCTCGGTAGAGCTGAAGGGTGTATCGACAGTGGTGTTGCACTTGAGTCGTCGCAGCGCACCGCTTCTTTCTCGTCTGGTCGAGTTGCGAGTTCTTCCCGCAAAAATAACTTCTGCAAAAGACCACGGAAAAAATGCGCTCAGTCGCAATCCTGTTGGTAGTGGACCTTTTCGGTTATTGCGATGGCAGTCAGGGCTTGAACTTGTATTTGAGCCGAATCCCTTTTACTGGGGTGAAAAGCCCTCATACAAGCAATTGGTGTGGCGGGTGGTGCCAGACAAAACGCTCATGGCTATGGCTTTGAGACGAGGCGAATTGGATGTTGCCACGCTAGACCCTACAAGTTGGAAGGTCATCAAGGATGGTGCCCGGGGTGAAATTGAGCTGGATAAGTTTCCAGGTTCCAGGACTTTGTATTTGGGATTCAACACCGTCAAAAAGCCGTTTAACAACGTACTGGTTCGCCAGGCAATGGCTGAGTCAATTAATCGTGGCGATCTAGCTAAGGCGCTTTATTCCGGCTTTGCTGTAGTACCACGCAGCGATGTCTCAGTTGGTAGTTGGGTCTACAATGCCACGGCGCATTTGTGGCCCTACGACCTGAAAAATGCCAGAGAAAAATTATTGCAAGCAGGATACAAATTTATCGGACGTAACTGGAAGTCTACGCCCGACGATCAATTGCTTGCCTTCCGAATTCTCACTATCCGAGATTATCAAGACATTGCCCAGGTCGTTTCTGATGACCTGAAGGGCATCGACGTTCCCAGCGAAGTTCAAGTCGTAGAGTATTCGACTCTGCGCCAACGCTATCTTCAGAAGGGCGATTTCGAAGCAATTCTCTGGAGTCGTTCATCGGGTCCAGATCCCGAGTGCTCGCTGGTTTGGAGCAAGGATGGCGCGATGAATTATTCGAAGTATGCGAATACAAAAATAGAGTCACTGCTTGCCGAGGGCAGGCTTGTGACTGATAAAACAGCAAGGGCAAATGTCTACAAAGAAATACAGGGCATTCTCGCTAACGAGCTGCCCTGGGTTTTCTTGATACAACCTGACTTGCTTGTGGCGCATTCGGTGAATGTTGGAAATATCAAGCAAGCCAATCAGAATATGACAGGCTTGCCTTGGGATAACCCACTATTCAACGCCGCCAGTTGGAAGCGCGTCAACCAAAACTAACAGTGCAATCCGCGAGGATTACTTGCTTGTTGTGGTTGTTGTAGTAACGGTAATGCCAGCGATGTTGGCTCCTGGGCAAATTGGTGTATTGCCGAGGTGCTCTCTATACCAACGAAGCGCTTCAGCCATTTTGTGAATGGCATGTCTGCGTGCCGAAGGAATTGAGTAGCTTGGTGGTGCCAAGTGGAAGTAACGTCCTTCATCTCCACAAGCTTGTGCAAAAGCTGGTGAAGCCATCGATAGCGCTGCAAGGACAAGAAGTGCTTGTCTCATTAACTCTGCTCCTTTCTGAGGTTCGCCTGTACCATGATCAATGGTTTTACTATTGGTCGTGGCCGAGCCCTGAAAGTTCCTTATTTGCATAAAGAACTCATGGTCATTGTACTATTCCACGGGTTGCCCCAAAAATGTCAAGAAATCGAATGTGAAACACTTATGACTGAAGGACGTACGCCACGCACTGTTTTAGGACTTTACAAAATTAATCTACGATTTTTTTGACCGATCTTGTCAACCATTTTGCCTTTCAAGTAGCCTGTTGACAGGTTTTCAAGTAGAATCTTTAAATCTGGGAATTCCGAATTTAGTCCGTGCATTCTTGTCGGACTTCAATCACTAATAAGGCTTCATTGTGCCCAAAGGACACAAACCTGCACCGCAACCGACTCGCACGGCATCGCCGCAACCGGCGGAATGTCGTGATGCCCTGCAATGGTTCGTTGATTCCGTTGGACTTTATCAGACGTCTGCGCGAGGACTGATTGCTACTGACTTCATGGACGAGCATGAGTCGCTCCTCGACGCGGCGATCATCAATTTAAAATCCCGCGGTATCAATCCGGTTGTCATCACCGGTGATGCTCTTTTTCGCCAGGGCGAATTTCTGTGGGAGCAGGCGGTTCAGCACACCAGGTTTGGCAGACCGCTTGCCAGCCAGTTCGAACTGGAGATGACCGGCGCTGATGTATTGATTCTGCGGAATGTCGAAGCGCCCGAAACAGCTCACCACCTCTGGTATCTCTACCATCAAGTTTTCTATCCTCGCGCACTTGCTGGAAAGCCGCTTCTTATGACGAGCGCGCTCAGCCTGGAAGAACTTCATAAGTATGGCGAAGCTTGCGACGACTTCGAATTTGCGGGACGCAAATTGACCTGGCAGAAGCTTGCCTGGCTCATGGAAGCAACATGCGTCGACCTGGCGATCTATCGAACCTTGAAGGATGAAGCACTGCCGCCGATGTTAAAGGCGGAGCACGTTCTGTTGAACGCTTTGAAGGAACGCGGTTTGGCAGCCCAGCCACAGCATGTGCTCGGCGACTACATGCTCGACATCGCTATGCTCGATCGCGATCGTAAGCTGGATATCGAATGTGATGTGCTGACAAGCCTTGATTCGACTGGCGCGAATGCCTGGCAGGCAAAGAAAAACCTGTTGCTTCTCAGCGACGGTTGGAAGGTTTTGAAATTTACTGCTGCTGAAATTATCAGCAATACTCCTGCTTGTGTAGATGTTGTCGAAGAGGTCTGGACACAGGGAAGAAAACGTTCCTCAGTCGGAAGATTGCTCTCTGGTCAAGCGGCTGCCAGTGTACCTGAGTTGCCCGTTGATGATGACGTACAGCGTTTGGTCATCACTCATGGTGCCGGACCATGTGCAGTCGAAGGTGGTGCTGGAACCGGGAAGAGCAGTTGTGTTGTTCACAGAGTCGCTTACCTACTGGCGCAGGGGATAAATCCAGACAGAATTCTTGTTATTTCGCATTCGCAAGACACGGTCAAGTCTCTCAAGACTGCTGTTGAAGCTATCGCTGACAGACAGGCTGCACAGCGTGTTTCCTTCCATTCATGGCACGATCTTGGCCTGAAGATTTTGAAAGAAAATCTCAGTGCGGTGAAACGAAAACCACCTTTGAAAGTTGAATCGAACCCGCAAAAAGTGATTCAACGTTTGCTGACAAAACACAAGAAGGATCTGGATCCGGTAACTCTCGAATTGTCCGAAGAATTGGATGAATTCACGATCGCCTCACTGATTTCGCTCTACAAAGCTAATCTAATTACACCCAAACATTTGAAAGAACGTAGCAAGAGTGACGTTGATGAATTGGTGTCAAAAGTCTTTCAAGGTTACGAAGATCAACTGCAGAAAATCAATCGCATTGATCGTGACGACATGGTTTCTCTGGCTGCTCATGCGCTTGTTGACCAGTCTGATTTGCGCACAAAATATCAAAATCAATATGACTATGTGCTTGTGGATGAATATCAAGATGCTACCGCTGCTGGTGACTTGCTGGCGAGAATATTGGCTGCGCCACAAGACAACCTTTATTTGACCGGCGATGAAGACGAGGCGATTTACGAAAGCAAAGGCGGATTGCCGCGTTTGATGGCAGATGTTTCGATTCGAATGCCCAACGCTCGTTGTTACATCCTGGAGAAGAACTGGCGGTGTCATCCGGCTATTGTCGATCACACTCGCCAGCTGATTACGAATCTGACTCGTCGAAGAATTCAGAAAGATATGGTCTCTGGCTGGGGAGCCGCCCCCACTACGGCGATCATAGGTCCGCAGTTCTCTGAGAGCGAACAAGCAGAGGCTGAGTGGGTTGCTGATGAAATTTCGATTTTGATCGACAGTGGACGAAATCCTAAAGACATTGCGGTGCTTTATCGCTATCACCGCTACGGAATAATCATCGAAGAGGCGCTCTCTCGCCGAAATATTCGCTGTGTCACATCGCATCCCGAAGCGGGTTTGATACCAGACGAAGTGGGCGACGTCATGGCGTTCCTCAAGTTGGTTATGGATCCAGATGGGCCGAAGGCGCGCGAATCTTTCGAGCGCGTCTGCCAGTTGCGTGTCAAAGAAGTCGATCCCAAGCTGTCTTCCACTATCGCAAGTTTCGCCGAGGCGAATAATCTTTCCTATCTAAAAGCTGTTGAAATTTATTCCGAGGCAGTTGCTGAGCAATCGTGTTTGGATTTATCGCAGTTGGTAAAGATTATCCGAACCATGCATCAAGACAATCATTCTCCTGCCGAAGTTATTTCGTTGTTGAAGCGAACGCAGCGGTTGGGAGATTATTATCGAGCCGTCAAAGTGCCGCCTGGTGTGAATTATGAGCCTCTCCGTAAGTTGACTGCTCTTGAGGAAGATGCTCGCAACTATAAAACTGTTGCTGAATTTGTAAAAGCCCAGACAGCGACGCCAGGGCGAGGCTCGTCGTCGACGGGATTCGACTCGGATCACGTCGTTCATATCCTTACATTGCATGAGGCGAAGGGCAAAGAATTTGTAGTTTCCTTCCTCGTTGGTTTAGCGGAAGGATTGTTTCCAGCAGATAGCGCCATGGATCTCGAAGAAGAGCGGCGCCTGTGCTATGTCGGCATGACTCGCGCTAAAGAGCTTTTGTATCTGTCATTCCCTTCTATCTTTAACAATGTTGGATTACAGCCATCTTCCTTCCTGGTTGAGGCACGACTGATGGCGCAGCAGCCAATGCATATTCCCGCGCCAACGCTGCCGCCTGCTGCACCACAGGCAGTGGCGCCGCAGCAAACACAGCTTGCTCCCGCATCAAGTTCGAAACCGCAGGCACCATCTCAATCGAACAACGTAGCAGCCCAGAAACCGCAAGAGCCTGTTCAGCCTGTCGCGGCACCGGTACAGAAACCACAGACGCCTGTTCAGCCTGCCCCGACACCGGTACAGAAACCGCAAGAGCCTGTTCAGCCTGTCGCGGCACCAGCCCAGAAACCACAGGCGCCTCAGCCTGTTTCGGCACCACCCCAAAACCCTGCCACGCCATCTCGGTCTGTCGCGGCACCGGCTCAACAGAAGCAGCCGGCATCCCAGCCCGCTGCTGCAGCACAACCTGTCGCAGCGGCACCACAGACTCAACAGTCGCCGTCTCAACCCGCTGCGCGACAGCCGCTGGTGACAGCAGCTCAGGCAGCCGCGCCAGGACCACATAATTTGCAGTCTTCGCCGCAACACGCCGCACCGCCGCAACCCGCTCAACCGCAGATGCCGCAGCAGTCAGTGCTACCTCAATCCGTTCAACAACCGGAACCTCAGCAGACCGCGCCACCTCAACCTGGTCAACAAGAAATTCATGAACAGTCTCGTCCTGATACAGCCCGGCAGCAATCTACTGAAGCAGATTTGCCGCAACTTTCGCAACCTTCGCAGCCGTTGCCGCTACCACAAACAGAGGTCCGGGCGCGCCCTGGAAGAGAGGTGGTGCAACAACTTGCGACGAATTCGGCGAACCCACCCGCTGCCGCTGCCAGCGTTCAAGATTTTAGTCCTGAGCCAGTGACGGACTCTACTCAGCACTCAACAGCTGCTGCCAGCAAAGCTGCTTCTGGTCCAACTCTTGGAGATGCTGCCGCAGGCTTCCATAAGGTTTTTCACGATCGATTGATTGATGCACACGCGGAACAACAAAAGGAAATAGCGTCTTCACTGGTTGCCGCCGAAGCTGCAGCAAAGAGCGAACCGCCTCCGCGTCCAGGCCGGAAGAGCAAAGCGGAAGCTGCACAGGAAGCGGCTTCTGGGGTGGGGCCAGTGCAGGCTGCGCTGCAACGGCGCAATAAACTGAAACAGCAAGCCGCTGCCGAAGCTGCAGCTGAAGCATCGAAGTCCGATGATTTACCCAAGCAGAGCGATGAAGCTAGTTTAAATGACGCGCACTTGCAGGCTCGAAATGGACAACCTGTAAATCAGCAAGCGGCAGATCAGCAAGCGGCAAATCAGCAACCGAAAAACGCATTGGCAGCCTCGTCGGCGGAAGTCGCAAAAGCCGCTGATCTGGCGAATGACCAAGAGCACATTCCTCAGGTGGCTGAACCGATGGTTGGAGCAATCGAGCAGATCGCCGCAATGCAAGCCGCTCAAGCCGCTCAGGCGGCACAGGATGAGTTGGCGCAATCGGCTGTGCATGCCGCTCAACAAAGAAATCAAATTCAGCACCAGCAATCATCACAAGATCCGACGACCGGAGAGGTGATGATTATCAAAGCGGATCTTTCCATTGCTCACGATGGGATTGCTCCCGAACCGATTCAACGATTCACTGGAGCGCCGCCGGTAGGCAGAAAACGCGGAGCGACAGGCGCCGATAAAAATCAATTAGCTCAGCCCGAACACACTTCGACGCCTCAAGATCCAATCGCTCCTGCAACGCACCAGGCAAATCCATGGAATCAAGCAGCCCCGTCGTATCCAGCAACCCCGTCGTATCCAGCGACCCCCTCGCATCCAGCCGGCCCGCATCCAGCCGGCGAACAGCCGACCGGTCAGCATCCAGCCGGCCCGCATTCAGCCGGCGAACAGCCGACCGGTCAGCATCCAGCCGCATCGCATCCAGCAGCATCACATCCACCAACTGCTTATCCACAAGTGCCGTATCCTACATCGCCGCAACAGCCTGCGCCTGATCAAGCGGGTGCGCAACAGTCCGCGGCGCACACTTTAGCAGAGTCGTTTCAACCGTCACCTCAAAGTTCCGAAGCCAATGGCTATTCGAGTTTAACCAGTGATGTGCCACCAGGAGTGGTGGTACATGCTGGTCCAGTATCAAAGGGTAAGAAGAAGGAACAGCTGACAGCACCTATTCCAATCGAAGATCCTAATCTGCAGCCCGGGTTTGTGCCTGCATCTGAAACTGAAACCGTGGCCTCGTACGACTACACTTTGCCACCAGATTCGCTACCAAAACCTACGGTGGCTGCCGTTCAGGATCAGTCTGCCGGCTATGTTCCGCCTGCTCCGAATGAGCAGCAAAAGATGTACCAGATGTTCGAGCCGCCGCATGAGCGCTCAACAGAGGAACTTCTCGCCGAAGCTCTGGCTAAGCGCGAAGAGGCTGAATCACTTATACCTGGTCCGCAATTGCCTCATAACTCTCACGCACCTGCCAATGACCACGCGCAACATCACGCAGTGCCTCAGGCCGAATATCGCAATCAGTCGATTGAGCCTGACCATGACGACGACTTCTTAGACTCGATCGACACGCAAACTTATGCGCAAACAGACGATCGGCAGCAACAGCCAGACGAGCCGTCCGACCTGTACGAAACTGGTTATCCCTCACCTAATGTCGAACAGTACAACTACACGGCGCCGCACGATCCGGCTGCGTGGGCAGAGGCTGAGCCAGACCTTGAGCATCGCCCGCGGTGCACGGGTTGCGGAACATATCTTGAGGTCGGTTCGCAGTTTTGCGGAGAGTGCGGAACCCGATTAGAAGCGAGAATTCCCGGCTGTCATCTTTGTGGCTCGCCGCTTGAACCTTCCGCTAAATTCTGCGGTGAGTGTGGCTCCAAATGTGTCAGTTCTGCGCCGAGAGCGCCTGCACCGGAGCGCATACTCGATCAACATCGAATTCCTGACCGGCAAAGCGAAGAATATGAGCAATACTTATCGCAATCCGCTCAGAAACCTACTCAAAGAAGCTGGGTAGTCAAACTTTTGAAGATCCTGGAAACTTAGAAGCTTTGCAAGGGGCTATTTTAAGAGACCCTGCTTGAGCGCCTGGACTGCTGCTTGAGTGCGATCCGAAACTTCCAATTTTTCCATAATGCGCTTCAAGTGCGTTTTTACAGTTTCGACACTGACAGTTAGTTTCGTTGCTATTTCGCTGTTGGTCAGTCCTTCTGTAACGCAGGTGAGAACCTCGATTTCACGAGGCGATAGCGTAAGTTTTTTTACTTCAAGATCCTCTTGCGCTAATCCAGTCTTGATGTAGTTCAAAACTATTGATGCAATCTCTCTGTCAAACCAGGCCGCTCCGCTGTCTACCGTCTTTATTGCTGCAATTAGATTGTTTGTTGTAACATTCTTCAGGCAGTATCCATGCGCTCCTGCAGCGAGCGCGGCAAATACATATGACTGGGTCTCGAACGAAGTAAACATGACAATCTTCGTGTCCGGAAGCGCTTCTTTCAAGGCGTTGCTGGCTTCGATGCCATTCATTTGAGGCATGACAATGTCCATTACAACAACTCTAGGTTGAAGTTTTTTAGCCAGCTCAACGGCTTCTTTGCCATTTCCTGCTTCACCAACGACCTGAAAGCCCTCGACGTTGGAAAGTAGACTCTTCAGCCCGAAGCGCATGACTTCGTGGTCTTCGACGACGAGGATGGTTATGGTTGGCGAGTTCATTGCGACTAAGCTTACAACGTTTTGTCTTGTTCCACACTAATTTTAGGTTGGCTGAGGCTGCCAGAACCAATAAGGTTGTAGTTCTTATAAACCTGGTGCTATCTGAAAGAAGCGACTGCTGAATCGAAATTGCCTTCAGCCGCTTTTGGATTCGCATCAGAGAATGGACCAGCGTTGGTAATCCTGACTCCCTTTGTTCTTCTTTAAGCCGGTAAGCCCGCCCAATTAGCCTTCAATAGCTGTTGCATCAGATGCTTTTGGAAAGGGCGGATGATATATTATATTCAGTAGTACGTGCAACCAAAATGACAAAAGCTCAGAACCTTTTCAGGTGTCCAAGCTCTTGCCGAAGGTTTGCAGAAGACAGGCTCAGCCCATCTTTCCGTCAGAAATTATTAGCGGAACATCCAGCCGAAGAAGAAACGGAAGATGCCGCGAATTCGATGGGTGACGCGGGCACCGAAAGGCAACACGGTCTTCTTGAGAGCGTTCAGTTGCGCAGCGGTGCCGTTGAACCAATCGGTGTCGACGTTGCCGGTGATACCAGATACGGTGCCGGTCTCCGAGTCTTGCCAGAACGCCCAGTCCGTAAACGGAGCCGGAATGGTTGGCACCGAAACCTTGTAGTTCGCCACCCAGAGCCGATATTTCTTCAGCTTGGGCGAGCCGCCGAGCGTGTCACGCACGAAGTTGGAACTGGCGTAGAGAATCGGCGTAACGCCGAGCTGCTTCTCGACACCGTCCATCCACTCGATGACCTTCGCCACACGCCGGTCGACGGTCATGGCGAGCCATGCCGTGTGCATCTGCGCGGCTTCCTCGGGGGCGGTCACCCAGCGCGAAGGCACTTCAACGTCCAGAACAGGCGGCAGGTCGCCCGGCTGCAGGCGTCCGACCTGGTTGCAGAAATTCGTCACCTGTTGCGAAACCGAAGAGGTCGGAATGAAGAAGTGGTAGGCGCCGGCGGGAATGCCAAGAGCGCGAGCTTTGGCGATGTTCGTGGCGTACTGGTCGTCGCCGAGCGTGAGGCCCTCCGACGCCTTAATGAATACGAAGTTGACACCAGCAGCCTTGACCTTGTTCCAGTCGATGGTGCCGTTGTGATGTGAGACGTCGATGCCGAACAGCCGATTGGCTGTCAGGTTCTTAGTCCTAGATGTGGTCATAGTCTGATTCCTCAGATTGTGTCCTCCTCCTTGGGTACTCCCAGGGCTCGGAACAGTTGAAAGCGCAAGTTCGAGACCGGTCTCGGTTCCGAAAGGGCTCTTCAGGTATTGAACTGATGGCCGTCAAGCTGTTGTGGTGCGCCGCATGTTACTTCGTGCCAATGCTGCAACCTTGCCTGAATTCATAAACAACCGGTAAGTAGTCCAGCCCACATCAGCACAGCTGAGCGGAAATACTTGAACTCGACGAGAAGAGATCGGTTGTGGTGGAATTCGGGGTGTTTTAATCTAAGACGGACAATGACAACAGCTTCGCTTTTTTGCACCCGCATAAGTAATAGAAACTTTTGTATTTATGCAAAAAGTCATTCATAACGATTGTCGCGAGCTATCACTTCTTGGCATCAAGCGTGTGCGCATACGCTGTTCCTGTGCGTGTTTCGAAGATTTACATACTGCGAAAGTCAAAATTGAGCGTGCAACAGCGAGCAGAATCGCGTGAATACATCAGCTCCAAAAGCTGCATGCAGTTGTGCGAGCTTTATACTGTTTTTCACGCATCCAAACACAACAATTTGAGTGGTTACCGTGAAGAACAAAGATTCATCAGACAAGAAAAGTAAGGCTCCTGAAGAGTTAGTCATCAAGTTACTTTCTGAAAAGGACATAGAAATTTTTTGGCCGCTGCGGCTGCAGGCGTTGAGAGATGAACCACGCGCATTTGGTGCGGACTTCGAGGAATCGAAGTCGCTCGAGCTTAAGGACGTAGCTGGGCGTCTTGAGTGCAGCGACGACAAGTTTGTGTTGGGAGCATTTTGTCCTGAATTGGTTGGAACTGTCGGTTTCTTCAGGCAAAATGGCATTAAAAAGCGCCACCTGGGCACTATCTGGGGCGTGTACCTTGCACCGGAATTTCGGGGCATGAACATAGCGCGGCAGCTCATGGTAGCTGCGATCATGTACGCACAAGAACTTCCGGACCTGGAGTATCTGCAGTTGTCCGTGGCGATTCCCAACAAACCTGCGACGAAGTTGTACAAATCTCTGGGCTTTGAAAAGTACGGAGTCGAAACTGCTGCGCTCAAAGTCGACGGTAAGTACGTGGACGAAGCATTGATGCAGCTTCAATTGCACCAGGAATAAGCGACCACGCTAGTGTTTCTTTCGCACTTCGATACCGTCATCCAGACCACCAAGCATGTCGCTAACCGCTTCGTCTTGCTGTCTGGATCGGCATGCCGCGCTGGAAGTGGCGACTTGCTTATACGAAGGCAGGCGCTGTTCGAAATCTGCGTCAGTGAATTGTCTTTTGGCGAACTTGAAAGTCTTGAGATAAACCTTCTCTTCGTGATCGAAATCAAAGTAACGCACTCTTACCGGCATTCCCGGAGGACAGGCAATGCCGAATACCCGTCCCAGCATTGCCACTGCACGTGGTGGCGCAGGCATGACCGGATTAACCCAGACATCAATAGTTTTTGGATTGCCATTGCTATTCGTTATGTTCTTTTTGTTCTCGAAGGCGCGTTTTGTAAATTCGGGCGAGGTTGTGTACAAGAGCAGCCCGTCAGGCTGCTTCGTTGGTGGTGAGTAAGTTGCGTCTGTAAGCATTCTGCCTGTGAACAGGGTAACGCCCTGAGTCAACAGGCCACTGAAGTTGTCGATATTGCCTTCGAAAAATGTTTTTTCCGATGGATTGATAATTTGCAATTTCCAGTTAGGAGCACGACTCGAATAGTAGATGCCACGTCCTTTATCAAAAATCTGCACCGCTTTCGGATAGATCCGCACAGTCACGTTTCCGACAAGAATGCTTTTTTGCTCCAGTTCATATCCAGTTTCCGGCTTTTCCGCAGCTTGAACTGGTACTTGCCAGGAATTTAAACTGAATGCAATCGCGAAAATTCCAAATCGGCCCAAGCCTGAACGAAAGGAAGCAGCCAAAAATGAGTGTACGAGACACTCGTCAGCTTGCGATTTTGACTTTGATTTTGTCGAGAAGAATATCAACTTGTTTCGCAGTTTCTTCAGGAGTTCCTGAATTGTCTATGGTTGCATCGGACAGGGACGCCTTCTTGTCTTGACTCCACTGAGCAGCCAGTCTTCTTTCGACTTCGGTGTCAGAAAGTTTGTCTCGCTGCTTCAATCTTTCCTTCAGTGTTTCCATGTTAGTAACTATCGTCCATATCTCATTGTATTCGTTTTTTAAACCGGCTTCGAATAAAAGTGGAGCTAACACGGCTACTATCGCGTTATTGGGATGTTCGTGAATGCGTCGGCGGCTTTCCTTGATCACGGCAGGATGTACGATTGCTTCGAGGTCTTTGCGAGCTTCAGTATTCGAAAAGACGATTTGACCGAGCACAGCCCGATTGATTGCACCATGTCGGTTTAGATCTACGATTTTGTCTCCGAATCTGTCTGTGACCGCCCTGCGTGTCGGAGTATCCAGAGTTAGCAAGTCGTGCACTATCAAATCTGAATCGAAGACGGGGATGCCGCGTTCACTCAAAAGCTTCCCGACCAATGATTTGCCGGATGAAATCGTGCCCGTGATTCCCAGTATGTAAGGCGAATTTGACTTAGGCAATTAGAGCAGCCCCTTTTCATTTATGGCGCTGTCAACGCGATTCAAAAGATCGTCGAATGAGGCTTGCCTGTTGCGATTGTCTGTGTCCAGACCGATGCGCACGAGGGTGCTGGTTTTTGAAATGGGTTTAACAGCGATGATGATGCGCGAGCGTTCGGGCGCGCTGTCGCTGGGGTGCGCCAAAATTTGACCAGCTGACTGGTAAATTGCGTCGATCACCAGACCTTTGGAGGAGCATGCTGCGGTGACAGCCGCGATTGTGTCTTCAAAACTTCCGTTGATAAGTCTGGCAGCTTTGACCAGACCCCCTTTTGCATCGGCGCTTTCGGAGCGCAGTTTGTAGGCTCGGGTTCGCCATGCCAGATTATCTTTTAGCTGCCCGCCGTTCATTGGTTGCTGCAATGATACTGCTGGTGGTGTGGGTATGGGTGGTCGCGGCATCAATTCAGGGTGTGTTACGGCGGGAACTCCGGTTGCTGCCGCCGCATCTGTTTGTTCGCCGCTTCGACGTTCCGGAGCTGTTCTCGGACCATCGTCTGGAGCAGAAAGTGCATCATCGAGATCGTTGACCGGAGCTTTCACAGCCGCTTTGCCCGGAGGAGCACTCTGTCCTGAACTTTGCACGGTACTTTGGGCGGAACTTTGCACAGTGTTTCGCGCGGAAGCTGGTGCGGGACTTTGCATGGGAGTTTGCCCGGCGGCGAAATCTGGAGCGGCTGGTGGCAACTTTTTGAAATCAGGGGCTTTTCCAGGTTTAGATTGCTCGTAGAAATCCTGACGGGGGTCTGGAATCGAGTCCACTTGCGCTAATGCTGCAGGTCCAGCCAGAGCCGATGTGAGCAGCACCGCTGATACCATCAGTGCCGAATCAGTCACCGCTTTGAGAGTGGCAGCGGGCGCATACTTCGATAGAGAGCTTCTATTAACAGTCAATTTCAATTCACATTCTGGATAAGTTAAGGCATCGGGTACCAATAGAAGTTTACTATGACTGTTCGATCCTCGATTGTCCGGTGAGTGGCGACTGCGACGTTGTTACAACTGCCGTATAGGCGCCATGGTTGAGCTTGAGAAAGTTTTGTCGGCGGCAAAATTTATAGTGCGTATGTGCAGGAGTGGGAGTAAACTAGAAACACCGCTAAAGCACACAGCATGTCACTATCGATCAATCACACGTTAGTCAGCATCGTGCTGCAAGGGACGCTTTCCCTTGCATCTGGCAACGCGGCCCTGGCACTCGCTCCGACGGCGATCTATCCATCTACCTCGTCTTCCGCTCCAATGACTTTGATGCAGAAAGGGCAGAGATTTATGGAGCTGGGGCAGTACGCTCAAGCTGAAGAGTGCTTTCGTCAGTCAGCCGTGGAGCACCCGCGTGACGCTTCTGTGCATTACTATCTGGCTAACGCTCTTGTATACGAGAAGAAACATCCACTCGCCATGGAAGAGTACAATCTGGCTTACAGGCTTGATCCCTACGGTCCTGTCTCTGGTTACTGTCGTAAGGCGCTCATGACTTACAGGATGCATGGCGCACCACCGCCATCGGAAACTGAGTCGAATGAACCGATTTCGGCTGCTGAACGACTTGGAATTCGCCTCCCAGCCGAGAACGAGCATGGTTCGGTAGTGAGGATTATTCGCACTCAGACCGAGCGAGAGAAATCCCGTCATCGCCAGTACGCTGAGTCGATTGCAGCTACGATGGTGCGTGGTGGCGAAACTCGTGCCCAGATTATAGAGCGCAACGCGCAAGACGCTATCAATGAAGCAATCAATAGTCCGTTGCGCATGCGTCCGTTCGAAAATCCTTTCGTTGCAATAGAAACGAGGCGATTGCAGATTGAACAGATGCGAAAAGAGGCTGAGGAAGCGGCGAAGCAGGAGCGCGCAGCTGCCTCCGAAAAATCTGACGCATATAAGAGGTGGTCGCTCGAGCATGAGTTTTCGCTTGACGAGATCGCTTCTAATCTGGAAGCGCAATTGCTGACCAAAACTTTGCCGGGCAGCGCCAAACTGCGACCAGAAGGAACGGGTTTGTTTGTGCGTTATTACGGTAGATCTAGCGCTGATGTCGATGTGCATAACAGCGTCGCTCACTTCACTAATCATCGGAACTTTGAAAAGAGCGAAGAAGATGAAGCACGTGACGAAGAGGAGTCAGGTAGATTGATGCGTTCAAGTGGCGAACGTCCCGTTCAAACAAGAGAGAGCACCGTGCGCGGTGCCATCATCAAATAGTTCGCGCTAAAAATGCGCGCGCAAATGAGCGTTGCAAACAATAGTAGTACGGGTTGTAAAATCAGAGGCGAAGCAGGTTGGAGAACAACTATGACAGCTGATCTAGATGAATTGAAACGGCGAGTCGGTGCTGCCGACGAAAGCACGAAAATCGTGCTAAAAAAGGGTGATACTTTCTGGCGACTTGCCGAAATTAAATACGGTGGCATTCATCCGATTGACGCAATCTATGCTGTGAACGGTTTGCAACCAAAATATGAAGATCGCGATGGGAAGCGTGTTCTCGTCGATCCAATTTATTATGCCGGTAAAGAATATACGTTACCTGGCAGTGAAGATTTAGCCCAATTGAAATCTGATTTCTGGACTAAGTTTGATCCTGCAACTGATGAAGAGCGGCTCGGTGTCCCGGAAGAAAGCAGTCTCGTCTGTCTGAGATGGGACGAGAATTTTTCGCAATTGACGAAGAAAAAATACAATGGCAGAGATGCATCACACGCAGTTTTTGAATTGAACGATATGTCTCCGACAATAAAGGCAGCAAACGGCGATAAGCAGGTCTGTGAGCCGATTTGTCAAGCCGGTTGGTCATATAACTTTCCTGCTGAGAATGAAATTTCGGAGTTGGAAAAGCGGTACAGCGAGCGCGTTAAACGATTGTTGCGCGATTAATTACCGGGCTAAATAAGCCGGTTGACAGGCTCTGATCATTTGCCTATGATTCAGTTAGTCTCGGTCTTGGACAGAGCTCTAAAAAGTTTTGTCCTACAAATCGAGTATATTGGGGAGCTGGCTCGAGACGAGTACGTATACCTATGAACCCGAGCGATGTGTGTAGGCACTTCGAATTTGGGAATTAGGAAACGGAAGAGCGTTAAGGAGGTTCCCCACCTGGACATATCCGGGTCAAAACTCGCACCGTCCTGGGCTGAGACCAACTATTATTTCCCTAGACATCCTGCTTCCGGACCATCAAGCTACGCTTAATTTGGGACGGGCGTTAGCTGATGTTGTCACCACCCGCGCCATCATCGCCTTGAATGGACCGATGGGCGCGGGCAAGACCACACTTGTACAGGGTCTCGCACAGGCGCTTGGTGTGACCGAAACAGTGAGCAGTCCGACTTTCACGATGCTGAATGAGTATCATTCGGGACGATTGCCCCTGTACCACCTGGATCTTTACAGGTTGTCCGAAGACTCACCCATGTTCGCCGTGGCGCTGGCCACAGAACTGGATCAATTCATCGAACAAAAAATGATCGTAATGGTTGAATGGGCGCACTTATTTAGAACAGAAACGCTGGACTACTTTTCCCAACTGGACCATGTAGTAGTTGACCTGTCGTATATCGAAGAAGTTAAGGCATCTGAAGAGGCCAAAAAAAATTCCCCATCCTTTTATATGGGAAACGGCCGAAAGGCAAACTTGACCGCCTTCGGGGTTGAATCAGGCATCTTGATTTCGAGGCTCGAAAGCCTCCAGAATAGCCACCTTAAAATTCTCTAAGGTAGTGATCAGCCAAAAGGTTTGGTACAACGCTTATGGAAGTCGGTTAAGTCGAAGGGCTGCCCAAATCCAGATACGGCACCAGCCATCTCTGGAGACCCTGTGCGATTGGCAGTTCCAGCAAGGGGGTATGGAGTCTCGTGATATACTTCAGCCTCGTTGAGACACCTTGACAGGTACTGACCTCTTCGTCATCCCATCCTTTTATATGAAACACAAAGACGTGCAATGGTTAAATCGTTAGTTATAGTCGAATCTCCCGCCAAAGCAAAAACGATCAGCAAGATCCTTGGAAAAGATTTCACGGTGAAAGCGAGTATCGGACACGTGCGCGACTTGCCCCGCAATAAGCTGGGTGTCAATGTCAGAAAAAACTTCGAGCCGATGTATGAAATATTGCACGACAAAGAAGCCATAGTTGAAGAGCTGCGCGACGCAGCGAAAGCCGCAGACAAAGTCTTCCTGGCGCCAGACCCTGACCGCGAAGGGGAAGCGATTGCGTGGCACTTGTCTGAAGTGCTCGATCTGCCGGGCAAAAAGCTGCACCGCATCGAGTTCAACGAAATTACAAAAGACGCTGTTCTGGCGGCAATGAAGTCACCGCGCAAGATCGACAAGAATCTCGTTGACGCTCAACAAGCGCGACGCGTATTAGATAGATTGGTCGGCTACAAAATTTCGCCGCTTCTGTGGCGCAAGGTCAACGGTAAATCGGCGGGCCGTGTGCAATCTGTGGCCGTTCGCCTGATTTGCGAGCGCGAAGCAGAAGTTGAAAGCTTTGAGCCAAAAGAGTACTGGTCTATCAAGGCCGAACTCGCCAGACCTAAGTCTAAACAGTCTTTCCTGGCGCCGCTGAACAAGTACAACGGCAAACGCATCATCGCAGCATCAGACAAAG
>DATNPY010000051.1:0-123942 GCA_036702955.1 Drouetiella sp. | reverse complement strand
CCAGGCTGCAACTCAACCTACTTGAAGTTGAGAGACCGCGCTTCATACGAGTTCGCCCTTGCCTCAGCGGCAGTGATCACGCAAGTTCAAAATGGCAAAATCACTCACGCCAGAGTGGCGCTGGGTGGCGTCGGCACCATTCCGTGGCGTGCGCCTGAGGCTGAAAGAGCACTCGATGGCGCATCACCTTCGCAGGAGAACTTCCGTAGAGCCGCTGAGGCGGCATTGCAGAATGCTAAGCCCCAGAGTCAGAACAAATTCAAAATCGAACTTTCGAAGCGTTGTCTTGCACATGCACTGAAATTGGCAACGAACTCCTGAGCAGTAATCCAGCACTTCGAAATCTATCCATCACAAATCCAGCTCCAAAAAATCCATCTCCACGAAATCGCTCTTAAAATTGCACTGCCTGACATGGAAATATCATGACGAACAAAAAAGACTCCAATTCCAAACCTGTGCCAGCCAATCCACAGCCCGCTCAAACAGCGGTTATGGAGCCGAAACAAACTTCGGTGGGGCGCGAAACCAGCCGCATCGACGGACCGTTGAAAGTTACAGGTCGAGCCGTTTACACATCAGACCATAACTTCCCGGACCTTGTTCATGCAGTGCCTGTAGGCGCCACCATATCAAATGGCAAGATAACCAGACTCGATACAGAAGCCGCAGAGAAGATGCCTGGCGTTCATGCTATCTACCATCGAGGCAACATTGGCAATCTCTTTCGTGTAGCGCCGGATTCATCTTTTAGCGCTTTCTCGGATGAACCTCGACCGCCGCTAGAAGACGACATCATTCGCTACTACGGGCAATATGTCGCGCTCGCAGTCGCTGACACTTTCGAACAAGCAAAAGCGGCTGCTGATGCGGTTAAGGTTACATATCAGGAAGACAAACCGAATGTCTCGGCAAAACTAACTGCCGATACCGATATCAAGGTCGAAAGCCATCGCGGCGACGCGGAAAGCGCCTTCCAATCAGCTTCAATCAAGATAGACGAAACCTATTCGACTCCAGCTGAGACGCACAATGTCATCGAGCTTCACGCCACGGTTGCTGTGTTTGACGGAACCAAATTCACTATGTACGAGACGACCCAGGGCGTCGTCAATCACAAGAACGTGCTGGTTCAAGTGCTGGGGGTCGACCCGGAAAATCTGCAGGTTATATCGAAGTTCTTAGGCTCAGGCTTTGGCAGCAAGATCACTCCGTGGTCGCACTGCGCTCTGGCCGGTGCCGCCGCTCGCCACTTGAGACGTCCTGTAAAACTGGTCGTCAGCAGAAAAATGTCATTTCAAACTGTTGGGCACAGACCACGTACACAGCAAAGAGTAAAGCTGAGCGCGCAGCCCGACGGCAAGCTAACGTCGATTCAACACGATTACATCAACCACACATCCGTTCTCGATGATTATAAGGAAAACTGCGGCGAGTGCACTTCGTATCTTTACAGCACTCCAAATTTGAAAGTGACTTCGTCGCTGGCGCGCCGAAATATTGGCACGCCGACTTCAATGCGCGGACCAGGCGCAGTTCCCGGGCTTTTCGCAACAGAATCTGCGATGGACGAGCTGGCAATCAAATTGAAGATCGACCCAATCAAGCTTCGCATCATCAATGAACCTTCAATCGATGAAGGTTTGAATTTGCCATTCGCATCTCGCCATCTGATCGGCTGCTACAAACAAGGCGCAGACTTATTTGGCTGGGAAGAACGAGACCCACGAATTGGCTCCATGAAGAAGAATGGTCTGACGCTGGGTTGGGGCACCGCAGGCGCATCGTGGATTGCCGAGCGATTCCCAGCCGATGTTTCCGTGCAGCTACATAACGATGGAACGGTGCGCGTAGCCAGCGCTACGCAAGACATCGGCACCGGCACATACACGGTATTCGCGCAGGTTGTCGGCGACAAACTGGGCATACCGTTGAACAAAGTCGAAGTCGTGCTGGGCGACTCTTCTTTGCCGCCGGGTCCTCTTTCGGGCGGCTCAATGGGTATCGCTTCCATAATTCCTGCCGTCAGCAAAGCTATAGATCAGGCTGTCGATACTCTGCTTCGAGCCGCAACCAAGATTCCGACTTCTAAATTCAACGGAGTGAAAAAGTCAGAACTTGCGCTCACTAATGGTTACGTACACAAAAAAGAGCAACGCTCCAGGGAAGGCGTGCCTTTCGAACAGATAATGAAAGAAGCAAACCTCAACAACATCGCCGGTAAAGGGTCATCCAAAGGAACATTCTTTGATAAAAAAACGACCTCTGTTCACTCCTACGGCGCGCACTTCGTCGAAGTCACCTGGCAAGAAGAGATCGCAAGATTGCGTGTCAGCCGTGTGGTTACTGTGATCGATGCGGGCAAAATTATCAATCCCAAAACCGGACGCAATCAAATCGAAGGAGCAATCGTCATGGGGCTGGGCATGGCGCTTTTCGAAGGCACTCACTATGAGGAAACCAGAGGCGCACCGATCAACAGCAGTCTTGCCGATTACATCTTGCCGGTGCATGCCGATGCTCCCAAAATGGATGTGCACTTCCTTGAGGTGCCGAACACCGAATTGAATGAATATGGCGCCCGTGGCATAGGCGAAATCGGTCTAGCCGGGCTCGCTCCCGCCCTTGCAAATGCTGTGCACCACGCGACAGGAATAAGGGTGCGCAATCTGCCGATTCGCATCGAAGACCTGCTTGCAGAAAGAACTTGAGCCAGAGCCTGTGAACTCGAGACAGAGAGTATGAGCGAAATTCAAGACATTCTCGCATTGCACGGTGAGGCGCTCAAGGCGGATAAAAGAGTTGCCGTGGCCACTGTGATAAAAACGGAAGGACCGTCATATCGCAGTGCAGGCGCCCGTTCACTCATTGTCGAAGATGGAACTTTTAGTGGCGGACTATCGGCCGGGTGCCTGGAAGGCGACATCGCCTGCAGACTTGACAGCATAAGCAACGAGGCGTTCGTTGTCACTTACGATCTATCGGAAGAAGACGATATACGCGGATTTCCGTTTGGTTGCGGCGGCACTGTTATGATTTTTGTTGAGCCGCTGCCGAATCAACGCGCACTAAATGCGATGCGCTGGTTGTCGGAACTGGACGAGCCGGCAGTAATGCTGACAGTCGTGAAGACCGATCATGCCGGCGACGCAAAAACTGCTCCAGGTGCACGGTTTGGCATCAGCAAATCGGGCTCAGCCAACCTCTGCGACGGTCTTGCAAACATGCTCCCGCTTTGCAAAATGATTTTTGACGCTCAAAAGTGCCAGCTTATCAACGTCACTCTTAACGGCGAGAATCTGGAAATTTTCGCCGAATATTTCGAACCTGCAATTAGCGTGGTTATATTCGGAGACGGCGAAGACGCCAGAATTCTGGAGGATATTGCCCGCAGAGTAGGCATGCACGCACTGAGGTTATCGAAGCAGGTGGTGCGAAGTTGCAACAGCTTGCTGCAAGAATATCAGAATTTGACGCGCTCATACTTAGTCGTCATGACGCACGATTTGAATCTCGACACAAGAGTGCTGGAACAGCTGATTACGAGCGCTCCCCCGTATCTGGGAATAATGGGACCCCGCTCTCGCACCCAAAAGATACTCACCGCCATTGGTGTCAGACCGTCAAGCATATTCAGTCAGCCTCATTTTTATTCACCAGTAGGATTGAACATGGCGGCTGAAACTCCATCTGAAATCGCTCTTTCAGTGCTCGCCGAAATTCAGACAGTGGCACGAAAAACAAACCCACAGCATCTGAGAGACAAAGATGGTGCCATCCATGAGAGATGGGAATTGGAGCCAAAACATTGACTGCCAGAAAAGTCACAGGTGTTGTGCTTGCGGCGGGAGCTGCGACGCGCTTCGGCAGCCCCAAGCAACTAGCGAAATTTGGCGCGAGCACGTTGATAGACACCGCAATAGATGCTCTGGACACACCCTCAGTCGATGCGGTTGGTGTTGTTCTGGGATGCAATTCCGAACTTATCTGGACCCACCTAAAAGAGCGCAAAATAGCGCGCCCGATTCAAGCCCTGCACAACTCAAACTGGCAGTTAGGGCTTTCCACATCTATTCATTGCGCCACGAAAATGGCGATGGAGCAAAAGGCCAGTCACCTTCTCCTGCTCACTTGCGATCAGCCTCTTGTTAGCAAGGAATTGATTGAAAATATTTTGAAACTCCTTGACCGAGACACTCTTGTAGCATGCAAATATGGGGATACATCAGGGATTCCGGCGGTTTTTCCGGCTGCATTATTTCGAGAGCTGCTCCTCCTGAAAGGCGACCGCGGAGCAAAATCGATCATTCAGAACAACACTTCAGTTATTTTGGAATTTCCTGATGGAATCTACGACGTCGATCAACAAGCCGATCTAGAAAGGCTCAGCGTCCCCAATTTACAGTCAAGCTAGCGTTCCGCAACAGGTAGATAGTGAACCCGTTACCTACTGCACCGTGAATCGATCTTCTCGATAGGCTCCCTGGAACGACTTAATAGGTTCCTTGAGGTGCCCCTCAACGATCTTCTTCATGTTCTGAAAATCGCCTTGATCTTCCAGATCCTGCGTTCCTGGATTGAGAGCAGTTCCAAGACTGAAACACTCAAAGGGATTATCTTTTCTCGGCGAGTCCAGCTTACGGCCCTCCTCGTCTAAAAATTGATACCAGGATCTCTCTACAGGAACGCCGTTTGGAACCCCAGAGACTGTGCATGGTGATTTATAACTGCTGACCAGTACTTTGGCAATCTTTACGGCCGGTCCCTCTCTCATTATTTTCCAGTTTGTAGGCATGTAAGAAACAAGAACAAGAGTAATAGGCTTGTCTGAATCTTTGACATCGACTTCAACGTTGCCGGGCAAGTTCGCATTCTGCACATCTTGACCCTTCCCCATATAAACAGCCAACACTTCAACTTTTGAGTTACCGGAGTTTGCAGGGTAGCTGACTGTGTTGTGCTGAGACAACTGCCGGTCGGTGGCTTCTTGAATTGATTTTTGAATTGCAGCAGTATCTACATAAGACTGGGGATTCTGCGCATAAGCTGGCACCGTCTGCGGTGGTGGTGGATTGCGATGCGTAATAAACTGTGAGGCCAGAAGTGAGAGGCAAAAGACCACAAAGAATGCACCAGCACCGACCACAAGGTTCTTTTTCGCCTGAGAGGAATCGCTTTTACCCGAACTGCCAACCTCAAAATTCGAACCATCGTCGCGACTGACGTCTTTCTTGCGACTGGGATCACTGAGGGTTGTACTAGCACCATCAAGTTGGAAGCGAACTGGCGGAGGCGGAGGATTTATGGAAGAACCGGACGCCGGGTTGTAGGACGCGGAATTGTAGGAAGCTGAAGCCGCGCCAGAACGATCGATACGTTCCAATTCTTGAGACAACTCTTCCATGGTCTGAAAGCGATCAGCGGGCTGGCGCTGAACGCAGCGGGCAATTACTGACTCGAGAGCCTTCAAATGCGGTGTCATTCGCACACCAGGCATGGTGCTGAGCAGCGGCGCATCCATTGTCATGTGCAAATTGAATGTCTCCAGTGCACTTCCGCCCTTGATAGGCGGTTCACCGCAGACAGTTTCGAACATCAAACAACCCAGGGAGTAAATATCGGAACGTCCATCGATGGCTTTACCCCCGCACTGCTCGGGGCTCATATAGATTGGACTACCGAAGATCTCGCCAGTCATCGTCAACCCCTGCGCACCATCTTCAGGAGTGACGAGCTTTGCAATTCCGAGGTCGACCAGCTTGATAAAATCCTTGCCTCGATTCGTCAAGACGACAACATTGTTGGGCTTCAAGTCTCGGTGCACAATGCCCTGTTCATGAGCATATGCCAGAGCGTCCGCCATCTGAATGAACATGCGAATCGCTCGCACATCAGACAAAGCGCCCTCTACCTTAAGCAAATCACCAAGAGCAGGACCGTCCAGAAATTCCATCACGAAGTACGGTGTGCCACCAGATGTAGTGCCTGCGTCAAGAACGCTGATCAAATGCGGGTGCGAAAGCATGCTCATAGCTTTAATTTCTTGCTGAAATCGCGCCGTAGCGAAGCTATCCAAAAACATATGCAGGGCTTTAACCGCAACCGGCTTGTTCAAAGAAAGATTGATGGCTTTGAAGACGGTGCCCATACCGCCCTGACCAAGCACTTCTGTGACCTGGTAGCGGTCACCCAGGACTTCACCAAGTGTGATGCCTGTTTTTGCGTACAACTGCTTCGCCGCTATCTCGTCCACTTCTTCCGCCTTAATTAAGTTCAGAAAGGTTCAGTATAGAAGATTGTAGATGTTCAGTGCTACGGTCCTGGAGTAGCTTTCAGGTCTGTCGGCGCAGCCGGTTTTACGGTGGCATCGGATTTAGGCGCATCGGGTTTTACGGTGGCATCGGATTTAGGCGTAGCCGAAGCTGACCCAGCGGATGCTGGGTTATCCACCTGTCCAACTGCCGAAGAAACCTTAGCACCAGATTTCGGCGCTGGCTTGGTTTTTCCTTTGACAGTCTTCTTAGAAGCAACAGGCTTACCCTTCAAGCGATCGTCAAGGCGAGACATAGCATTTTGATATGCAACGGTCTGAGTTCGGGCGTCATTGAGTTCCGCAGCAGCAGAGACCGCGTCCTTCTGCGCGCTTTCCAGCTCCCTGCGGCTAATCACACCTTCAGAAAAAAGTTGCTCGAACTGTGTCGCCTTCTCCTTCAATTCTTTGGTGCGCTGCTCCTTGTCTACGAGCAACTTCTTGGCACTTGCCAGTTGCGAAGCGATGTCTTTGCGGCGTCCCGCCAGAGCAGCCGGATTGTTGAAATCAGGCATGCCAAAACCAGGAAAAATTCCGTCACCTGCGAACATAGTAGGTGTATCAGGAGGGGGCGGCGGAACCAGCCCGAGACGTGGTTCCGGTGTATGCCTGGCAGGCGCCGATTTTTCTCCGGCTTTGACTGTTGTTTTGGTCTTCGCTGAAAGATCGGCTTTAGTCGCTTTCGCAGCGCTTGCAGGATCCGATTTAGAGGCCTTACCAGTGGTCGCGGGGTCCAGTCTTACAGGTTTGGTGGCAGCCGCATTCGTCTTGTTTGCAGAAGCAGCCGGAGCGACGGTGATGGCATGTACAGGGTCAGTCTTTGCTGATTTAATCGGGACCGGGCTTGTCGCTTTCGAGGTGCTCGCTCCTCGGATTTGTGAAACAGGAGCCGGACCAGTGGCTTTAGCAGCTGGCACCGACGTAGACTTCGCAGAAGCCGAAGCAGCTGGAGCAGCCGCTTTCGCTGGCTGTTGCTGAGCTTGAGCTGCCGCCCCAAAATAAAGAACGGTAGCCAGAGAAAGAAAATTACGGAAGAGTCTTAACATGGAATGTGCAAAGTAGTTCTGACTTGCATTGTAAGGTATTCTCTAGCGATGGATCTTCAAAATAACATCAGCGTCTTATTTCTGGGCGACGTGATCGGCAAACCAGGTCGTCGCGCCATCAAGCAATTTCTAGCTGGGCATGCGCCTGAAGCCGATTTGATCATCGCCAACGCAGAAAATGCGGCGCACGGATTCGGTACCACCGAAACAAACTTGCAGGAGCTGCGAGACGCCGGTGTCCACGCGTTCACGGGTGGCAACCACACCTTCGACCGCAAAGAAATATTTGAATTTATCGATCAGCAACAAAACGTAATTCGCCCGGCGAATTATCCAGAAGGAACTCCTGGAGTCGGCTCATGCATCGTCGAACTAGAAGGCGGGGTGAAAGTTGGATTGATAAATGTACTCGGCCGAGTCTTCATGGAACCACTCGATTCGCCATTTCTGGTGGCAGACAAGCTCGTCGAAAAGTTGTCAGCTGAAACCAAAATCATCATTGTCGATATTCACGCTGAAGCAACCGCAGAGAAAGTAGCTCTGGCCTTGTATCTGGATGGCAGGGTATCAGCGGTGGTAGGCACTCACACTCATGTGCAAACTGCCGACGAGCGCATCTTGCCTGCAGGCACAGCATTTTTGACTGACGCCGGTTGCTGCGGACCCAAAAATAGTGTGATTGGAATGGATCAAGTCGCAGTTTTTCGCCGCATGATTAAGCAGCTACCAAGCCGATTTGAAATCGCTGATGGACCAGCGATGGTCAATGGTGTGGTTTTCGAAATCGACAAAACTTCCGGAAAAGCTGTTTCAATACGTAGAATTCAGTTCAACGAAATCACTGAAAACATTGAGAAGAAGCAAGGAAGCGATTCAACAAAACTCTCTAAGACCGTATGAGCATTAACCACCATTGATCAGCACAATTGATCTGCACCTTCACACACATCACTCAGACGGCACCTGGTCACCTGCCGCACTGGTCGAGCACGCCGTTTCAATGCAAATGAAACACATCGCGATCACCGATCATGACTCGATTGAAGGTATTGCGGAAGCTCAAGATGCAGCTTTAGGAAGGCTGGAAATCATACCCGGAATAGAAATAAACACCATATACAAGCATGAAGACGGTAAGCGCGAAGACATTCATGTGCTTGGATATTTTATAGATCCCAGCAACTCTTCTTTGCGTGCTCTTCTCAAGCGCCAACTGGACGCACGCACCCAGCATGTCTACGACTCTATCAACGCGGTCGCTGCACTGGGCATCGACATCACTCCGCAATCTGTGCAGAAGCATGCAGGCATCGGCTCTATTGGGCGGGCAAATATAACCATGGCAATCGTCGAAGCTGGTGGCGCAGCTGATGTCAACGAAGCCTGGGAAAAATTCATGACACGCAAATCTCAGCACTACGTGCCGAGAAACAGCGTTTCTCCGAGCGAAGCGATTCGGGCAATAAGTGCCGCCGGTGGTATCGCATCAATTGCACATCCCGGCGCGGGCAAACATATCGATGCGCTGATCCTGCGACTGCGTGAGGAAGCAGGGTTGGGCGCAATAGAGGCGCATCACCGAGTTCATTCGCCAGCTCTCGTAGAACATTTCATAAATCTAGCAAACAAAAACAATTTGCTGATCACGGGCGGTTCTGATTGCCACGGACCATTCGAAGACTATGCACCAGTAGTAGGGTCAATTCACCTGCCGCAAGAAGCACTGCAGAAACTGCGTGCACGGACCACATGACGACCACATGACGCGCAGGAGCCACGTGCAAGCGCTACATGACCTTATCTAGCTGCCCTTTAATAACGGAAATTTCGACTTCGCCAATCTGGCTCCACACGGCTTTACCAGATTTGTCCAGAATGACTTCAAACGGAATGTAGCCAGTCTTGCCGGGTGGACTGTAATAGGTTCGAATCAGCTTTCTAGCGTCTTCATTAGCTGGATGATCGACATCGATAACGATGAATTTGACCTGACCTTTAGGAATTTTGTGATAGATATCGACCAGCCGTTTGGCTTGCCGATTCGTATTCAGGTCGCAAGCTGCGCCGAAAAAGATGATCGAAGGTAAGCTTGGATCGATAGACGCGTTGTCGATATCGGTAGCGACAATTGGAAAACCAGCATCAATATCTTGCGTGAAAGAAATACCCGGGCGCAACTTGAGATCATCAGCAGCCAGAATTTTGCTGCCGCTCACTGCCAGTGCCACCACCGCCACAGTGATTGCCGACCATTTTTTTAAACTTCCGCTGACCATTGATTTCATTTCTGGACACAAGCGAGGTGCATTTTTCTCAATCGACTCTTAACTCTTGAGTGCGCTGGAAAATTTTTGCGGCACCCAGGCATCACATTTTCTCCTACAACTGGAGACAATGTCTATAAGCTTATGTTCCCTGAATAGTAAATGCTAGCTTAATTGCCCACTGACCGACGGTTGAAATCGCTTGCTTTCAGGTTGTGTACGAAGCGCGACCACTTTTGAGAATCGTAGCTGAGGCAATACTCGTACAAGCTGCGGAGTAATCGCTTGCCGGAAGCAGATTTGCCGGTGAATCTGTAGGCAGACAAATCCTTCGTTTCGCTGAGAACGTTTTTGAGTTTTTGCTCAACTTGATCTTTGCCGGTTCTCAACATAGCCATTTCGCAGTGAACGACGCGATCGACATTATTGCGAGGCGGAGAACTCAATTTCTCGATCAGCCATTGAGCCAGCACTTCCGTAGACGGAGTCTTCGGATCTGCAGCTTTCAAATATTCGGCGAATGCTTCGAGAATCAAGTTAAGCCATCCCAGTCAAGTGTTTGATTTGATATTCCGTCTCACAAGCTGCTTCATTCAAAAGGAAACAAGTCGTTCTCTTGCGACTATAGCACAGGTAAACAAGAGGTCAAACGAGAAATATCGAGCAAATTAGAAGTCTTGCCAATTTCCTGGCAAAGGATGTGTAGCTGGAGAGAGCGGTGTTATCAGATCCTTGTTAAGAAGCAAATTAAAGTTTTGAAAGTGAATATGCATATATCTCTTTAGCGTTATAATGAAGACACTTGAGGGCGTTCTAGCTCAAGATTCTTTTTCAAAACCGTATCTTGTTTCGCTGATCTCCGGAAGACCTGCCGATTGGGTCCTACCCGAGATGAACACTCTAAGACTCTCATCGGCTGCGGCTTTCCGACTCGCTGTTTTGCGAGCGAACACAAGTCTTCGATACTTTCGTGTCGTTCTGGTTCTGAAAGCCTTTAGGTGGAACCTGCAAGCAATTTTTCTCGTGATCAAATTTCGGAGTCGGGACAATAGTTAATTCCATCGTGGGTCGACAGGACCCACAAGTCAAGAAAACAATAAATTCTCCAGTCAACAAGTCTGTATTCTCCAGACTCTTGACTGAAGAGTTACTCGAGCAGGTAAATCGACCCGGGCAATATCTTGGCAACGAATGGGGCGCTGCTCGTAAAGACTTCGACCAGGCGTCAGTTCGTCTCGCTCTATCATTTCCCGATCTATACGAATTGGGAATGTCCAACTTCGGCTTGAAGATCCTCTACCAGATTGTCAATGCCACTGAAAACATGCTCGTGGACCGCAGCTATGCACCGGGGTCAGATCTGGAAGCAATCTTGCGAGCCAGACAGATACCGCTATGGGGATGGGAATCGCGCCGTCCGCTCAAAGAATTTGAACTCGTCGGCTTCTCTTTACAGTATGAGCTTTGTTATACAAACGTTCTGAACATGCTGGATCTGGCTCAGATTCCAGTGCTGGCTGCGCAACGCACCGATGTTTTTCCACTGGTCTTCGGTGGCGGGCCATCCGCCGTGAATCCGGAGCCCATGGCTCACTTCATGGACTTTTTTATAATTGGCGACGGCGAAGCCGCGATACCAAATACGATGAATGTCGTAAAAGAATTCAAGGAACGCCACCCTGAAGCAAAAGGTCAATGCTACAGACAAATGCTGCTTGCTGAGCTGGCTACCCGGGTTGAAGGTCTCTATGTCCCTTCTTTGTATGAATATAAAAACGATGGCAAGGCACCAAAGCCTGTCGACCTGAAACAGACCGAAGCAGGTCGAAACTGCACAACCGAACATGAGCACTGTTCTTTCTCCAATATTCAAGCGCCGCTGCCAGAGCGCGTATTCAGACAAACAATTCCACTTTCAAACAGCAATCAACCAACAGCATCACTCGTTCCCTATCTCTCGCTCGTTCACGACCGTGAAGTGTTGGAAGTAAGGCGTGGTTGCGACAGGGGCTGCCGATTCTGCCAACCCGGTTATACGTTTTTGCCGGTCAGAGAGCGCTCCACTGAAGACTTGCTCAAGCTGTCGAGTCAGGCGTTGGCGAACAGCGGTCATCAGGAGTATTCGATGCTCTCGCTTTGCGTCAGCGATTACACAAGCCTGCACGAATCCGTTCGAGCACTTAATCAAGAACACGCAGCGAAACGATCGTCTCTGTCATTTCCGAGTCAGCGCGCCGATCGTATGAATCTGGAATTAGCCGAAGAGCTCAAGGCGGTGCGCAAGAGTGGTATTACACTCGCACCAGAAGCTGGTTCAGAACGATTGAGAGCGGTGATCAATAAAGGGCTGTCACACCAGCAGATCATTTCGGCAATCGAAGCTGCATACCAATCAGGTTGGATCTCAGTCAAGCTCTACTTCATGTGCGGTTTGCCGCTGGAAGAAGACGCAGATCTAGCCGGAATTGTCGACATTTTGAAAGAAGCGACATTGCACTGTCGCGCCATAAGAAAAACCGACCCGATCAAATACAAAAAAGATATCGACTTCACCTGCACTATCTCGAACTTCGTGCCCAAGCCATTCACGCCATTCCAGTGGTTTGGACAGGTAACACCCGAAGAGACAGATCGTCGACACAAAGTTTTGCGTCAGAAGCTAAAAGAGTCAGGACTGAGAAATGTGCAGCTCAATTTGACTGACACCACGATCAGCCTTCTGGAAGCAGTGATTTCGCGCGGCGATAGAAACGTCAGTACCATGATTTATGAAGCCTGGAAAGATGGTGCGGTGTTCGACGCGTGGGACGAACACTTCAAACCGCAAATCTGGCACAACGTCGCAACCCGCATGAACACTACGTTGGTGGAGTTAGCATGCACAGACCGTGAAGTCGGTTCAGAGCAACCCTGGGAAACTATACACATCGGGCTGAACAACTGGTGGCTCGTCAAAGAGTGGGAAAAGGCGGTTGCTGCAGTTGAAACAGCGCCCTGCACCGAGAACCTCTGTCACGCTTGTGGTGTTTGCACAGAACTCGAGACAACTCATCAGCTTTCCGCGCCGAAACCTGAAGTTATGAAGAAAAATCCTTTCGTCAAAGAACTGGCAGTTCAAGTCGAAGAATCAAACGGTGACAGCCATCCATCATTGTTCTTCACCAGGCCACCTCAAGCTCCGGAAAATGAAGTTTTGCAGAGATTTAGATTCAAATTCACCAAATCAGGTGATTTGCGTTTCATTTCTCACCTCGACCTGCAGCATCTTCTCGCTCGCGCCTCGCGTCGTGCAGTTTTGAATGTTGCCTACACAAAGGGATTCAACCCCGCTCCACGACTGAATCTTGCCGCACCGCTAGCGTTGTTTCAAGAGTCAGAATGTGAAGTTGGCGAAGTGGATCTCTCAGTCGCCGTTACTACCGACGACTTCATCACGCGCTTCAACGCGCAATTACCTCCTGAAATACAGTTGCTCGAAGCCAGAGAAATTCCGGTTTCGAACACCTCACTGGCTTCCATCCTCGGCTCTGCCAAATACAGAGCTACTGTTTCTCGATTTGCGGATAGCAACGCCGATCCAGCACAGTTGGAAAGCTATCGAGCCGCTTTGAACAGTCTCGTTCAAAATCTGCTCGCCAAAGAAGAAGTCTTCTTACAGCAACCGGAAGCGGATAAAGCAGGTAGTTCTACTGCCTCGAAACATGCGCATAAAGGAACAGCTGATAACGCAGCGCCCAACGCTGCAAAAAGAAAAAACATTCGCCCGGGAATCCTTTCAATCGAGCTGGTTGATCCCTCAACTGGCACTCTTGAACTGGAACTGGCTCACGGACCAGCAATGCATGTGAAGCCGGATCACGTTCTTAAGTGCTTGCAACCAGACGAGCAACCTTTCCCTGAGACTGTCTGGCGGATCACCCGCACTCAGTTGAAGGGTCAGGGCGAAACGCCTTTGTTCAACGTGTAATCCAATGTTCAATTCGACCAAATCAAAACCCAACACCTTTTCAAATCGCGAGCATGCAACTGCCTTCGTGCGTTTTTGCCCGCCACACATTTGCGCTCCAGATATGGTGCGCACCAACTCCATTCTTTTAAACCAAGTAAGAGGAACCTTATGAAAAAGTCACTTGTGATCTCCGAGCAAGACAGCATTGCGGCGATACTCGAAAACGAACGCGTTGTCGAGTTTTTCGTCAACCGCGGTGAATTGCTGCTAGGTGACATTTATTCAGCGACAGTAGAAAACATTCTGCCTGGTATCGATGCTGCCTTCGTCAACCTCGGCAAAGACAAAATGGGATTTCTCCATGCCAACGACGTGCCGGGGCAGGGACTCTTGAAAGAGCGCCTTGTTCCAAAGCAGAAGTTGCTGGTGCAGATCACTAAAGAGCCAACCGGACACAAAGGTCCAAGAGTCTCGACAGCAATCAGTCTGCCAGGCAGATTTCTTGTACTGGTGCCTGAAGAACGGGGCGTTTCAATCTCCCGCCGCATCAGCGAAGCCAGAGAGCGCGCTCGATTGAAGTCGGTCGTCAACTTGATGAAGCCTCCCGGCGTCGGTCTAATTATCCGCACCGAAGCAAAGGCTCAAGGTGAGAGCGAACTTTTCGAAGATTTCGAGCAACTATGGGATCGCTGGCAGACAGTCGTCTCAGAAGGTGAAGCTTCCATCGGTCCATCGCTCATCTACAGAGACCAGGATCTGTTGTTCCGTGTCATTCGCGACGCCTATTCAAATGATGTGAGCGAAATCATTTGCGACAGTCAGGACGGTCAAAAACGCGCCCAGGAGTATCTGCAGGGCTGGGCAGGACGCACCACCCGCGTCACTTATCACACCGGCGAGGACAGCTTACTTGTCTCGAAAGGTGTCGATAAAGAGATTGAAGCAGCTCTGTCAGACCGCGTTGAACTGCCAAGCGGCGGACACTTAAACATCCAGCCGACAGAAGCGCTGACAGTAATCGACGTCAACTCGGGTCGATTCACAAGCTCACGCACCCAGGCTGAAACGGTTCGCAGAACTAACGTTGAAGCGGCTCAGGAAATTCCAAGACAATTGCGTCTGCGCAATATCGGCGGCATGGTAATTGTCGACTTTATCGACATGGATAGCCGCAAAGACCAGCAGCAAGTTCTGGAAGTATTCCAGCGCGTGCTTGAAGAAGACCGCGCCAAGCCACAAGTCGGGCAGCTGTCTGACCTGGGGTTGGTCGAACTGACTCGTCGTCGCCAGGGACAAAGTCTCAGAGAGTTGTTCACAGTGCATTGCACTGGCTGCTCCGGTCTGGGGGTTGTGCCGACTCTCGAACTCGGCACGGCAGAACATCGCCGTGTGATCAGCTTCAAGAGTCCGGAAGAAGCGACCAAGACCCGTGGCGGCAACAACCGCAGACCGCTCAGACAACAAAATGCCGGCGGCGGACAGTTGCGCGCTGCAACTGCGCACAACGGAAGGATTATGCCAACTGTCGATGAGGCTGAGGAAGAAGATTTCACCGATGTACCGGAAGAAATTCTTGATCAGATGCCTGACGATCTTCTCGCCGATCCGGCCGAACGCGAACTCAAAGGTGGTGTAAAGCGCGCGCCTTACGGTAACGAAGCTGATTCTGAAGAAGAAGAGCACGATCAAGCGCAGTTTGATGTGCACAATGAAGATTTTGCACCGAAAGCCAATCTCTTCGAAGAAAGCTTCAGCGACGATGATGACGAAGATGAATCCAATTCATTGACCGAAAACATTACAGCCGTTGAGCACGTTTTCAACGAGATGGGCTCACGCCAGCGCCCCGAGTCTCCAGCCGAGCAAATTGCGACCGAATCGTCTGAAGTTCGCCCTGCTTATGAGCAAACTGCCGTTGCCGATATTGGTCACGAGCAGGAGACTGAGAACGAGACTGAGAACGTCGCCGAAGAGCAGGAAGAAATTGGCAGCCAGACTGAAGCCGAAGAGCAACTGGTTTCTTTTGCGGACAGCAGCCCGTTTCAGACCGAATATGATCCTGTAACAGGCACCTATCGGCTCAAAGCTCGCGCTTCTGAACCTGAGGAAGCTCAAGGCGAACGCTCCGAGCATCATGAGCAGCAAGATGCTGAACATGAACACGGTCACGGTCACGGTCACGAGCACGGCCACGGACATGAGCACGGTCACGATGAGCCTGGTCACGACCACGAGCACGGTCACAGCCATGAGCATCAAGCTGGGGAAGCTCATTCCGGTTCAGACTCTGAAGTGAAGCACGGGGAGCAGTTGCAGCTGTTCGGCCACTCGGCAAACGAGCACGAGCAGCACTCCGGCGATCACGCAGCCACTCACTCCGATTCGACAAACTGGAACGACACCGCAGGTGATGCCGGCTCAGACGCCGACGAACAGCGCGGCGAGCAACAGGAGCAGGGCGTCTATTCGGGCTCTCAGCACTGGGGTGAAGACAACGGCTAGTCAGCCGTAGTCACATTTCAGTAATATTTTGCCGATACTATAATGTCCGAACAGACCTTATAGGAATCCCGTTCGGCATGAACTGCTCGTCTACATAATGGCGTATCGACCAGGCCAGATACTCTGGATCAAGCTGGCCGGTTAGTAACTGGTAGCTACCAGGCGACAATTGACAGGCGGCAATTTAAAACTTTTGGAGTTCCTGACAGGAATCTTTCCAAAAGCAAAACGCTGAGCTAAAACCAGAGAGAATGCCCATCTCACAGGGAGTATTACATTTGGTTAGCGTAGAAAAAGCCCTGAACCAGAGCTCTTCAGCCCTTTCATTCGTACTTTTACGCATTGACGAGATCAGATTAGCTCTTAATAATGATAGTACGGCAAATCAACGCAAAGGCTCGACCTATGCGTTTTCTAAGAAACACTCAGCGGCCACGCGCCAGCTGAATTGGTAGGCTTATGCAGTCTCCGGCATCAATATCGACTTTGAGTTACACCACTTCGCGAGGTTAATATGCGACGACGTAATGGTAAGCGCGGTGCAACGCTATCTTTAGTAGTGGTGACCACTTTAGTAATTCTCGTGCTTGGCATGGGGATATTCTTCCTCACCAAGTTACTGGGTGGTGCGCGAGAGTTGCAGAACGCAACCGACTCAGGAAACCTGAACGTCGCCAAACAAAGTCTGCGTTACCCATCGCTGAAGTTGTTCAATAGCGGACCCTTCGACATGTCTGGTCCCAGACTGGCGATGGTTCAGCAGAACTTCGGTCAATTGAGAGACCCTGCCACCAACGAATTAGACCTTCTCACTTACAACAGAGCCGTCGGCCAGGCACTGCTTGTGGCTATGAATGCCAGCTCGGATACAAACCCGCTCGGTGTGTCCGATGCTAAGACGTTGATCGACCTGCTCGCCAATCCGAACGATGGAATTGGTAAAGCTCTCGCCAACAAACTTGCCGGCGACCAGCAGATGGATATCAGCTTTAAAAACCTTGCTCAGATTGCAAGCATCAGAATGCTCAACAACGGCACTGCCCCAGGCAATGTCAGCGGCGTCAAAGATATTTCGTATATGGCTCCCAGCACAGCAACCAATCTACAGCTGAACCCAAATACTCTTCCTCCTGCATTCAATAATCCTTCTTTCCTTGGCAACAATCTGGTCAGCCAGGCTGGATCAACATACCTGAAAGGATATTCGTTCATCGATATCCCTTCCGTGACAGACAATGCCAGCTTCCCTCTCATGGGCGTTCCGTTACGACCGATGACCAACCCCCACCTGGTCAGCGACTACGACTTCAAGCGCCTCAAGCCATCTCCTCTAGCCGGTGGCAGCGGAGCAGTAGCCAGCAGAATTCCACCGAACGCCTTCAAGTCAGGCGGCTCAGGTTTCGAATCACATCAAGGTAACCAGGCCGGCGCCATCTCGTGCGCCATCGCTGGCACCGTCGCCTTCCAGGGGCAGTTCACGGCCAGCATTCCTTGCGGCTTCATCGCGGTAATGAACGGACCGGGACAGTCACCAAGTTCAGGCACCGGACCACTCAACACTCAAGCGCCAGCAGCCGGTCTGACGGCTGATGGATACGGAGGCGGCGGTCGAGACATCTTCGCCGACGTGCTCATGTACAACACTGTCTATGTCACCGGAAATGGTGCCATGTCGCAAAATCCTCAAAAGATTGTCGACATTCAGAATTGGAAAAAACAGCAAGCTCTAGCTGGAAACCCAACCACTCCAGTGCCTGCAGCCCTGGCTGATGGACTGGATGGACCAAGTCCCAAGCAAAGCTACGCCGACGGTATTCAACCTAACGAAACTCCGTCTGCTTGCACTAACACCAACTCGGCAGCCGGAGAGCCTGGAGCTAACGCCAATTGCGTCAACAACCTGGCATCGATGGCGGCAGTCTACGGTACGAACCTGCCTTCGCAGGGCGGTGCCGGTCAGCTGAACGGTTTGATGGCACTGGAACGTGAAAAAGCTGGCGTGATCAATCCTCGTCCAGGCGGTGGACCAGCAGTGATCAACGATCTGCCTGCTTCGGCCAACGGTGGAGTTTGCACAGGGCTGAAAGCATTCCCGACAGCGATCAGCAACAGTGCACCTATCCAGTTTGGACAGATTGGCACCATCGGAAGCTTGCTCGCCAGCTTCTCTCAATATCCTCAAACAGCAGCAGCTGAGTCGCAAGTCTACTCAATCATGACTTTGAAACTCAGACAGATCAAACCAAATGCGTCAGCCGCTGATATCCAGAGCGTTCTCAATGCGCCTTTGCCCATGGGCGCTCAGAGATACATCTGGCTCGATAATAACGGGTCATTCAAAGTAACAGACCAGGGCAACCTGCCTACGTGGATCAATGCATCGAGCATCACCGCCGATGGTTCATCAATCCACGCCGACACTCGTGTCAACGGCAGCGACCTGCCTGTTGTGCCAGCTTACGTCAACATCCCCGGAGAGCAGGGTTTCCCAAATCCATGGGATTGCAACGGTGTTGCCAGCTATCGCAATAACCTCGATTGGACCAACTCATCTGGCTTCAACTGTTTGCAAGGCATCCTGCGCTTCTCCAACTGCGCCTTCGATGCTGGACAGCCATGGCACTGCCCCTGCTGAGCAGGAATTGCCAAAAGGACAAGGATGACCACCACCACAACCCGCCTTCTCGTCATCGCTGCATCTGCGCTCTGCGCATGTGCAGCGACTGCCTCTGAAGCGCTGGCGGACACAAACTCCAACGCCAAAGGCGCGCAACCGCGAGTCTTTCGACCAGTGACAGCCGACAGAGAGTATGCTTGCGAGACTCTCACGCAGCCTGTCGACATTCCAAACGTTCCCACCTTCACGGGGCGAACCAAGTTTATAACGGGCTTGCGCTACCCCAATGACCGTTCTGGATACCGCATCGGCTTGACCTTCGCGGCGGTCGAAGAGGAAAGCCAGATTGTGGAATGGTATCGAACCGCCCTGACAGGCTATGGTTGGAAGCTGCTCGACATAGCGCCAGACGGCAAAACTCTGACAGCAGTGAGAGACGGAGCCACATTTACCGTGCGCATCAGTCCCAACAAACAACCCGGTTTTCGAACGGTGGTGGTATTGTCTTTTAAGGCAATGGCAAGGTAAACGAGAATGCGCAGATGGCAGGCACTGACGTTGACGGCGGTAGCGCTGGCAATTTCTGTTGCACCATATTCAGTGCAAGCACTAACTCCCGGGCAAGATGATCGCCCGGTTCACGAAGAGAAACCAACTCAAAAAACACTGAATGCACTGGCGCAAGCGGTCGAAAAAAATCCCGGCGATGTCGATGCTCGTTGCCGATTGGCCGCCTGCTACGACCAGCTGGCTTTGCCTGATCTGGCGCGCGAGCAGTACATGGCGGCTGTCAACTTAGCCCCTAACAACCCTCATTTGTGGATGTTGCGCGTCAGGGAAGAGCTGAAAAACGGCCGTTCAGAAGTAGCCATGCACATGATCGAGACTGCGCACGAGCGCTTCAAAGACGATCCCGAAGTGCTTTTCTGGTACGGAAACTATTTTGCAGCCAAAAGCAAAGTTGATGATGCAGCATTTGCGTACAATCTGGCATTGAAGAAAAATCCCGAGATAGAGGGCTTACGCTCTGCTCTTGGAGAAGTTTGTCTCGACAAAATGCGCTATGGTGATGCCCTGAATTTAGCCGAAGAGGAGATCAAAGCTCACCCTCAGTTCTGGCTGGCTTACAAAGTCAAAGCTTTCGCCCTCATGGGTTTAGGTCGGCCGCAAGAGGCTCTCGCTCCACTTAGAGTGGCTTACGCAAACTATCCGACCAAAGCCGTTGTCGCCCGCACCTACGCAAGAGCGTGTCTGTGGTGCGGAAATTATCAGGAAGCGCTCACACCAGCTTTGATGTATTTGAACGCCAGCTCCAGTTTGACCACCAATGACTACATGGCGAAACGGCTGGTTACAAGCGTTCTCGAGAAAGCGGACAGAAGATTTCTCAATCGCGAGTTACCTGCGATCAGCGCCGCAGTGCAAAAAACGAAGCCCAACGCAGCATACTATTTCGCTCTTGGAGACACGCTCGATCGCGTTAACCTGAACGATCTGGCAATCGGTCAGTATCAAGCAGGTCTGCAAATGGAGCCGACTTTTGCCCGCGGACTGTTCAGATTGGGCCGAGACTACGAGGAAGCCAGGCGAGACTACAAGGCGGCATTGATGCTCTATGCACAGGCGAATCAGCTGGCTCCACAAGATCCAGAGATAGCAACCTATTTTCTGCGTTTGGGCAGACGCTACAAAAATAGAGACAACGATCTGGCCTGGCAACTGAAAGATTACTGCCTACCAGCGATACCATCTGTAATACCATTCGATGTGAAGATAAATGCAAAATAGTAAGACACTCAAGCTTATCCTCAGCGCCTTGATTCTGCTCGGCGTCATTCTCTCAGCGACAATGAGTATTCCAGCTTTTGCCAGAGGAATGGCTGAACCGCTTTTGAAGGGACCTTTTCCACCGAGAGCGCACGAATTCGAAGTGACCGGCGAAGTCGTAGATGCCTGGTGTTTCACGTCACAGACTATGGGACCTGGTCGCGGAAATCGGCATCAAGCCTGCGGTTTGGCTTGCGCAGCCGGTGGGGTAACACTCGGAATCGTTGATGATAAAGGCACGCTCTACATAGCCGCCAAGCACAAGGGTTACCAGGGCTGCAAGGATCTGTTGATGCCATTCATGGCTAAACGCGTTCACGCGGTCGGCTGGCTGGCCCAGGCCGGTGGTTGCAACGTCATGAAGATCAACGAGGTCAAGCTGGCTAAGTAGACTTCACGACTGGGATTGAAAGAACAAATTCTAGAATCGGACTCAGTCACCTTGTTCTTCACCGGAGTCTGTACTTCGCTGCATCAGACTTAGTGACCGGTCGTGTAGGCCTGCTCGATCAATTTGTTTCGCTTCTCAATCAAACCTGGCAGTTGCGCATCGTCTGGTCCGCTGATACTTTTGTGCACCTCGGCTGCCTCCTTCAGCAAAGCAGCTCGATGAGTCTCTTTGTGGTGCGAGGCAATCTGAGATAGCGCATTCAAACACTGCGGCATGTAAGCCTGTTTAATGAAGCCGAGTTTTTGCATTACTTCGACAGCTTCCCTCAGCACAGGTTCTGCCTTCTCATATTTGGCGTTGTCTCTAAAGTTTCGCCCCTGCTTCATCAGCACCGCGGCCAGTGCATAAGGATCTTTTGACTGTTCCTCGCGGCGAATTTCGGCAGCATTTGCGAAATAGATTTCGGCATTATCGTACTGCTTGAGACCGTGCAAGCAATCGCCCAGACCCTCGTTGGTATGAGCGATTGCAGCCTGGTTGGATGCATCGATCAGGGGCAGTGCGGTGCTGTAATGACTGAGCGCATCCTCAATAGACTTTTTGTTTCTGTCGGCGCCTGCACGTTTGCATGTATCTCCCCAGGCAATATTGATGTCTGCTTTTTCCCCGGGGCTGGCATCTTTAGCGAGCGTAGCTGCTTGCTTGTAAGCCATCTCAGCCATGGCATAGTCGCCCTTCTCCGCATGCTCTTTCGCCTGGTCCAGCGTCGCTTGCCATGGCAAAGTGGGCTTGTGCATGACGATAAAACCACTCGCTGCGACAATCAGCACAACGAGTGCTGCCCAGGCAATCCTGGTCAGAATCTGTTTTTTATTCTCCTGCGCCGCCTCTTGTTCGGTTGGAGGCAGTTCCTCAGGTTCGCCGCCCGCAGCAACTCGCGTCAAATCTTGCTTGAGCTCGTCGGTGCTCTGATAGCGAATCTGCAGATCCTTCGACAGGGCTCGCATGATGATTGCACTGATGGCAGCGGGAACAAGTGGATTGACTTGAGAAGCTGGCAGCGGCTGATCATTTATGTGCTTGTAAATAGTTTGTACCGCTGTGTCGCCAACTAGAGGCGGTCTGCCCGTCACCATCTCATACATGACACAGGCAAGAGAATAGATATCAGAGCGTTCATCGACCAGTTCGCCGCGACACTGTTCAGGGCTCATATAAAGCGGGCTGCCAAAAATTTCGCCCGTCTTTGTCAATGTTTTCATGGTACTGTTCACGGTCGGCAAGAATTTAGCCAGACCAAAATCCAGAATTTTTGCCACCGGCATGCCGCGTTCATCTCTGGTGACCACTATGTTGCTTGGCTTGATATCGCGATGAACTATTCCTTTTGCGTGCATGTAAGCCACGCCCGAGCAAATTTGAATAAAGACAGGCAGTGCCTGTTCTGTCGTAAAAGCACCATGCTTAGCAATCAGCCGGGCAATGCTATCACCTTCGAAATAATCCATCACCAGATACGGTGCACCGGTCTTCGTCACACCATAGTCTTGCACATGCACCAGATTGGAGTGAGTGAGAGAGCTGGCCGCCCTGGCTTCCTGCTTGAATCGTTCTACCGCAGTATCACCCAGACTGGCATCGACTCGTAATACTTTGACGGCCAGAGGCTGGCGCAAAATTGCATGATCGACTTTATAAACGACACCCATGCCACCTTTGCCGATCACCGAACGAACGATGTATTTTCCGCCGAAGAGCTCGTTGGCGCGAGGATCTTCAGTCTGCATTTATATTCACTAGCGTCCGTCTATGCGCTTCTTAGCCATGCTCAGGCTAAACCCAAAGCGCACCGCAGACGATGTCATTTCAGGAGGCAAGATGCTGGCTTCCACATTGGCTCTCGGGTCGTTCCTGAGCAATTCATACACAAACTCTTTATCGGTCCTGAACTGCTGGTCTTCAACGTAAAAGGCGCCGCAGAACTGCCCTTTATAAACGTAACCCAGACAGGTAGCCGAATTCGACGGCAATGTGATGGCGAGACAGGCAGTATTGCCTTTACTTTCAAACCATCCGCAAATGTAGTCCATGTAAGCGCGAGCATCGTAGTCATCGTTGCGCTGCACCGGATAGCCCAGGAAAAGGGCGGACATTGCCAGTGTGACGTTCTCAGGCAAATCGTACATTTTCACATCGGTATCAGGCACTTCCAGGTCGGCAAGCATATTTTGCAAAGACTGCTCGGTAGGCTGAGTGTCAGGCATTGACTTGCAGCCGTAGATGCAACCGACGGCGCGTCCTCGATAAAGGAGCATGGCAGAGCGAGATAACTTACTTTCGCAGGCGGCTTTGACGCACCCGGTGCGCATTCCACCTTCCAGATTAGTTATAAGCCACTCGACGTCGTAATCGACTATTTTGAACTCTTCCAGAGTGTCTCTGTCAATCGGTGGCAAAATCAAGTCGGTAGCGCGCTTGAGATGGAACTTTCGCGGTGCCGATGCCCAGACACCAAATGCTGCTTCAGCTTCAGCTTCTTGCTCGAGCTGTATGGCCTGATTGGCGGGAATGGAAATCAGTCGATTGGAGATCTGCTCAGCTGGTGCCGGTGGTGCATTGGCAGGATAGGGCATGGCCTGGTTCAACCCTCCTCCACGCGGGGCGGCTTGCGCCGGGGCTGCCGGGCGAGGCGGCGGAGCGGGCGGGTTCGACTCGACAGGCAGAGTTTTCACCGAAGTGGCTGGATAATTCTTGTACATGCCGTCATCAGGTCTGGTAGCCGGTGGCACGATCACACCACCTGATTGTTGAGGCGGCACAATCGTTTGAGTCTGGGCTTGCTGGTCTGCGAGGGCTCGGGCAGCGGCAGCCGCTTCGTCTTCCATCTGCGGGGTCGCGACGACATCGATTTCATCGAGGTGCTCTTCCCAGCGCACGTTCGGCGTGGCAGCTAGTTTACTGACGTTGTTTGAAAATCGAGCTGACAACAAAATGCGGTGGTTGTGAACGCAGACAAATTGAGCCAGAATTTCTTCACCCGTGCGCAACATTGCTTGTGTGGGGAGAAATCCAGGTAAGTTGTCTTTCGGAATAATCACTGCGTATCCGCCAGGTTCATCTTTAACGACCTTGCAGACAACGTTTTGACCAGCTTTATATCCCGATAATTTCCAGGGATTCAACGGACTCATCGAGAACCCTTATGTTTACCTCTTAGTGACCGTTCTGGCGTAGCTGAAGCTTTCATTCTCACCTTTATCTTACAGGAAACAACTTGCTCCACACAGCTTTCCAGGCTTGTGCAAGTGTCCTGCTGGATATAGAAGCACCAGCCCACTGTTCTTTCTGTACCCCATTTGCCGGGGAATTCTCACTGCAGCAGTCTGATTTTGCAGAAGCCGGCTCAACGCAGCTCGAACTGTCGTTTTGAAGCGTTTTGTGACAGGCCAGACAGCTGCCTTTGCATTGCGCATCGATGTCTAACCAGGCATTACAGCGAGGGCAATGCATACCGGTAGATTGCCCTGATGGTGGGCTTAACGGGCAATTACACTGGGAGCAGATCAGGCGGTTTTGCAGCATCTCATTACTTGCTCTTGCCTTCTAACTCACTTTGAGATACTTCAATGAAATTGGCTAGCTGTCTGCCTATTGCTATCTCGAGTTGATTCTTTGAAATAATTATCGGACCGCCCGGAATATTTTTTTGAACTTGAATTCTCGAACCTTCGCCGATGCCGAAACGCAGCGCCTGGTAGGTTATGTCATCATGCGTGGTCCGTTCAACGGTTAACCATTGACCATCTTTTGCATCACTTAACGTCAAACTGCCACCTCTAAAAAAAATACGTGAACTTTATCTAATCAAGTCGAAGTTTTGCCGGCCGAACGACCGGAAGTTTTACGAGTCTCTCCAGCCTGGCGACTCACAGCCTGCAAAGCCGGCTTCTTCTGCTCGCGACAGGTCGGGCAGAGCCCAAAAATCTTGAATTGAGCATCAATGACTTCGAAGTTATGGCGTGCCCCTATCTTCTGACCCGCCTCCTCCAGGAAGTGATCTTCGAACTCCAGGGTCATATTGCAACCGATGCAAATTATGTGCTGATGCGGCAGGGTATCCTGCTTCAACTCATAGTGCTTATGACCTTCTGCAAAGTCCAGTTCTCTCAGCAACCCGAGCGATGAAAGCAATTTCAAAGTCCGGTAAGCGGTGGCGAGACTGACGTTCGAACCAAGCTCAAGCAGCTTGGCATGCAATTCTTCAGCCGAGAGATGATTGCCGTGAGGCAAATCGCGAAATATCTGAAGAATCGTTTCTCGCTGGGCTGTGATGCGATGCCCACGCTTGCGCAGAGAATCGAAAACAGGGTCAGAAGAGCCCTGTCCTTCTGACTGCATCGCTTTGACGTCGCTTGGGTCGGTCACAGAAGCTCCTGGCTGCGTGAGAACACCGGGGTCCGCATACATCATAAAACACCAAAGCAGTGAGAACAACCTGAACGACTGTTTATACCAGCGCTTTGTTCATGTTAAGACAGTCGCGCAAAAACTGTCCTGTATGTGATTCCCTGGTTGCAGCTAATTGTTCGGGCGTTCCTTCGGCCACTATCGTGCCACCGCGATCGCCGCCTTCTGGACCGAGGTCGATAATCCAGTCGGCTTGCTTAATGACGTCTAAATTGTGCTCGATAATCAAGACCGTGTTGCCACCGTCTACAAGTCGATTCAATACGTGCAGCAGTTTGTCGACATCGGCAAAAGACAAGCCCGTCGTAGGCTCGTCCAGAATAAAAATGGTCTTTCCGGTAGACCGTTTCGACAATTGCTCAGCCAGCTTGACTCGCTGCGCTTCGCCACCAGATAAGGTGGTGGCAGACTGACCCAATTTGATGTAATTGAGACCGACTTCCTGCATCGTTGTCAGCTTCGCTTCTGCTTTCGGCACGTTCTCGAAAAAGACGAGAGCATCCTCAACCGTCATCTCGAGCACATCTCCGATTGATTTGCCCTTGAATTTGACCTCGAGTGTTTCGCGGTTGTAGCGAGCACCTTTGCACACATCACAAGTAACAAAAACAGACGGCAGGAAGTTCATTTCGATTTCGTTCATGCCCTCGCCGCGACAGGCTTCGCAGCGTCCACCTTTGACGTTGAAAGAAAACCTTCCGGGCAGATATCCGCGCGCTTTTGCCTCGTTGGTAAGCGAGAAGATGTCGCGCACCACATCGAATAAGCCAGTGTAAGTGGCAGGATTGGATCGCGGAGTGCGACCGATTGGTGATTGATCGATGTCGATTACTTTGTCGAGATTATCGATGCCTGTGACACTGGTGATACCTTTAGGCAACGGAACCGGGCTACCCAGCTCATGTTTGAGATATTGATAGAGCAAGTCGTTAACGAAACTTGATTTGCCCGAGCCACTAACACCGGTGACTGCAACGAATTTGTTGAGCGGAATGGAAACACTGACATTTTTCAGATTGTTCAGCTTAGCGCCTGTAACCTTGAGAGCCTGCCCGTTCCCAGGTCTGCGTTTCTTTGGCACCAGAATCGCCTTTCTTCCCGAAAGGTATGCACCGGTTGATGAATTCTTTGATTTGCAGATATCGTCTATGGTGCCCTCAGCGACCAGATGCCCACCATGAACACCGGCGCCTGGACCAATATCTATCAACCAGTCAGCCATGCGCATCGTGTCTTCATCGTGTTCGACAACGAGCAACGTATTGCCCAGATCGCGCAGTTTCTTGAGAGTATGAATGAGGCGGTTGTTGTCTCGCTGGTGCAGGCCAACAGAAGGCTCGTCCAATACATATAGAACGCCGGACAGACCAGAACCGATTTGAGTAGCCAGGCGAATGCGCTGGGCTTCGCCACCAGAGAGTGTGTTAGCCTGACGTTCCAGCGTCAGATAATCGAGCCCCACATCAGAAAGAAACTTGAGGCGTGAGGTGATTTCAATTAAAACCTGGTGAGCAATTGTCTGCTGTCGTGGCGTCAGTTGCTCGGGCAAGTTTTCAAAGAAGTGCAGAGCTTTCACCACAGACAGTGCACAAACTTGAGCGATCGATAAATTGCCGGTGCGAATTGCCAGGCTCTCCGGCTTCAATCGAGTGCCTGAGCAAGACGTGCAGGGCATCTGCGTCATGAAATTTTCGATGTCGGCACGAGCGCGATCAGAATTAGTTTCATCGTGACGCCTTGTCAAATTGGGAATCAACCCTTCAAAGGGCTTCTTGTACTCCCAGAATTCTCGCCCATCATATGAATCGTGTGCAAGTTTAATTTTCTCGTCACCCGATCCATAAAGAATGACCTTTTGAGCGGCTTTTGGCAAAGACTCAAAGGGCACGTTCATTTTGAATTTGTAGTGCTTGGCCAGAGAAGAAAGAATTTGTTCGTAATAGGGATTGCCCGTTTTAGCCCAGGGATAAATCGCTCCCTCTTGCAAAGTCTTCTTTGGATCCGGCACCACAAGCGATGGATCGACTTCAAAGACAGACCCCAATCCATGACAGTCGGCGCAGGCACCGTATGGGCTGTTGAAAGAAAATATGCGAGGAGAAATTTCAGCGAAGCTGATGTTGCAGTTTGCGCAGGCAAACTTCTCAGAGAAAAGCAATTCTTTTTTGTCACTGGGGGCAGCATCAACAAGATCGACGAGCACATTCGATTTGCCCCACTTCAATCCGAGAGAAAGGCTGTCAGCCAGCCGTGATTGAACGCTTGCTTTGACAACGATTCGATCGATTACCAGTTCAATCGTATGCTTTTTCTGTTTGTCTAATTCAATGTCGTCTTCGAGCGCGTGCACGATACCATCGATGCGAACGCGCACGAAACCTTCTTTGCGCAAATCCTGAAACAACGACTGGTACTCACCTTTGCGCCCTGATATCAAAGGTGCCAGAATTTGTATTTTCGTGCCTTCGGGAAGAGCCATGACACCGTCTACGATTTGATCGATTGTCTGAGGATTTATCAAACGATCGCACTGCGGGCAGTGCGGAGTACCGCAGCGAGCGTAAAGCAAACGCAAATAATCATAGATTTCGGTTACAGTTCCAACAGTAGACCGGGGATTGTGACTGGTAGATTTCTGGTCGATCGATATGGCAGGACTCAAGCCCTCGATGGCATCGACATCTGGTTTATCAAGCTGCCCGAGAAACTGACGGGCGTAGGCAGACAACGATTCTACATAACGCCTCTGCCCTTCGGCAAAAATGGTGTCGAACGCTAATGAAGATTTTCCAGAGCCACTAACACCGGTGACAACGACCAGCTTATTGCGCGGAATCTTGATGTCTATATTTTTGAGATTGTGTTGACGAGCGCCGCGCACAACGATCGCATCTTCATTGAGTAAACTTTTCCGTCCATTTTTAGAGCCGTTTTTTTCGCCTGTCATTAGTTCCTTTTGCGAGCGTAAAGACGCTCAGACGACACCACTAAAATAAGTCGCCGAAGATCCATGGACATCTTCGGGTCAGGGAGTCTCTGCTTGCTCAAAGCTTTGCATCCTCGGTAAATATATCTCGATTCCAAGCGTTCTTGCATGCTTTTCAGAAAAGCTTTTACGATCCTCAATCCGCACCTGGCCAGCGCTTCAACCGGCACCTCAGACGAGCGGGTATTTTATCTGACGATTGTTTAGGCAGTGGACCGCCTGGGGTAGATATCCTCTAGGAAGCTGACGCGCTATCTCTCTAAGCCGCAGGTCGGCGTCAGGCAGAAGGCACCCTCACGGGTGCTACGTTTTCAAGCCGTGCTGGTTTTGTCATGGGAACTGTTGGTATCCGGGAGAACTCTTAATGTCGCAGAAAGACAGCTCTTCGAAGATAAAAGCCCAGCCTGGTGCGCCGGGCGGCAAAAAAGCCGGCAGCACGAAGTACAAGATGCAGGCAGCCCAGCTTGCTCAGGAAGCGGCGAAAGTAGCAGCCCAGCAAGAGGCTCAGGCGAAAGCGCAGAAAGAAGCCGCCGCACGGGGCGAAACTCAATCTGAAGACACGGTTCGGGGTCTCTGGAAGAGCCGTGTGCTGGCATCGTACAAAGGTAAAGGAACCAAAGATTCGAACACGCTTCTCGCTAAGATTTCAGACGGCAAAGCAGCTCTGGAAATTGGTGACAGGCACAAGAGCGCCAATGTGCAGGAAGTGATGATTAACACCGTCGACAAGATGTTCGACGTCTTTCAAAACTGCGCTTATGAATTTAACAAAATTGCCGCCGGAACTGAACTCGAGATCAACTGGATCAGACCGTTCCTCTCGAAAGAAGTAACAGCAGCCTGGCAGCAACAAGAGCATGCGAACCTGATTTTCAGTGGACGCGTGTCGACCAGGCGCTGGACGATGGTGGTGAAAGGCACAACCGAGGAAGTCGTAATTTTCATTCTTCCGGCTGACAAATTGATCGGCTTTGCCTTGAGCGCCAATAACTTCAAGCCTTATTTCTCGATGATTCCAGTGACTGAAAATCTCGATGTGCGCTGGCAAATTGAAGACCACCTCATGCCACCTGAGCTTTTCAACAACATCTATAAAGAGTTATTTGACGGGCTGATTCGTTTTGCCCGTGAAGAGGCTCATCCTGATGAAGTGTTCACTCTGCGTCAGATTGGCATAGTGCTGGCGAGCGAAAATGAGCAAGCACTGGCAGAACAAGATCTGGCTCGCAAAAAGCTGTATCAAGAGCAATTTTTCGAAGACATGCGCTCGGGCGGCGATTACAAACCAGGCAAACACGTGCCTGAGTTTGCCAAACCGGAATTTCCCAAGTCAGAATTTGCCAAGCCAGAATTTCCTAAACCAGAGTTTCCAAAACCAGAGTTTCCAAAGCCTGAGTTCAGCCGACCGCAGGCTCCGACTCCGGCACAGCAATCGCAACTGCACCAGGCGATGCCTCAACGTCAGGCTCTGCCCCAGCAGCCTGCTGCCGCCGCCCAAACAAGCTCGGGCGGCTGGAAACAAGTGCCTGATGTGAACGTGCACAACCCTGAAAATGCGCGCCTGCTTGCAGAACGCAATGCGACGCCTGTCAACCCGCAAACTTTGGCACCGCAGATGCCCGCGCAAATGCCGCAGATAAGACCGCAGATGCAACCTCAACTGCCACAGCAATCGAATCAGCTACAGAGCGGACAGAATATGCCAACCATGAATCCGCAGTGGCCGTCCCTTCAGCAACCGGCGTCACCGACACCGGTGTCGCCACCACAGGTTCAGCAGCCGATACCCTTGCAGCAGCCTGGCTATGCGCCGCAATATCAGCAGACGCAGCAATCATCACAGCAGCTCAATCAGTTACCCGGGCAGCCACAGTACCCGCAGACCCAGCCACAGTATCCGCAGCCGCAATATCAGCAGCAGCCTGCACAACCAGCTCCGCCGCCACAGCCTGTGCGCCCAGCTACCTTTTCAGAGGCGCTGTCTGCACTGCTTTCAACGCTGGACCAGGAACTGGAGGTTGTCGCCAAGGCAGGTTCTGACGCTTTCGCGCAGAGAGATCTGGCCCGCGCCGATGCAGCTCTAAAATTCTCAGGACGACTCAGTGAATTCCGCACATTCGCTCGCGAACTGTGGGAATACTATGGCGGCGGCAAATCGCCTTAGGCAGAACCGCGATTTTTTTGCGGCGGAAAAAATAATTGGTTATTGACGCGCGCCATCAGTCGGCGGCACTACGTCGATCGGGTTCAAACCCTGGGGTCGCTGTATGCCTGAGGGACGATTCACGTCGCTCGCTCGTTGCAGCTTATAAGTTTCGACGCCTTCCTTCGTTTTGTCGATTGTTTCACGATAACGAGTGAAACCAAAACCAACACCGATCACTAGCACCACAATTAGTATCACTGTCAAAATTATATTCTTCAGCTCGGAACGTTGCTCTTGCTTGATTGCCGAAGCTCTCAAGGTGCGTGCATTTTTGGGCTGTACCGCGGCAATATTCGAATAAGATCGCTCCATCTTGAGTGGACGAGAGACTGATTTCTCTATGTCATCGCGCAATTCAGCCATGGTCTGATAGCGCGTGTCAGGTTCTTTGGCGAGAGCGCGCAAAACTATCTGATCCACTTTCGCTGGTAAATTGAGATCGGGTCGAATCTCCAACATCGAACGAGGTGGCGAGCTAATCTGCTGCGTCATCGTGTCGACGTAGTTCCTTCCAAGAAACGGCACTTGCCCCGTCAAAGCTTCGTACATGACGACGCCGATAGAATATATATCGGAGCGAGCATCAAGTGGCGCTCCCATGCACTGTTCGGGGCTCATGTAAATCGGGCTGCCCCAGACCTCGCCCAGTCTTGTCAAACGCTGCGCTTCTTCTTCGAAGCGGGCAATACCAAAATCCACGACCTTGACGAAGTCGCTCTGTCCGTTGAACTTGCAAAGCATGATGTTGCCGGGCTTCAAATCTCTGTGTATGACGCCACAGCGATGGGCGTGGTCTACAGCACCGCATACTTGAGAGAAGATGTCGCGAAATTTTTCGACGGCAAGCGGTCCCTGGTATTTCAATAGATCGGCCAGGTTTATGCCGGTCAGGTAGTCCATGACGAAATATGGCTGCCCGCGCACGGTGGTTCCGTAGTCGTAAACCTGCACGATTCGGGGGTGATTGAGCTTGCTCAAAAGTTCGGCTTCACGCTGAAAACGCTTGACGATCAATTCGTCGTTCAAGCCCTGGGTGCGCAGGGTTTTCAGCGCCACGATGCGCGAATTTTTGCCCATTATCCGGGCTTTGTACACGACGCTCATGCCGCCGTGGCCTAAAACGGAGAGGACATAATAACGATTGGCAACTCGTGCCCCGACGAGCAAATCTTTTGCATCAGAGGGAATGAAAACTCGATAGCGTGGCAAACGGCCACTTGCCATTGGTTCGGGACGCACGGCAGGTGTCATTAATATCGGTTTAGTAAGAAGCCGCCTTAGTTGCCGGGTTTTCATCCTTAACCTTCGCTCTCTAATCAAATATTACTTCAAAATATGCAATTAGCCAGACCCAATAACTCACCAAACGCTTGCGCAATTAGCAAAACGCTGAGAAAAATTGAGACTTGCACTATAACTAACGCAACTTTTGCTTGCACCACATTCGATACCAGAAAGAGTGGTGAGATGATCAAACCAGATCGGATCTGAAACGCAGATTTGCGGCTGACCGTCAAAGACAAGCGAAAGGTTGAAGATTAACTCACTTAACGCGCTTCCAGACAGCGCTTTGATGAACTTTCATCCAGTGCCCGTTTTCTTTTTCAAAAACGTCACTCATAGAACCTTCCAACTTTCGAGGGTGTGCGCCGCCCACTTCCTCGATGGCGCGATAGGTGACAACAGCGGTGTTGCCGTTCACCTTCACATAGGGCTGATCGATAATGTACGAGAGAATGTGTTCCGAACCGGCTTGAGAGCGTTTGGCAAACTTCTCTTTCAAAGCCGCTATCACTGCCTCTTTTCCTTCCACCATCTTATTTTTGTGCTCGTCAAAGACGCTGCAATTGTTATCGAGATGTTGGATGTATCCGGCGATGTCACCGTGAGCATAAGCTTTTCCCATAATCTGCAAAACGTCCAGAACGTCTTGCGCTTCTGCCTTTGTCGACTCTGCTTCGGAGGTGGCGTAAGGCTTAACCACCTTGATCACAGGCTCTGTCTCAGTCTTATCAGCATCGGCTGCAAAAGCGTTCTGGCAGGCGAAACAAGCGCCAATCAGAGCTGCAGTGAAAATCAAACCGCGCCTCTCTTTTTTGTCCTGGCTGTTATTTTGCGATTTGCTCATTGCGCACTCCCCATGGCTCGCTCTACATCTCGAATAGCGTTGCGCGTCTGAGTCAGATACGAATCAAGCAAAGCTTGTTTCTGCCTTAGTTCGTCGATCTGACGCGAGACGTCGTCATAAGTTTTACGGATGTCGCGCTCTTGTGTTATCAGCGCGTCCCTGGTCGTCTGCAAGCGCACGTACAGATCTCCGTTGGCTGCTCCATCACCTGGTTGCACGCTGAGAATCGTCAGAACAAGTGCAGTCGGCACAAACAAATGTTTGATAGTGACGTTGATTCGCCCATTCCAAAATTTCGACAAAGAGTTGCAGCAACTCTGCGAAAGTGGCGTGTGTTCAGCTTTTCTAGGTTCTCGTTTCATACCTTACTCCGAGTTGGTTGATGATTGAACGAGAAGATTATCGCACGACGCGCTCAGGGCACGCAGGCGTTGATCACAATCTGTATCAGTCCCATGCCCAATCCGATGCCGCCGCCGAACCACTCCAACAAAATAAGCTCCTTCGAGCAAATCCGTTTGACCAGATTTTCCAGCTGCTCCGAGCTGAACTGATCGATTTTTCGAGCGATCATCGAATGCATACCGAGGGCAGGAATAGCTTTTCCAAGCAACTCTCCCAACTCACGCTTCAAATATGAGTAAGCAAAGGTGGTGATGTCTTGCTTTGCTCTTTTCAGCCAGACTTCAGGAATTGACTCGGGATTAAAACGCACGATGGCAGAGCGCACTGTGCCCATCGCTTCCACTTCTACGCGCTTCACAGATTCGAGCAAATCTTGTTTGTGTTCGACGATAAACGTCTCCACAAAACGAACCAGATCTTGCTTGAAGCGCGCAATCGTCTGTAGTGGCAGTGAGCGCATATCGAAATTGGCTATTTGTACAGCGATCTGGTCTCTGATACCAAAGCGCTTAATCAGATCGTTGATGATCTTTTGCGACTCTTCCGGCTCTTTCTCGAGAAATGTTCGCCACTCGTAGCAAACTCTTTTAACCCCGATGATGCGAGCGAGAATTTTGTATGGACCGCTGGCATGCGCTTGAATCGACTCATCTACCGCGTTGATATTTTGCGGGCTGAGCACAGCGACCAGTACATTTCTTACTTTCGTCGGCGTGATGAATGCTTCGATAATGTAGGCAGCAAGCTCGTTGGCTTGATCGAGACTGATGCGAGTGCTGAGAATGACCTGATCGAAAATCTTTTCTGTAATCGCTGCCACTTTCTGCTCACGACCTTGCTCGACACTTTCGATCGTCGACTCGACAAGGTGCTGGAGCAAGGTCGGGCTGAGTTCCGCCAGGTCTGAGGCTAATCTGTGCAGTTTCGATGTGTCACGAAATTCTTTCAAAACAGAATCGACAAACATATCGACTGAGGTGTAGATATTTTCTTCCGTGACAAGTGTTTCTGCCTGTGATCTAATATCGGTCGCTGTCAAAAGAGTATCAGTCACAGTCTGCGCCACAGACTCTGCCAACTTACTGCGACGTTTTGGAAAAATTCCCGGTGTCAGGGGCAGCTGATAAGAGCCGATCATGATCGGATTGTACGGTCTGAAAAGCGCCGCGATAGCCATTCTTGTCGCGAACCAACCGTGAAACGAATAGACGAGGGGCGGAAAGATTACTTTCCAGAACATTACCTGTGGATTTGCGAATAGGGCTTCCAGGCTCATTTAGACGTATCCAGAGAAGGCGGTGCAGCTGAGCTGCTGAAGAGGTGACAATTTGGTTCGAACCGGTTAGGACGATGCTCCATAGAAGCAGTTTACTAGGATATGCAACTTAAGATGGTTTTATTTTGCCATTGTTTTGGAAGAAATGCCCGAATCGACACCCCGCTAATCGTTTGGCGTTGTCTGTGAGCAACTTAAATTGGGTTACTAATATATTGGTGCTTTAAGCTGTGCCGCTCTCATATAATGACTTCGTGCCAAAACTTTTTCGATCTACTTTGCCATTATTTGCTTCGCTGGTGCTTGCGCTTACAGGCGGTGCTTGCTATCAGCAAGATGTTCAGGCAATGCCGCTTGGCAATTTTGCGCAGCTTATGCAGTCTGGAAAAACATGCAGTAGTCAGAAAGCATATTCGCAAGCAATATCTTTCTTTCAGCAAGCAGTCGAGGCCAAGCCAGATAGCCCTGAGGCGAAGCTTGAGCTGGGCAAAGCACTTTCAAGAGCTGGCGATCAGGAGCGAGCCCTTTCAGCGCTATTCGAGTCATTGAAATTGAGTCCGAAAAACTCTGAAACACGTTCTGAAATCGCAGTCATTCTCATGAAACGTGGCAGCTGGGATGAAGCAGGCGGGCAATTGAAACAGGTACTTGATATGGTGCCTGCAGACAACAACGTGCGCGGCAACTACGCCATATGTCTCGAGCAACTGGGATACATCGATGCTGCAGCCGAACAATTCTCTATCATTGTCAAAGCGCAACCCAGAAGCGTGGAAGCCATCTACAACCTGGCCGTTGCGTTGCAACTCCAGGGCCAAACCGATCAGGCGGCCGATGCCTATAAGAAAACTATCGCTCTGGCACCAAATCACTCGCTAGCCTTTATGGGACTTGGTAAATGTTTTCTTGCCAGGAAAGATTACAAAAATGCTGCTTTAATTGAAAAGCGTGCTATTCAGTTGTTTCCAAATAACCACTGGGCTTACTTGGCTCTGGGAGATGCTTACAACGGGCTCGGGCAGAAAGGTGATTCACTTGAGGCTTACCGCAAGGCGATTCAAATTAATCCAAAAGACCCAGCCTGCCGCGCAGTTCTAACCAATCTGCTCAAACAAAAAACCGCTTCTTTACCAGGCGCGTTTACAACGAGGTAGTGTTCAAAATGAAATTAGATCCGGTAAAAGCGTTGTTAGGAACTCTGCTTGTAGCAGGATTCGCATCACCAGTTGCGATGGCAAACAACGAGCAAGACGAAAACGATATAAAAAATGCCATCATCCGCTTCAAAGCAGGCATTGCAGCCAATCCAAACAACCCGCAGACCAGATTGAGCCTGGGGCGCGCCTTCCTGACGTCAGGCGACATCGCCGGTGCCGAGGAGCAGTTCAAAGCGGCAATCAAATTAAGCCCGGAAAATTCGGAAGGATACATGGGTCTGGCCCGCACATTGATTCGAAAAAATGACGTCAAAGGATCGCTGGAAGCCTTGAATAAAGCCGTTAAGCTTGATCCAGAAAATTCTGACGTGCACTACAAGCTCGGTCAGGTGCTCAATCGAGCCCAGCAGACCGATGAGTCGATTGCCGAGTTCAGACAGGCAATCAAATTGAACGGTCAAAACGCTGCCGCTCACCGCGACCTCGGAGCCTCGCTGGGAATGAAAGGTGATCTAGACGGTCAGATAGTAGAAGAGAAGAAAGCGCTGGCGCTGGCACCAAACGATTCTGACGCACTCTTTTATATAGGCACTGCATATGCGATGAAGGGAGATCCGCAAAATGCGTTGACCAGTTTGCAACGGAGTGTTGAGCTGGATAAAAAAAATCCTGAAGCATTTCGCATTTTGGCCGGCGTCACAGCCTCAAGCGGAAAATTTCCCGAAGCGCTCAAATATGCGCAGGCGGCCTGTGACTTAGCGCCCGACAACAAGCAGTGCAAGACCACTCTTGAAAAAATCAAAGCGGCCTCCGATAAAGCGAAGTAGCTTGGGTCAACAAAATCTTATATGCAGGCGCCTGGCTTTATGGGGTAGCCCTGCCGCTGTTCACCTTGGTACTGGCAACCCTTCCAAGTAATCATGGGCTGGCTCTATTACTGTAAAAAGCTTAAAGACATAAGGCCTTTAGTACCTTGCAAATAAGGTAGATACGCTCTAACATTACCGGAACGATGACAAAAGGGTTACTTGTCGCAAGCGAAATATCGCTTCGTTAAGCGCTTCTACAAGCGAGTCCAATTTACATCGATTGTATATACAACCATTTAAAGACCTATACGAGGTTCACGAGCTGTGCTTGACCGATCGGAACAAACCGACAAGAACAACAGATTGGAAGTCAAAGCCAACATCAAAGTAATTGGTGTAGGCGGCGCAGGCTCCAATGCTACTAACAGAATGATCGCTGCGGGGTTGAATGGAGTTGAGTTCTGGTCTTGCAATACAGACGCTCAAGCCCTTGACCTGGCATCAGCGAAAAACCGCTTGCAAATCGGAAGCAAGCTGACTCGGGGACTCGGAGCGGGCGGTAATCCTAGCGTTGGCACTAAAGCAGCAGAAGAAAGTCGCGAAGAAATAGCTGCAGCACTGCAAGGTGCTGACATGGTTTTCATCGCAGCAGGCATGGGCGGTGGTACCGGAACTGGTGCCGCTCCAATCGTTGCAGAAGTTGCCAAAGAGCAAGGTGCGCTGACAGTGGGAGTTGTCTCAAGACCATTCCTTTTTGAAGGAAAGCGTCGCAGCAACCAGGCTGACCTCGGTATCAACGAAATCAAGTCACGCGTCGACACGTTGATTGTCATTCCAAACCAGCGATTGCTGGAAGTTGTCGATCACCGTGCTTCAATGCAAGAAGCTTTCGTTGAAGCAGACAAAGTATTGATGCAAGGTGTTCAGGGTATTTCAGACATCATCACTGTGCCTGGATTGATCAACGTAGACTTTGCAGACGTCAAAGCTGTCATGCAGACAGCTGGTTCAGCTCTAATGGGCGTCGGTCGCGCTACAGGTGAAGGCCGAGCCGTTGAAGCGGCACGCAATGCCATCAACAGCCCCTTGCTTGAAACCACCATAGACGGTGCCTCCGGAGTTATCTTTAGCGTCACAGGTGGACCAGACCTGACACTGCACGAAGTGCAGGAAGCAGCGAACGTAATCTACTCTGCAGTCTCAGACGATGCCAACATCATCTTTGGTGCTGTGCTTGACGACAGACTGCACGGCGAAGTGTTGATCACAGTCATTGCAACTGGATTCGATATGGTTTCTCAACAGCCACCGTATCCAACACATGCGGCGAGAACTACGCCACCAGTAGTCAGACAGCAGATTCAGCAAGAACGCCAACAACCGGCTCCTCAAGCGAACTCGAACGGAAAAGATGAAATCAGAAAGGCCGCCAGCGATCTTCTCGATATCCCAGAGTTTTTGAGAGCTAGAGGTCCTAAATAGGTCGACTGAAAGAAATAACTTGATGGCGCTGTGAGCAAATGCTGACAGCGCCATTTTCTTAGGATATTCTTGTCCCAAGCCTCCCCAACCAGAGAATTCATGACAGTAGACTCTTCGCAAAAGCTTGATATCGGGGTTCTGCCACTGGTTCTTGATGGCGAGCGCGTACTGCTCGTCGACCAGCGACAACTCCCCTACAAACTTGAAATGTTCGATGCCACCTCTTTAGATGATATGTGCTTCGCCATCGAAGACATGGTAGTCAGAGGTGCCCCTTCGATAGGGGTGGCAGCAGCGTTTGGTCTGGCCATGGAAGCAGTGAGAACCAGCCGAGAATCAAGCAAGTTACCTGGCGAAAAATCTCTTCTCAAAGCTGACTTTCTCAAACACTTGAATGCAGTAAGGCTGAGACTGCAAGCCACTCGACCCACCGCGGTCAATTTACGTTGGGCGACAGACAAACTTTATCTGGACGTGGATCGTTTCGGCAACACTAATGTAGATTGCGATGTGCGAGCCATGGCTGAAAGAGCCCTGGACGGCGCCAAAAGCATGCTCAAAGAGCACATCGACACCAATCGAGTCTTGAGCGACTACGGTGCGCAACTGGTGCCACAAAACGCCGCCATCATGACGCACTGCAACGCCGGCTCTCTGGCTACATGCGGTTGGGGCACCGCCCTTGGTGTTATTCGCTCGGCTGCTCTGAAAGGGCTCAACCCTTCGGTCTATGTTGATGAAACAAGACCGAGAAATCAGGGCTCCAAGCTGACGGTGTGGGAGTTGCATCAAGACAAAATTCCCGCCACATTGATTTGCGATTCGATGTCTGGTCATCTCATGGCAGACGGCAAAGTTCAAATGGTCGTCACCGGAGCGGACCGCATTGCGGCAAACGGCGATTCAGCCAATAAGATCGGAACTTATAATCTGGCAGTGGTGGCTAATTATCACGACGTCCCGTTTTACATCGCAGCGCCGATATCGACAATCGATCCGCATATAAAATCGGGCAAGTACATTCCAATTGAAGAAAGACACAGCTCAGAAATCACAAGCTTCAATGGCGTGCAGACAAGCATGGAGGGAGTGGCAGTCTACAATCCGGCATTCGACGTCACCCCAGCCAAGTTGATTCAAGGCATCATCACCGAGTGCGGCGTGCTAAGACCCCCATATGAGGAATCAATCGCAAGAGCACTTAAGCAGAGGGAAGATTGGACTGCGCCCGAAGCAGGTATGAGTTAAACTGAATTTGTCTTCACCGCCAGGGATTTTGAAAATGGGAAAAATCGAGCAGGGCAAATTATTGGCTGTCGCAATGGTTTGTACAGCTTCAATCAATAGCGTTGGAGCCAGTGCGGCTCCGGCACCAGCGGCGGCACCACTGAAAACAAAGTCTGGCGCTGCAGTGACGAAAGACAAAAACGGCATGGTCTCTTCGACTGCCGAAAGCAAGACACCCGCCTACAACCCGAAAGCGCTGCACAGGCTGGATTTCAAAATAACCGGTAAGAGTTGCGCGGTCTGCCTGCTTGGTATTCAAAAGCGCATCACCAGTGTGCCCGGTTCAATCAAGGCGGCCGTACAATTGCAGTCTCCTTACGCCGCCGTTGTGCTTTATGATTCGAGCAAAACCACGCAAAAGGCGCTTCTGGCTAAAGCCCAGGAGACAGTACCGGAAGTGAAATTCGTGTCAATTGAAGATAATGCCATCGACCGGGCGCCTACGGTCCTTGTGCCGAAGATTGGCGACGAAATTTTAGAGCACTGAGTGCGGCAACTTCCGGAAACCGGAAATAAGCAATCGCTTACGGCAATTCACCAACAATCGGTTCAGTCGCAACGGCATTGAACGCGACAGAGGAATTGCCTACCAGCGGTACGGGCACCGGCAATGTACAGGTGATCGTAGTCTTACATGTGACCATGCCTGGAGCCAGATACGTGGGAGAGCCACTGGAGGCGCCAAACGCCGCCGTCTTGAGCAAGTTGGAATTTCGCTGGTTGTTATACACGTTCTGAGCAGCCGTCACAGCTTGCGGGTCGTTGGCTGGATATTCTGCAGCAGCACGGGCACACGCTTTAGCAAGTTTGTCATTTTCGGTTTGCGCCACTACCATGGCAGCGACGTCCACCAGAAACAAAACAATTGGTATAAGCAGAATCAGACCAGCAGCTGTTTCAACGATACTGCTTCCTCTTTCCTTGCGTTCTCGAAACGACATTGCCCTCGTACCCCTTGTATTGTCAGATGACTACTTGATGCCCTTTTCTTCTTGCGGACGTTCGGCAGAGTATGCAAATGCTACCGGCTGGTTCATACCCTGTACTTTCATGAAAAATGGAATTGGCAGAAAGGGTTGCACGGTGATCACAGTTCCAACGGTGCAGGAAACTGGACCTGCTGCCGGATTGGTCGGATTCGGAGTGAAGGAGATCGTGTTTACAACTGCTCCAGAACCGGCGCCGATGAACTTAGCCAGACCTGTCGCAGCCCACGCTGCGGTGGCGTCGCCGGCGGCGGTGCCAGGCGAGTTGGCTGGTGGCGGCGTCACTACGGGATCGCGGCAAGCAACTTCTCTGACCACGAGATGATTGCAGTACCATCCTGCAGCATACGCCAGTCCGAGGTAAAGCAAATCCAACATCGGAATGAGGATGACGATGAAAATGACTACTAAAGCAGGAGCTAATTCGACAGTTCCTGAACCGCCTTTTTTGTTCCGATAAAACTTCATGTACTCTCCGTCGAGTGAACAGTCTTCGATAAACAGGTTACCGGTTTGCGCGTCGCAAGCTCAAGAGCCAGGCGACTTTTAAGCCTATGAAGAAATCTAAAGGTAATCTAATTATACCCATGCTGAAATGGCTTAAGCGGTACCTCTGTGATGGCTTACAAAATTCACCCGAACGCGAGAAGTTTGCAAGGGGCTAGAATTGAAGAGGTAAACCTAGTGCGGCACTTGGGCATTTCGACAATTCATTAAGCTATTATAATTTTGCCCCACAACCAGAGCAGGACTGAATTGAAACAAAATAACCGTTCCATTCGTTTAGCGATTTTACTTTTTGCGGCTTCTATATCACTGCACGCATATCCAGCATATAGCCAAGCTCTCAGTAATCAAGACAAAGACATTCTCAACAAAATTCTCAAAGACAACGAGGCGAAACGCCCTAACGAAGCCGTTGTTTCGCAAGTTCAGGGGCTTGTCGACAAATATCCAAAAGACTATTTCACCCGCCTGGTCATGGGTAATACCCTCGACCGGGTCGGCATGCCGATGCAAGCAATCGAGCAGTATCAACTGGCGGTTCAATACGGTCCAGACAGCCCGAAAGCGATCGTTGAGCTTGTCAAAGCTGAAATCGGTGTAGGTCAAAAGGAGGCCGCAATGAGGCTTTTGAAAGAAGCAGACAAACGCTTTCCTAACGACCGCGAAATCAAATTCTGGATGGGCAACTACTATCTGGCTAAAGGTGACATCAAGCAAGCAGAGCAAAAGCTCAATGAAGTAATGAAGTCGGGACCCGCATTTTTCGGTATGGGCACAGCGCAAGCCGAGATCCAATTGCGTGAGAATCGTGCAGCACTAGCATCGATGCTCGTGGACAACGATCTGGCGAGAAATCCAGAATACCCACTGGGCAATGCCATCAAAGGGCAAGCACTCTTTGCAATGCGCAAATACAAGCAAGCCCTTCCATACCTAAAAAATGCCTACATCGCCTTTCCACTGCAAACCGACTACGCAAAAAAATTGACTCAGGCAAGTCTGGCGAACAATGATTTACATACGGCGTTGGAACCATCACTGGTGGCACTGGCTCTCGCCAGTCGTGTCACAGATCCCGACCGCGAAACCCAGTGGCTCGTAGCCACGACGATATCAGGGCTGCCAAAAGACTTCGTGCGGGCTGAGGCACCTAAAATAGTCGAAAAACTCGATCGCCAGGTGAATAACAGCCGCTGGCACTATGTGCTTGGCGAGATGTTTGACTTTTATGGTTTTCACGAACTTGCGGCCGTGCAATTCTACAGATCCTACCAAGTCGATCCAACGCAGGCGAATGCCGCTTACAGGCTGGCAAACGATCTGGAGCTGTATTTCCAACAATACGACGAAGCTTTGAAATACCTCAGTCAGGCCCACTCACTGAGCCCTGGTAATACAGAAATTGCCGACAGGCTGGAAAGACTGCAAAATCGACTGGCGGGTCGCAATGCCGATCTGGCCTGGCAATTGAAAGATATGCTGCGCCGGAAAACTTCCCCCATAGGCACAGGGTCGCTTTAAAACACATACAGAGTCGAGCGTCACTTGGAACGAAAAGATATTGCCAGCGCGTTCACTATTTCGGCAGATTTTTACCGAAATGAAAAACTCTTCGCTCATGTGCGAGAAAATATATTTGCTCGCAGTTGGCAGTTTATTACTGACAGCGCGCGCTTGAAAGCGCCTGGGCATGCTCTTCCAATCACCATACTGGATGGGTGCTTGAGTGAACCTATTTTGCTAACGCGCGACAGCGACGATCGCATTCACTGTCTTTCCAACGTCTGTACGCACCGAGGCAATATGCTGACGGAAGGAGAATGCCATGTCAGTTCGCTGCGCTGCCGATATCACGGACGACGTTTCAATTTAGACGGAACTTTCGCATCAGCACCGGGTTTTGAAGATGCTCTCAACTTCCCATCGCCCTCTGATGATTTGCCGGCTGTACCTTTTGGCAGTTGGAAAACGATGCTTTTCGCCAACGCATCCAGAACCGATCAACTTTTCCCGCTGGAAGACCTGGTGGCGGATATGGATGCAAGATTGGGTTGGTTGCCACTGGAAAAATTTCTTTTCGATTCAACCGGCGCCCGTGAATATCTCGTAAAAGCAAACTGGGCGCTCTATTGCGAGAACTACCTGGAAGGTATGCACATTCCCTATGTGCACCCTGACCTTGCCACCGCTCTTGATATCAAAGATTACCGTTCGGAAATCTACAAATACTCTAATTTGCAAATCGGTATCGCATCTGGTGCACAGGAAAGTTTCGATCTGCCACCATCTTCACCCGACTGCGGGCAGAAAATTGGCGGTTATTACTACTTTCTGTTCCCCAACATGATGTTCAACTTCTACCCGTGGGGTCTATCGATCAATGTTGTCGAGCCACTCGCGCAGGAGCTTACAAAAGTTGTTTTCCTGCCGTATGTGTTCGATCAATCCAAACGGGCGTTGGGCGCAGGCGCCGCGCTCGACCGCGTTGAGAGGGAAGACGAAGAAATAGTCGAAAAAGTGCAAAAGGGCGTAAAATCACGCTTTTACAGGCGTGGACGTTATGCACCTCGCTGGGAACAGGGTGTGAGCCACTTCCATGAGCTACTCAAGCGATACGTGCCTGACATCGAGTGAGCACTGGCACTTTTCGCTGCTAGCACCTCTACGCTGCTAGCACCTCTGGTCCTGGCTATGCGAGCCGGTCTCGTGCTCTATGCCTGAGTTTGAATAGCGTTGTATTCAGATGTATGCAATACCATGTCACTGAGCGATTGATTGATTTTCTTCAACTCGCCAGGATTCGCGTTAGCTCTCAATTTTTCATAGAAAGACTTGGAAAAGGCGATGTGTTCTTCGATGACTCTGAGAAGGTTTGACAAGTACTCCTCGTAACCTGGCTCGTCTACGTGCACCATGACAAGCTGTCCAATCTCTTCTTCGACTTTGGCACGGTCAACCTGCGCATCTTCCATCAGAGGCATGAGGTCTGCGGTCTTAGAGAGATTGTTGAGGAGAATGTTCTCCTGCTTCTTCAGATGACCCATAATGGCGTCACAGACAACTTTTACGCGATCGAAGACTTGCTCGCGAGACCAGGTGTCGTAGTTGTCAGTCAGTTCGATTAACTTCGCTTCGATATCGTTATGCTCTGCTGCCAAATATTCAAAAATGTCCATGCTTCGAACCTCTTAACTGTCACTAAATGAACTGTTGCGTTTGATGGGACGCAAGTCGACCTCAGTAAGTTTCAATGTTTCAACTCATCAAAGAAGTGCGAAACGACACAATCGCCGATTTCGGGAACTGGTTTGGTTATTGACCGTCATGCTGAACATTATTAGTGGACTGATCTATATGAAAGTCAGCTCCACGCTTTACAATCAGCGAGTATCAATTGAAGTTTTATGGGATCCAACAAGATCAAATTAGCTCTAATCAGCTGCGGTCTCGGCAACGTCAACCGCGGATTTGAAGTCTCTACGGCACGGCTGTACAAAACGCTGAAAGAAAAAAGCGATTTTGACGTGCGTCTCTACAGTGGTGGCAAGCACGAGGGCGCCAGGTTCGTCTGGAACATTCCGCGCGATGAAGTACAACGATCGCCGCTCAATCTGTTCAGCCCGATTAACGATCGGCGTTTCTGGGAATTCGCTTACGGTGTAGAACAGATATCCTTTGCCATCTCGCTGTTGCCAGAGCTGTTTAGCTTCAAGCCGGATGTCATCTGGACTAAAGAAGTGCCATTCGGTTATTTTCTGGATGCTTACAGAAAAATGTTCGGGTTCAAATACAAAGTCATCTTTGCTAATGGCGGCGCCTTCAATCCTCCCACCTACAAAGATTTTGACTACATACAACACCTGCAGCCCGAATCGTATGCAGATGCGATCAAATTCGGTCTGCCATCAGAGAAAAATTTGACACTGACAAACTTCATGTATTTCCAGAAGTCGCCCCGGCCGCGGCAGGAACTGCGTGCGCAGTTTGGATATACGGATACTGATTGGATTGTCATCTGCGTCGCCGCCTGGAATCGCTACCACAAGCGCATCGATTATTTAATCGAAGAAGTGGCGCAATTACCCGATCCAAACGTGAAGCTCATGCTTTGCGGACATCCCGAACCAGACATTCATTATCTACGTAAACTCGCCGAAGAAAAATTACCTCAGCGAGTTCAGTGGCTCACCTTGCCTGAAGCCAAAGTGCACGAGGCGTTGCAAGCCGCTGATGCTTTCGTTCTGCCCAGCGTTAACGAGGGTCTCGGTAACGCCATGGCAGAAGCTGCTCTGGCGCAGGTGCCGGTCGTAGCTCATAGCCATCCTGCCAGCAGATTTGTTCTTGCCGATGAGAAATATATGACGGATATCTCCAGGCCCGGCGCTCTGGCAGCCAAGTTGCAAGAAATCAAAGATCACCCACCAGCTCAAGAAGAGTTGCAAAAATTAGCTAACTCCGTTCACAACGTATTCAGTGCCGAGGCACTGTTACCTCGCTTTTGCGAAATGGTGAGAACAGTCAACGGTGCGCCACCAGCCGGTGGTTCGCATCGACTCGGAAATTATGATCTCAGAGCAGAAAATTGAAGCGGGCAAAAAAGCCGACCGAAAAATCAACTTTGCTGCAATAATTTTTGGGCTGCAGTTGATGCTGCTTCTGGCAGCCATCGATCAAACCATCATCAGCACTGCCATGCCGCGAATCGTCACAAGTCTGGGCGGCTTTGACCGCTATGCCTGGGCGACATCTGCTTACCTGCTCACCTCGACCATCTCGATTCCGGTGTTTGGAAGATTGTCGGATATCTTTGGACGAAAGCAACTTCTAATTGCCGGTGTGTTGTTATTCGTTTTCGCCTCGACACTTTGTGGCTGCGCGGGACTGGTTAGTTTCGGCGCAATTATCGATCCCATGAACCAGTTCATCATCACCCGCGCCCTGCAGGGTCTGGGTGCAGGCATCGTGCTTGGTCTATGCTTTTCAGTGGTTGGAGACTTATTTCCAGCAGCAGAGCGCGGCAAATATCAGGGCCATTTTGCAGCTGTGTTCGCGCTAGCGTCTATCGTTGGACCGACTCTGGGCGGCTATGTGAGCGACCATCACAGCTGGCGATGGCTGTTTTTCATGAATATTCCGATCGGTTTGCTGGCTGTCATCGTCTTTCATCTGGCTTTTCCATCAGACCGTAAAACGGCATCAGGAAACAAGCTTGATTGGCCCGGTGTATTGCTATTTATCGGTTCATTCGTTCCGCTTCTACTGGGTCTCAGCTGGACGGGGTCGCTGGGGTGGGGCAGTTTGCCTGTGATTGGCGCAATGGTGACCGCCGCGGGTATGGGTGTCAAATTTGTCAGATATGAATTGAGAACAGCCAATCCTTTCATGGATGTGAGATTGTTTGCCAATCGGGTTGTGACAATTTCTTGCCTTTCAGTGTTCGTCACAGGCATCGGAATGTTCGGTTCAGTCATGCTTTTGCCCATCTTTTTTCAGAGCGTGGTGGGCATGTCGGCCGCGAAGTCAGGCACACTTTTGACACCGCTGATAGTAGTTGTGGCCATAACCAGTATCGTCGGTGGTTACTGGATGTCGAAATCTAAGAGATACAAACCTGTCATTTATTCCGGTTTGACGTGCATGACAGTTGGCACCTTCATGCTGGCTCGAATCGAGCCTGCAAGTTCAATTCCCTACATGCTCTTCAACATGATTCTTGTGGGCGCGGGCCTCGGTTTATTGCTACCCATTTATACAGTTGTCATTCAAAATGCTGTCAGCGAAAGTGACATCGGGGCAGTCACCGGTTTCAGCCAATTTTTCCGCTCAGTTGGTGGCACCACCGGTGTCGCTGTGTTCGGCACGTTGATGCTGGCGCTGTACCAGGCAAGATTAAAACTCAGCAGCGACGCGATTGCAGCCCTCAGCCCTGCCGCGCAACTTTTGTTGCACAATCCGCTCGAGACGTCGAAATTAAATAAGGGGTTGGAAATACAAAATTACTCGAAAGAGCAAATATTCTCGACTCTCTCGATTGTGAAAGACTCCCTGGTCTATTCAATCGATACGATATTTTTGCTGTACGGTTTGCTGCTTACGATTACTTTGATTGCCACTTTGTTCTTGGCAGAATTACCTCTTCGTGAGAAGCCGACTTCTGCGACTTGATGAAGTCTTTCACTCGCTCAAACGACATGGAGAGCGCAGTATAGCTTTCCATGGCATCTCGCCAGTCATGGAGTCCGGCGGCACGCTCAAGAAACAGGCAAATTTTAGCAACGCTCTTGGCTCCGACAGAAGCGCTTGAACCTTTGAGTTCATGCGCAAAGTAGGCTAAATGCTCGCTTTCACAATGCCTGACGGCGCGATTTATTTCGGCAATCAGTTTCTCGCTGTCCTGCACAAAGGTATTGAGAACGTCACTTAAATCATCGCCGTAATAATCACGCAATTCAGTCAGATCAATGGGCTGCTCTTCAGAGGCTAATTCTGGCTGAGAGTACTTTCTCGCCAGTTCTTGATTCTTCAAAACTATCTCTTTTCGCAACCAGTGGTTCAATTTTATTTTGAGCATCTGCCTGTCGATTGGCTTGGAAATATAATCATCCATCCCAGAGGCAATGCATCTTTCTTTGTCGCCGACCATAGACAACGCAGTCAGAGCCACAATCGGGGTATAGCTGCCCCGCAGCGTCTCCAGTTTACGAATTGCTTTGGTAGCTTCAAAACCGTCCATTTCGGGCATCTGGCAGTCCATTAGAATGACGGCGTAGATTTCTTTCTCAACGGCTTGCACCGCCTTTTTGCCCGAGTCTACGACATCGACGAGCAAACCTATTTGCTGCAAAAGCAACGTCGCCAGTTTTTGATTGACGATATTGTCTTCGACTAGAAGTACTTTCTTTTTCGGCTCTTCGGTCATCACTAATAGCCTGCCTGCAACCTGTCACCCTGGTCTGAGAAAGACAAGTATCCAAATGGTTTTGCCCAGTAACGTCTCAGCACTAAGCGCAGCGCCGACGAATCGTTAAATTAGATTTGAACGGACTTTCACCGGAGCAATCGCTGAGTCTTCGGCACAACTGCTGTTTGAGCTCGACTCGATAAATTTCCATTTTTTCCGCCACAGAGACCAGTTGCGTGCGCCAATCGACAGCCCACTTCTCCATCTGACTGAAGAGCCCTTCATCCTTTCTCACATGCTGGTCGAAGCGCTCTGACAGAAGCGACAAAGTCGATTCTAAAGGTGCCTCGCTCGCGTATGTGCTTTCGAGCTCAAGCATGAGGGTGAGCATCGAGTAGAGCTCTCTGCGCAGCTCAGAGATCTGTTTCTCGTCGACTATTTGTGACAGGGAAGGATATAAAAACTTTTGCTCGAGCGCCGACAAAATACGCAGATCTAGAAAGAGGTCAGCGAGCACGTGGTCCTGCTCAGCCTTATCTGCTGTTTCAAGTCGGACCATAAGTGCTTTGATGTGACCGTAATCGGCGCGCAGTTGGTTGATCAACTCTGCACTGCCATGAGCATCTTCTCCCATGCTCCTATCCTCATCACTTAATATGCCTTTACTAAATGATTGTCGTTTTGAGCGTCGAAAAGTTCCCGGACCACGCATCCTGTGGATAGCTGAGAGTGCCACTCTGTGAGGCTTTCTAGCTAGCGGCTGGTAACCAGCGGTCGAGTAACTCTCTCAGTTGCCCGAGCATAACGGGTTTAAAGATGAAGTCGTCCATTCCGGCGTCGAGACAACGTTGTCTGTCGGGGTTGGCTGTCATAGCGATAATTGGCACGCGCGGATTTTTTTTGGAAGTCTCCAGCTGCCGAATAGCGCTGGTCGCTTCGATACCGTCCATTCGAGGCATCTGGATGTCCATCAGAATCAAGGAATAATCAACCGTAGAGGCTTTCTCAACAGCTTCGCTGCCGTCTGCTACCGCATGACCCTCAAACCCGAGTTTTGCCAGTTGCTTTGTAGCCAATAGACGAAGTGTTTCGTCATCCTCGACCACCAGAATTACTTTTGCATTGCCGCTCATGTAGCCTCTTTAACAACCTCGAGGGGAACTTCGAACCAGAAATCCGAGCCTTTTCCAACTACAGAGAATACACCAATATCGCCCGACATGAGTTTGATTAAGCGTCGGCAAATTGATAATCCCAATCCGACGCCGCCATACTTCCTCGTATTTGAGCCGTCCACCTGAACGAACGGCTGAAATAAAGTTTCCTGCTGAGCTTGGTCGATACCAATTCCGGTGTCGCTTATTGTGAATCGCACCATCATGCCACCAACGAAGGCTCGCCCTTCGGTAACTTCGATTCTTATCGAACCTTTTTCAGTGAACTTGATGGCGTTTGAGCTGATGTTATTCAACACTTGCTGAATGCGCAGCTTGTCGCCCATCATCAAGCGCGGAATACCCTCATCGATGTGCGATGACAGGGAAATATTTTTGACAACAGCTGCTGCTGATATGTTCTGGATACACGATTCAACCATTTCATAGACGTTGACTGGCACCTTTTCTATGTACAACTTGCCGGCTTCCAGGCGTGAAAAATCGAGTAGTTCATTGACTACTTTCAATAAATTCTGTGCCGACTCGTAAATGTAGGTCGCCAGTTCCTTTTGTTCTGGTTCGAGCCCCATCTCGAGCAGCAATTCGGTCATGCCCAGCACGCCGCTCATGGGCGTGCGCAACTCGTGACTTATGTTCGAGACAAACTGGGATTTCAGCTCAGAGGCAGCAAGGGCTTCGTCGCGTGCGGAGAGCAACGCCTCTTCAACTTGTTTTCGCGGCGTGATATCTCTGAGCACCGCCGCTCCACCTCGCAGCTTACCATCCTTATCTTTCAACGGTTGAGCGCTGGCACTAACTGTGATGCCTTCGTTGTGATATGGAGTTCGTACGAACAGCTCCAGATCTCGCACCTCTTCGCCTCTGATGGCGCGAGCCAGAGGCAGTTCGTCTTGAGCGTAACGAGTCACTTTATCAGGCATGAAGAGCCCGTATTTGCCTCTGGCACTGTCTAGTCCGTGCAGCTTGATTGCAGCGGGATTGAAAAGCAAAAGAGAGCCGCTCTGATCGACAGCTATAACCGGGTCACCAATGTTATTCAAAATCAGCTCGAGCAACTCACTCTTCTCACGCATCTGATCTTCTTTCTGCTTTTCGGTTGTGATATCAAATGCGATACCACCAAGAAAACAGCGCCGACGCGAATCAAAAATGGGAAATCTATGCACGATCCAATTTCGCTGAATTCCATCTGCATTGGGCAGCACTTCGTGCTCAGATGAAGTGACACGGTCGGTCAGAACCTCGAAATCACGCAGTCGAATTTTCTTAGCAGTTTCTTCGCCGATCCAAGAAGCTGCAGTAGTGCCAAGGAAGCTGTTGCGATTGACGCCGAATTGACGTTCGAATTCGTCATTTATGAATACATAACAGCCCTGGTCGTCTTTGACGAAACAGGGCGCGGAGCAGTCATTGAAAAACGTTTTGAAAAGCCCTGCCTGGGGTGATTGATCGCCCAGGAGACGTTCATCATTTGCTTCGCTCTTGTTAATAGAAACAGTTCCTCTATTTGCTGATTCTTTCGGATCAGCGATCGGTAGACTGCGATTGATCGTCTTCAATTTCTGTGGCTGCGAAAGTTCTTCCATCTAAACCACCAGAAATGTCTGCTGACTAACGGACAGCGCAACGACGTCGACTATCAGTGACTATATAGATCCTACCTCGATTAAGAGGAAGTAGTCGAGTCGCCTGGAGAATTTAATGCAAGTTAAGCCGTCAACTACCGAAGTGCGATTGACTGCTGCAGTTGCGGCAAAACCATGCGTTCGCGCGAAAGCTGAGAGGCTACAAGTGGTCTGATGGAATCGGTTGTCACTTCTCCTGTCAGCACAGTCTGGTCGGCGACGTCGACGTTATCACCAAGAATCGAGTCGATGAGAATGGAATTGACTCCGACAGTCACTCCCGACCACATAATCGTATTTTCAAGCACTGCGCCAGACTTGATGTGGCAATTGTCGCCGATGATCACGTTTCCTCTTAACGACACGCCGCTATCCACGCGACTGTTCTTGCCGAGCACGACCCGTCCATCGATCTCGCAGTTCGCCGCCACCGATGAGCCAGTGTCGAACCAGCCCTGACTGGTTTCCCGCCCAGGAATCTCGATATCGATTAAGCCTTTGAGCGCGTCAAAACTTGATGTTCTGTAATTTTCCATCGTGCCGATATCCGACCAGTAGCCGAAAACCTGGACACCCAGAACGGGCAAACCTTTTTCAACGAGAGAGGGAAATAACTGACGCCCGAAACCATAAGAACCGTCAATCGGCATGTGGTCGAACACTTCCGGCTCGAGCACGTAAATGCCTGTCGAAGCCAGGTCCGATATTGCCTCTTCGGGAGACGGCTTCTCTTGAAACCCTTTGATGAATGAATCAGAGTCAGTCACGGCGACGCCGAAGTGACGCACATCTGCCACCTTCTGCAGTGCAATCGTGGCAATCGCCCCCTTAGTCTTGTGCTGTTCGACCACGTACGAGATATCAGCGTCTGTGATCAGGTCGCCCATGATTACAAGAAAAGTTCCGTCTTGCAAAATGGAACGGCACGAGCGCACGCCGCCCGCATCTCCTGAGAGTGTCTTCTCGTGCTTATAGGTCAGATTCATGCCCAGTCTGGCGCCATCTGCAAAATATGTCGGTACTTGCTCTGGCAAATGATGAACGTTGGAGACGATGTCTGTGATGTTGTGTCGTCTGAGCAGCGCCAGTATGTGCTCCATCACAGGTCTGTTTGCCAGCGGGACGAGAGGCTTCGGCGTCAACCTTGTCAATGGGTCCAATCGCGAACCTACACCGGCTGCGAGCACCATCGCCTTCATGCCCTTACATGTTTCCATTCTCTAATCCTCGTAATTGGACGCAGCATGACAACCCCAGGCAACGAGCAAGGGGCAAAATTCGCAAAAAACAAGAAGACTTATGCCCGACTGGTAGCGGCGTCAGAGCTGTTTTTGCTAGATCGACTCGAGTTCCGGAAGCCATCAACAGCTACTTTCAACTCCCTGACAGCGACAATCAACGTTGTGACGAGCGTCACAAAAGATATCACCTTTCGAATAGTTCCAAACATATCTTCAGTCTCCATTAACTAACAGTGAGCTTTGGTTGGATGACGGTTTCCGGCATCGGTAGTTCCCGTCGGCAATAGCCAATTGCAAGTTAGAAAAGCTGCATTTACTAGCGCGGCAATTGAAGCTTAGCGGGAACTTAGCCGCCTTTTCACTAGTCGAAAATATATAGAGTAAGGATCGCCACTGGCTCGCCGGAAGTGCACCTATACTGTAAGGCTCACCGTTGCCGCGGTGTCTGAGGTATTCATTGATCGACCTCCAACCGCAAACTAGCGAACGCCCTGCTCGGTCGCCCCAACGGCATTGGGGGCTCGTGTTGAGCATAATTGGCGTCGTCGCTGTGGTCGCATACGCAGCTGGACACTTCTATCTGCAAAAGGTGCTCAGCACGTGGTCTAAATCTCGACTGGAGTATGTGATTGGTCAGAACATGCGCCGGCAGGTGCATCTGGGCAGCGTGCGCTGGAGCGTAGGACTGCCGGGCATCATTTTCCATGCAGACAGAATCACGGTCAACGAACTGAGCGGCAAGCCGTTCGTACAAGCTGGTCCGACAGACATTGCAGTCGCACTCATTCCATTGATTCGCTCTAAAGAATTGATGCTTTCGAACGTCAATTTCACTAATCCAGAAATCTGGGCAACTCGGCTTACTAATACCAAATGGAATTTCTCAGATCTACCTGAACTACCGGCACTGAAAGATCTTTCTCATCTAGGCGTTCACGGCGGACAAGTGCATGTCACGGATATCCACAAACCGAAGATGCAGCTTGATCTGGATAACATTCAGGCAAAGATGGACCGACCATTTTATCGAAATGGATGGCCTTTTGCCGTTTCGATGGACTTAAAACACCCGAACTTCACCACTCACTTCGAGATCGATGGCACAGGGCAAGGCGATCCCAAAGAGTGGAGAAAAAATCATTTCGCCTTCAATGCCAATGTGAAAAGTCTTGTCCTTACGGATTTCGAAGATTTCACAGGTCCGTTGTCGCTTCCCGATATAGGAACACCAATCAACGCCTCTTTTTCTGGCGAGGGCATTCCGGACAAAGGAGTAACAGCAAAAACCTCCATTGCTACGCCGAAGTTCACGCTTTCGGCGCAAAAGATAGAACACGCGGGTCCTCTGCCTTTCCTTCCTGATCAAAACGGAATACCCACTCCTTTTGAGAAAGCAGACTTAAAACTGACAAATGTTCACTTCGAATATCCAGAAGGCAAACTGGCGATCAAGTCATTCAATGGCGATGTTCATCTGACTAAAGAAAAACTCGCCTTTGAAAAAGCTAGAGGGCGCTTCGGGCGCAGTCAGTTCGAGGCAGACGGATGGATTGATGCCAGCCACAGGGCTGATGTTCGTTACCACGGCAAACACATTTACCTTGACGAGGTGAGGCAAACTCTCGACGCCCTCAAACTTCCTGCACCAGCCGTGGTGCACGCGCCGATGTATGGAACAGTCAAAGAAGCTTTCTTAACGTTGAAAGGCGACCTCAGCAACAGTGGCACAATGCCTCAAATCACCGTCAATGCTACTCCAGAAAAACTGTATTACATGCCGAAGGAACCTAAACGACTGTTCGAATTGGGCGGCGGTAAGGTGGACTTTGACGGAACAACTGCCACATTCACGAACGTGAGTGGAAAACTGGGCAAGGGAACGTTCTTACTCGACGGCAAATCTGAGCTGGGCGCAAATGGAAAAATCGATGTGCGCGTAGCGAGCAACGACATCGATCTGAGCGATGTGAAAACACTGCTCAAAGAAGCCAAAATCGACAGCCCTCTAGTGAAAGAAGAAACACTCTATGGGGAGATCAAAAGCGCTCGCGGCGAGGTGAAAGGAACAATCAAAAACCCCTCGATCAGTTTGAAAGTGGTACCAATCAATCTCTACTATCAGCCAACCAATTCAAAAACGCGAATATTTGAAGTGACCGGGGGCGAAATCGGCATCGTCAATCAGTCGCTGGATTTTCGCGAAACCAGCGGCAACTTAGGAGGCGGCAAATTCTGGCTGAACGGTACGGTTGGAGCAAGCCAGACTGCACCCGTTAACATCAAAATACGCTCCGAAAATATCGACCTCTCGAACGTGAAGATGGCTATGCAAGCCATGCAAGTAAAGTCTCCGCTGCTTGCAGAACAGCTGTTGTACGGCGTCGTAAAAAAGGTCGATCTGACATTGGAAGGCTCTCCAAAAGCGCCGAAGATATCGATGACGGCCTTCCCCAGAGACATCACCTACCAGCCTCTAGGTTCAAGCCGCGCCGTGCACTTGATGAACGGCAAGATCACATTTTCAAATGACACTCTCGCTATGCAAGATGTTGATGTAAGCAGTCCGCGAAGCAGGTTAAAGACCAGTCTGACACTGGACAATCTGTCTAAGCCTTCTTCATCGATTTCCAGTTTAACTGTAGATACACCGAACTTCGACCTGAGTGATCTGCACTCTTACCTGGCCGCTCCAAATACTCCAAAACCCGTACGCGACCGCTACCTGAAAGAGATGTCCTACTTCAACATCAGCCCACCGAAAGGGAAGGTGCGTGGGCACCTTGCCGTCATTGCCAGAGGAGATGCGTTTACGGCTTCAGGCGACATGAACTTCGATGAAGTGGCGGCGCGTGTTTCGGGCTTTCCTGTCAACCACGTCAAAGGTCACTTTTTAACGACCGGAAAAAATCTGACAATCGAAAACATCGCCGGTAATCTCGGCAAGACAGATTTTTCAGCTTCAGGTGAAGTTGCCAACTTCGCAGATAAGGCAACCAAGGCCTACAACATAAAAGTGTCGACCCATGTGGATTTAAATGACTTCTTCAATGTAATGGGTCAGAATCAGCAGCATCCAGCCAAAGAACTGATATCTTCTGGACCTCTGCCGGTCACAGCTCAGCTTTCCGGCACTGATAAAGCCGTGACAGCAGTCTTTCAGGGCGCTGTACCTGCCGACCAGGAGTTTAGCTTTGTGGGACCGTTTGGAACACTGAATAAACCGAAAAACGAACCTGCCACCGCATCTGGTACGCTGGCTTTGCAGGACAATAAAATCGCCCTGCAAAATGTGCAGTTGCAGGCTGGCAAAGCCATTATCAGAATCAATGGGGTGTACAACTCCCCTGTGGCTGACGACAAAGCACCAGATATAGATATTACGCTTGATTTGCCTAATCCCATACAAGCGAAAGGCTTGATTGCCTTCTTACCTGCTGGCACCATAGATAGTGGCTTGAAAAATCTGAACGGCAGCATCAGCGGCAGCATCGAAATGAAGGGACCAACAACGGCTCCTGCCGTTAAGGGAGCGGTGCACATCAACGACTTCGGGGTACCGGCGTACAAGCTCTACCACGTCACCGGAGACGTCAGTTCGAGTGAGTGGGTAACCGGAAACGCGGCTGCGGCAGATGACAGGCAATCGACGCCATTTGACGTCAACATTCAATCGATGACATTGAACAAGTTGCCGGTTAAAGGTCTTAAAGGAAAGTTGGTGGCAGGCTACTACACAAATAAGACCAATGAGAGAGTGCGCAACATTTCGCTCAAAGACATCACTGCCGACATCGCCAAAGGCAAACTCAAAATGCGCGGCTGGACTTCGCAAGAACGAGCCATTTTTGGTGGCACCGCTGATTTAAGTGGCGTGGATGCCAATCTACTTTTTACGCAGTTATTTGATTTGCCCAACGAAATTACAGGCACGCTGCAGTCTCACGTGCGATTCCGTGCAGACATCAGTCCTGGCAAGAATGTCTACGACACCCTCGAAGTTCCAGCACCCGACGAGACCGACACGATCAACCTGGGCGCACATCAGCCGAGCAGTTTCAAACTGGAGAACGGTCGCGTCACTCGGTTCAGCTTATTGCAGCGGCGCATCGATCAAGCCAATCTTTTGAAAGGCGGAATTCTTGATTTCAACATCAACAATTTCCTGCAGAGTGTTGCACCTGTCAAAGATGGAAACTACAAAAACATCACCGGTACATTTGTTTTGAAACCTGGGCTCAAATGCGCTTTCGGCAACGCCGACCCCGACATGGCGCGATTTGGTCCAGTGCAATTCAACGGTGATGAGCTGCGCATGCAGTCATCTGGCAACATCGATTTTAAGAACAGCACGCTGAAAGTAGATGTGGTCGGCAACATTCCGCGTACATCAACACGAGGATTTCTTGGCAAAGTTGGCCCGATGTTCAGTATCGGCGGCATCCTCGGTGTTCTTGATGGCTTGCCCATCTTGCCCAACATCTGGCCGGAGAACAAACCACGCGCGTTTACGTTCAAAATTTCAGGCGCCCTCGATAACCCAAACGCTATGAATAAATCAATTTATGAGTCTTTCAAATGGTTGCCGAATCAGAAAGACGCAACTCCGCACCCGACGCTGGCAGGTGGCGCGACAGGGTCTTCGAGTGGATAGATCCAACGCATGCGGTTAGCAACGGTATCCACTTTGTACCTGCAATGATTGAGAAATTGTTGTGATGCGCCGTTCTCTGGAGTTTGTCGAAACACAATGCATTGCGAGGCGTCTATTTTCTCAGTGCACAGTCAAGCGGAGTTGAAAATGAAAAGGTGGTTCCTTACAGCAGTATGCAGTTCGCTTTTGCTCAGTGGTTGTTCGAGTCTCGCTGATAATAAGGCGCCTCATGATGCAGTGGAAGTCACCTCTACATCTGACCAGAAGTTCGAGTCAGACGTTCTGAAAGCTTCACAGCCCGTCCTGGTCGATTTCTACGCCACCTGGTGCCCTCCGTGCAAGCGCATGGCGCCAGTAGTCGACGACGTGGCTAATCAGTTCGCAGGCAAAGCAAAAGTGTTCAAGGTTGACGTCGATGAGAATCCCCAGGTCTCGCAGGCGCTGGGTATAACGTCAATTCCTACCTTCGTTGTCTTTAAAGACGGCAAAGTGCTTACAGCGAACACGGGATTTATGCCAAAAGATGCGCTGGTTACAATGGTTGAAAGCGCCTTTTCTCCCAATATAACAGGGTCAAAAAAGAGTTCAAATCTGTAAGTGCATGCGGCGAGCTGCGAGATTTTATTTATCGAGCGGTGCAATTTGAGATTTTATACGTCTTCCTTAAACAGTGAACCCAGGAGGTGTCAAATGAGCGACCAAGCAACAAAAGACAAAGAAGAAAAAAAGGAAGAAAAACAACAGCAACCTGCTCAGCAGCAAGAGAAGAAAGAAGAGCAGGCTAAAAAGCCAAACTCTGGTGGATGCTGCGGCGGTCACTAGAATTTGATCGTTGAATGGTGTGTGGAAAAACGCTTTTCTTAGAGTCAGCTAAAGGAATTGCAGATTTGTAGACAGGCTCTACCGCTAGAAGCACCAGAATAAATGGAAAGGCGCAGTCAATTGATCTGCGCCTTTTCGTTCTGTCTACGTTTGTATTTCTTCAAATGTAGAGCACCGACCTGTACAATCGAGGGTCTCTATATCCATAGATAAATTCCCGTTCTCTCTTGCTAGTCCGCTCAGAGATTAGTTCTAAGCAGCCTCACGTGTGTTGCCGTCAGGCGTGTTGAACGTGGCTGGCAAAAGCGCAATATGGTCTTGCGCATCTTCAATGAAGTGAATGAATTCTCGGAATTGAACTTTCAAAACTCTTTTCAAATCTCTGGGCAATTCGTGAAGATCAGCCACATATGTTTGTGATCGCACTGTGTTCATAAGTAGCACCTCGGTATATCCAGAGATCTTCGACGGCTCGTTAAACTTCAAGTTCCAAAGTGTAATGCTCTATTTCTTTGCTACTTATTTTGAAGTCGAGCAATTTATTCTCAACAAAATGGAAACTGAATCGATACCTCTTCCGTCACCAACTCCGGTGCAAATTCGAATTACAGAATATGGTCGAGCGAGAGTCGTCTCGTCGACAAGTGGAGGTTTCATGGCTAAGTTATTAACAGCGATTTTCCGCAGTCGTGCCGCAGCGATGACTGCTGTTGAAGATTTGATTCGTCACGGTTTTTCCCAGGATGACATCAGTCTGTTGATGTCAGAGACAACTCGCGGGCGTGAGTTCATGGTCGACGAATCGACCAAAGCGCCTGAGGGTCTGGCAGCTGGTGCAGCTGTAGGCGGAGCACTAGGAGCGATCGCACTCGGTCTGACAGCGACCGGTCTTGTGGCCGCACCCGCCATCGGACTGTTTGCAGCAGGACAGTGGTTGGCAATGCTGGCTGGATTCGGCGCAGGCGCCCTGAGCGGCGGCTTGATTGGCGGTCTGGTCGGACTCGGCATCCCCGAGCACGAAGCTGAACTCTACCGCGGAGAATTGGAGAAGGGCGGCATCTTGCTCGGCGTTTTCGCGGACAAGGAAGATGACAGAACTAAAGAAGCTCATCGCTTGCTTGAGGCCAACGGTGGCGAACATGTCAAAACAGAAAACGTGAAAGACGAAGTAAGAAGAATCGAGAAGGTTCGCTAGTCAGCCCGATTGAACCCAGATTGCAAGCTTATCTACGGACAAACCGCTTACATCTGGAATCACAAGCAGACTGGTAACTGTAGAGAAAAAGAAGCCACCTTTTCAGGTGGCTTCTTTCACTTAGCTTTGCACCAGAGCGGAAAATCCGGTCACAAACCAGTTTAGTTTATCAGGCTTTTTCTTGAGGTTGTGGCACTTTGGCTACAATCTTGCCGCGAACGTGACGCATCGATAGACGCACGAGGGCATCTGGAATATCTTCCAGGTTTACAACTTCTTCCACCATAGGTTTGACTTGCCCTTTGGCTACCAGATTGCCAAACTCCATTCCGATCTTAGCCAGATCATCAAGTGCTTGATTGTCGTTTGCAGCGTAAGCGCCGCCAACGGCAACTTCATGCACAGATAGAGCCTTTTCCCCAGCACCGATTTTGCTGATGTCAGGCATACCGGCAACACAGGCGATGGCGCCGTTGAATGCCAGCATCTCCAGCGCCTCTGTGGCACTGGCGCTTGAAACAGTATCTACAATGTAATCAACGCCACGTCCCTGCGTGATTTCGTCGATTGCATGCTTCACGTTTTCGTTCTGGTAGTCGATGATTTCGGTAGCGCCAAGATTTTTGACGAAGTTGACATTGTGCTTAGAACAGGTGGTGATGATCTTCAACCCGGCTAGTTTGGCCAGCTGCACTGCAAAACCGCCTACACCGCCCGCACCACCGAGAATGAGGATGGTTTTGTCTTTCTGCACATGCAGCTTTCTGTGAAGAGCCTGGTATGCGGCGAAACCTGCACAAGGCAGAGCGGCTGCATCTGTATAAGAGAGTCCGTCTGGCAACCACGCCAGGGTGCGCGTCGTGACTATCGCGTACTGGCTATAACCGCCTGGCTTCGAGAGGTCACCGTGATAATAGACAGGGTCACCCGGCTGCCACTCATCAACGCCTTTGCCAACAGCGTCGATGACGCCAGCAACGTCAAGGCCAAGGATCATTGGATAGTCCCAACCTGGGTAACCTGACGCAGCCAATTTGTAATCGACCGGATTCAAGCCGACTGCATAAACTTTGACGCGAACCTCACCAGGACCTGGTTTTGGTTGCTCAACATCTGACGTATAAAGTGATTCCGGTGTACCGGGCTTATCGAGGACTAGTGCTTTCATCTACGAACTCCGAATCTCATGTGAGGAACATCATTTTAACGGTAGATATTGGAACGACATGCAGGCGTTGTGGTTTCTTTATTATGCTGTGGATTAGGAAACTCGCACGAAATTATCTTCAGCAGCAAAAACCGCATCAACAGACGCTTTCACAAGTTTTCGTAAAAAATGTAGAAGTTCGATTTGTTAAGAGTTAAGAACTGACAACCGGCTTCCCGACAGCTGAAAACTCCTCAATATATGGTTTAAGGGAAAACTCAATCCTGTGGAGAGAAACCGGTTGCAATATCTTGCCTATGAACAATCAGGGCAGCATGCCAACATCATCGTCGACGGAGTAGCAAATTGCGGCACCGAGCTGACACTTTCTCATTGGCCAGGCAACCTGACGCCACAGGCTCTCAAGGCGGATCTGTCAGCCGAGATAGTTTTCAATTATCTTGCGCAGCCCGACTTTCACACCACAGCGCAAGTCGTATCCAACAATCACTTTGATGCAGACGGACTGATCGGCATTTATGCCTTACTGAACCCGGAAGAAGCTTTTTCCCTCAAAGATTTGCTTTTGGATGTTGCTGGTGCAGGCGATTTCGAAATTTACAAAGACCGAGACGCGGCGCGCCTCAGCTTCGTTCTTGATGCCTGGAACAACCCCAGAACCTCACCACTCAAGGCGAGCATATTCAAAGAGAGCCATGCAACTTTGACAAATGTTCTCTACGAGGAAATTTTGCCCAGATTTGAAAAGATGATCGAAAAAATCAATTCGCTTGAAAAATTTTGGAAGCAGCAAGACGACTTACTGGATGCTAGTGAAGAAGCGTTTGGCAGGGGTCTTTTCAGACTCGAGGAATGCCCGCATCTGGACCTGGCTATCGTCATGATGCCTGATGCAAACCAACCGCCGGCAAAAGCGATTCATCGCATGGCAATCCACAACCTGACGAAATGCATGCGCGTGCTTTTGATGCAAGAAACCAATTTCGAGCTCTACTATCGCTATGAGACATGGGTGGACTATCAATCGCACAAAACTGTGCCGCGCCTAGATTTGCAAGAATTAGCTGAAAGTCTTTCTAAGCAAGAGTCAATGGACGGCAAATGGTCTTTCAGTGGTATAAATGAACTCACGCCGGCGCTGCGTCTGACTGGCGATTCAACAAGCAAGATCCCATTCGATATTTTTCGCAGTCAAGTGCTTGCATACCTGACGCGATCTCAAAGCGAAATTCCCATATGAAGCGAGCGTTCGATAACGCTTCTGGCAAGATCAGTAAGATGATCGGACCAGTGCATCATATGGAGATGTAATCAGCAAGATAAGCGGACCAGCGCATTTTATGGAGATGGACTCGTAATCATGGAGACGATCGCATTGGAAACAGCTCATGCAACCAATCAGAAAGAGATTATTGAACGCACTGAGGCATTCGTGCGCGAAACCTTGAAGTCTGACTCAACCGGGCACGACTGGTGGCACATCGACCGGGTGCGAAACGTGGCTGTCAAACTGGCGAAATCAGAAGGTGCCGATTTATTCGTCGTCGAGTTAGCGGCTCTGTTGCATGACATAGCTGACTGGAAATTCAACGGCGGTGATATCACTGCTGGTGCTGCAAAATCCAGCCAGTGGCTCGCCTCTCTCGGCGTCGACGAAGCCACACAAGCCCGCGTCGCCCAGATAATTCTTACAGTCTCATTCAAAGGGTCCGGGGTCAAAAACGAAGTTGACTCCCTCGAAGGTCAGGTCGTACAAGACGCCGATCGCATCGACGCACTGGGTGCCATCGGCATCGCTCGCACATTTGCGTACGGCGGACACTTCAATCGAGTCATGTACGATCCCGACCAGAAACCAGTGCAGCATGAGACATTTGAGCAGTACAAGTCGAGCACGGGAACGACTATCAATCATTTCTACGAGAAACTGCTTTTACTGAAAGACAGATTGAACACTGCGGCAGCGAAAAAAATGGCTGAAAGTCGACATAAGTTCGTCGAAGATTTTCTGCAAGAGTTTTACGACGAGTGGGAAGGTCGCAAATAACCAGGTGGCAGGTAACCAGGTTTGAGACAGCCAGAGGGCGGAAACAGCTGCTGAATGATCCAAATTTTATTGCCGGGAAGAGACTGGTAGTAAGGAAAAGAAGCAATAATCTAGGTTATTACCCGAGGCGCGCATGTCACCGTCAGTAGATAAATCCAGCTGGTTATCCAGGGTATTCGAACCGAAGACCGATTTCTTCGCGCTGCTAAACATCCAATCAGCGACGACACTGGATGGCATCATTGCGCTGGATGCCTGGATCAACGAAGGCACATTCGAGCGCTGTCAAAAAGTGCGCGATCTGGAAAACGATGCAGACGAACATAAGCTCGAATTGGAGCGCAAGTTAGTCGAATCGTTCATCACGCCGTTCGATCGAGAAGATATTCATGACCTTTCCATCAAACTCGATGAAGTAATCAACTCCGCCAAAACTATTGTGCGCGAAATCGAAGCACTGGAAATCAAAAGCAGTGATTCCTTCCTGAAAGAAATGGCAGCGACGCTCGTCGAAGGCACGCGCTGCCTGAATCAAGCTTTCACTCATCTTCAAAGCAACGCCGCAGAAGCATCAAATCAAGCGAATCTGGCGCGTAAGTCAGAGAAGAGATTTGCCAAAATCTATCGACAGGCGATGAAAAATCTCTTTACTCTCGATGATTTCAAAACATTGTTGAAGACTCGCGAAGTCTATACCTGCATGGTTTCCTGTGCCACCAGAATAGACATTGTCGGCGAAAAACTAATGCATGTCATCGTCAAAACGAGCTAATTCAGCGAGGAGTAGGGCTTGTCGATTTTAGCTCTGACCGTTCTCGTTTTCTTTCTCAGCATCATCTTCACTTACACCAATGGCTTTCAAGATGGCAGCTCGGTTGCGGCTGGCGCAATTGCGTCGCGAGCGTTGACGCGCTGGCAAACAATAATTCTTGTGGCGACGTGCGAGTTTCTGGGTGCGCTGTTTGGCGGATCCGCAGTCTCTCATTCCATTCAAGCACTGACGGACTGGCCGCATAAACCAAGTCTGCTGCCGGTTCTTGCATCGGCGCTGTTTGCTGCGATTCTGTGGAACTACATTACAAAGGTGTGCCGCTTTCCCTCAAGCTCGACGCATGCGCTGGTGGGAGGCATGATCGGAGCAGTCTATGCAGGCTCTGGTGGTTGGCAGCACATAGTCTGGGGAGACCCAGACCACGTCATGCATTCGACAGGCATCTGGAAAGTTGTTTTCAGTCTGTTTCTATCGCCTCTGATAGGCTTTTTTGCAGGCTACCTTTGCTTTATAGCCGCCCTGCTGCTGCTTATGCGCGCTTCCACCCGGGTAAATCGTGGACTGAAACAGATTCAAATAATTACGACTGCAGTTCTCGCCTTCGCACATGGTGCCAACGATACGCAAAAGGCAATGGGAATTCTGGTCTTAACGCTGAATGCCGGTGGCTATCTGGCCGGTGATGAAATTCCTTTCTGGGTGAGAGTTCTCAGTGGCACTGCCATGGCAGTGGGCATCGCATCTCTGGCACCTGGTATCGTCAAACGAGTAGGATTGGGCATCTACCGTCTGAGACCGTTGCATGGATTCGTCACCGAATTTTCATCGGCAGCAGTTGTGCTTGTGGGCTCCTTAACAGGAGGTCCAGTCTCAGCTTCTCAGGTGATTGCGTCAGCGGTGATGGGAATTGGCACAGCGCAGCGCAAGAAGGGCGTTCACTGGCTCGTCGCACGAGACATGCTGATCGCCTGGTTCCTGACCATTCCGTGCTCAGCGATGCTGGCATATGCACTGCACATTGGAATTTTTCACTGGCTCAACTCGATGCTGGCAGCCAGTGCCGGGCCCTGAAGAACCAATCGATAGAAGGTCACGAAAAATGCGCTCTAGCTGGAACGGCGCTTACTCCCGCCCCCGGACGGTTTCTGACGTGCACCGCCTGCAGATTTGAAGCGACTTCCGCCTGCGCCAGATGGTTTACGACCGGCTCCACCACTGCCACCAGATCTGGCACCAAACTTCTTGTCACCACTGGAGCCACCATAAGATTTCGAAGCACCGCCGCCCGACGGTTTGCGGCCGTAGCCAGATCCGCCACCACCCTCAGTTTTGCGACCATATCCGGATCCGCTGCCTTCGGTTTTGCGACCGTAACCGGAGCCGCCACCGCCATCGGTTTTGCGACCATAACCGGAGCCACCACCCTCTGTCTTGCGACCGTAGCCGGATCCGCCACCGCCCTCGGTCTTGCGACCGTAGCCGGAGCCACCGCCTTCTGTCTTGCGACCATAGCCGGATCCACCACCTTCTGTCTTGCGACCGTAGCCGGATCCGCCACCGCCCTCGGTCTTGCGACCGTAGCCGGAGCCACCGCCTTCTGTCTTGCGACCATAGCCGGATCCACCGCCTTCTGTCTTGCGACCATAGCCGGATCCACCGCCTTCTGTCTTGCGACCATAGCCGGAACCGCTGCCCTCAGTTTTGCGTCCGTAACCGGAACCACTGCCTGCTGTTCTGCGGCCGTATCCAGACTCTCCGCCCTCAGTTTTGCGTCCGTAGCCGGACCCACCGCTCGCGGTTCTGCGGCTGTATCCAGACTCTCCGCTTTCAGATTTGCGTCCATAGCGCGATTCGCCGCCTTCCGGCCGGCGTCCATAGCGTGACTCGCCACCCTCAGGTCTGCGACCGTACCTGGACTCACCGCCCTCGCCCCGACTCCCATATCGAGAATCACTGCCTTCGGAACTGCGGCTGTCATCAGATTCGTTACGCTCAGCGTGAGAGCCTGAGTCACCTTCCGACTCTCCTCGCCCTTCGAGCGCACCATCGGCTGCACCATCTGCGGTTGCAGGAGAGTCGCTTCTCCAGGTGGCAATTTTTTTGTTGTTCTGACTGACAAACTCAGTCACATACTTTTCAGTGGCGCCCAGACGCTTACCATGTGCAAGCAAAATGTATTTCAGTGCTTCAGTTAAATACTGACGCAGATTCATCTTTTCTGCCTGAGCTAACTCTTCGGCCAGTTCCAGCATACGAGGGCTGAGAAACAGATTGACATTATCTTCCTGTCTCGGGCGTTCCGCTCGTTTACCAGATCTTTCACCAGACCGAGGCGAAGAGAACGATTGATCGCCGCGCTCACGGCGCTCTTTGAACGCCCGCTCACTGTCTGCAGAGGCTCGCTGCGCACGCGGTGCTCGCGACTCTGACTCATTCTTGCGGGAACGACCGCCGTCTTCTTTCTTAACCATGAATTTGCTGATTCCATACTCTATTGGGGTATGAAAGCATACTCGATCAAGGGGCTAAAAGTCCTACTTTTAGCGACCCCATGAATACTCAGTTACACCGACCGCCCGACGAACCGCTACCCCACCGTCTGGATTCGAGGCCTTCGGACCGGAAAAAGCGTGGTAACCACGCACGTGATGGGCGACTCTCGGTCGATGGCGAGTTGGTGGTCGATGGTCGACAGCAGTGTGTTCGGGCGTCAAGGAGGAAGGAGCGCCAGGAGCGTTCTTGATATCGGCGACAGAGTCTTCGTGAGAACTTGCCAAAAATGAGCCTGTCGGAACTGGAACGCGCGAATAGTACATCTTGTTGAACTGCCGCCACAGCCTGGCCATAACTGTTCCGCCTGTGACGTGTTTGTTCGCAATTGGCAAATTGTTGTCGTTGCCACCCCACACGGCAGTCACCATATCTGGTGTAAAACCGACAAACCAGAGATCGGTTGCTTTATCGGCAGTGCCAGTCTTTCCTGCTGCCGGTCTGTCTCCAAGCCTTGCCTGGGTGCCCGTTCCCGAATTGACCACGTCTTGAAGTATCGACACAAGCCAGGAAATTTCCTCGTCAGGAAACGCTCTGTGAGCGTCTGAATCGAAATTTTCCAGGACATCGCCGTTCATCGACTCAACGCGCCTCAACGCCCGCGGTGTGATGACCACGCCACCTCTGGCGAAAGTACCGTACGCCCCGGCGAGGTCTAGCGGAGATAGAGCCGAACTACCCAGCGCAGAAGAGATATTCGGTGCGAGAAAACCTGTAATACCGGCTTTTCTAGCCGTTGAAAGCACCTGACTCATGCCCACCAGTTGTGCGGCTCGCACAGCACAGACATTCCTTGATTGAGCCAATGCTTTTCTGACCGTGATTTTGCCGAGAAACTTTCCATCATAATTTTTGGGACTGTAATCGGCGCTATCTATCTGATGAACAGTAAGCGGTGTGTCATCGATTGTAGAATTGGGACCCAGTGCGTGTTCGAGAAAACAAGTCAAATAAACAAACGGCTTAAAAGTTGAACCGACAGTGTGTGGGTTGGTGGCGCAGTTCCACTGCTTCACCCAGTAATCACCGGCACCACCGACGATAGCACGGATGCCGCCATCTTTTACCGAGATAGCAATCAAAGCCTCTTGTGTAATGCCAGCAGGAGCACGCTTGAACTCTTGGGCGAGGACTTTCTCGCCACACTGCTGGGCGACCTGGTCCATGTTCGTGAATACTTTGATGCCCTGTCTGCGCGCCACAGTCTCGGGATAACGTAGCTTGATCAAGTCCAGAACGTAACTAACATAGTACGGATACGTGGTGAAGGCGTGTTGCGGCTTGGGCTCGAGAGCGCTGTGAAAGTTTAGAGGGTAAAACTTGGCGTGCTGACCTTCAGCGTGCGAAACAAATCCGCAGTCGACCATGGCATCCAAAATTTGTCGCTGCCGGAGAATGGCTTCATCTCGATGTTCCGGATTGCCCGAAACGGAGGGCGAGCGAATCAGACCGGCTATAAAAGCAGACTCAGCAAGATTCAAATCCCATACATTCTTTCCAAAATACTTCAGAGCAGCTTGCTGAATGCCGTTGGCGCCATTGCCGAAATAGATTTCGTTTAAATAAATTTGCAAGATTTCCGGCTTGGTGTAGCGCTTTTCCAATTCGGTTGCGACAAGCGCCTCGGCGATTTTTCTGTCAGGTGAGCGACCGCTGTCGATGAAAAATAAGTTTTTGACGAGTTGCTGTGTGACAGTGGAGCCACCTTCCACGACCTGACGCGCCTGCAAGTTTGCATATGCAGCGCGAATCAGAGATTTGAAGTTGATACCGCTGTGCTCGTAGAAATGACGGTCTTCTGCAGCCAGTACAGCCTGCTGCAGCGGCAATGGAATCTTTTTCAAAGGAACAACGACCCGGTTCACATCCTGCTCTACGGCGCAGACGAGCTTATCTTTAACGTCAAAAATTTGGATGGTTCGGTTGGGATGGTAGTCTTTGAGAAAAGCCAGGTCAGGCACATGGCGCAAATCGTTGCACACAAGGATAGCCATTACAGCAGCTGTGACTGTGACAATGAGAATACTGAAACCGACAGCCAGGCTGACGATTCGAAAAATGTACGCAATTCCGTCGCGCGTACTAACCAGTACATTCGTTCTTCTGAGATTGGGCATAAGCAGCCAGCAAACAGCACAATCATTAGGTTAACAGGATTGTGGCTCGGCAACAGGCTTATGTAATCAAAGCTTCTTTAAGGCTTGGAGCAATCTAGTGGGTGGTCGGGTAAACCCACGGAGCATCGTAAGTATGAACGGGCGCTTTGTTCATCCACGTCGGCGAGAACGCGATCAGCAAGCCGAGCATCACTCCGAGATACAAACTTCTCAATGGCGGATTCTGCTGCATGGATTGACCCTCTGCTCTTGCATGAACTGAAAGAATATCGTCCTGAGTCTTATGTTCCCCCACATAAACTGAACCAACCTTCTTGACTTCAAGGGCGGTTTAAGACCTTCCTGAAAACTCAACCGATAACGGTAGAATCCTCAGAGCCACATTTGCCGACTCATACACTCAACCGATAACGGTTGAATCTCCCGGTCCACAAGTCCTGAAAAATCAAAACTCAACCGCTAGCGGTTGAGTTTTGAAATTGGATAATGTCGGTTTTGATTAATGCGCTACGCCAACCAGTACCGAAATCAGCAAAAGAGCGACGATGTTCAAGATTTTGATCATCGGGTTGATTGCCGGACCAGCGGTGTCTTTGTATGGGTCACCTACTGTGTCACCAGTTACAGCAGCTTTATGAGCTTCGGAGCCCTTACCGCCGTGATTGCCTTCTTCGATGTATTTCTTGGCGTTATCCCAGGCGCCACCGCCGGAAGTCATAGAAACTGCAACGAAGATCCCGGTCACAATCGAACCGACCAGAACACCGCCGAGCATCTTCGCTGCGGCGTACTCGCCGGGCATGGCTGAGTTAAGGTAGAAGTAGCCGAGTGCAGCAATTAAAACTGGTGTGAGAACAGGGATCAATGCCGGAACAACCATCAGCTTGATAGCTGCTGACGTGACGATATCGACGCATTTTGCATAGTCAGGCTTAGCAGTTGATTCCATGATTCCAGGAATCTCTTTGAACTGTCTTCTTACTTCAGTGACGACGAGACCGCCAGCGTACCCGACCGCTTCCATCGCCATTGCAGCAAATAGAAACGGAATCAAACCGCCGATGAACAAACCAGCCAGAACGTAAGGGCTCGACAGGTCAAAGGTGATGTTGGCATCGGGATTGATTTTATGAATTGCCGCTTGCAATTCGGTTGTGTATGAACTGAACAGCACGATAGCGGCCAGTCCCGCAGAGCCGATAGCGTAACCCTTGGTGACTGCCTTAGTTGTGTTGCCTACAGCGTCAAGGGGATCGGTAATTTCGCGTACTTCTTTAGGAAGTTCGGACATCTCTGCGATACCACCGGCGTTGTCGGTGATAGGACCATAAGAGTCGATGGCGACGATGATTCCGGACATACTGAGCATCGACATAGCTGCCAGAGCAACACCGAAGATACCAGCCAGTCCGTAAGAAACGAGGATACCGATAACGATGACGATGACCGGCAGTGCAGTTGAACGCATCGATACTGCCAGACCAGCGATGATGTTTGTGGCGTGTCCGGTTTCAGAAGCCTTAGCAATTCCGCGCACTGGACCGAATGCGGTCGATGTGTAGTATTCGGTGATCCAGACGATTGCAGCCGTCACGACAAGGCCTACCATCGAGGCAAGGAAGTAAGCCATCGGTTCGCGATCCAAACCGCTCATCATTGCTGTGGTGAAGTAATAGAACCCACCTGCGGCCAGTACTCCAGAAACGATCAAGCCTTTGTACAACGCACCCATGATGTTCTTGCTGCCGCCCAGGCGTACGAAGAACGTGCCAATAATCGAGGCAACGATTGACACCGCCCCCAGTACCAGCGGGTAAAGAAGGATATCAGGACGCTGGTCGATGACGGTATGGAATGTCTCGTGTGCCAACAACATAGTAGCAATAGCAGTTACGGCGTAAGTCTCGAACAAGTCGGCGGCCATCCCCGCGCAGTCACCTACGTTGTCGCCAACGTTGTCGGCGATAACAGCAGGGTTTCTCGGGTCGTCTTCGGGAATACCAGCTTCTACTTTACCGACAAGGTCAGCACCGACGTCCGCAGCTTTGGTGTAGATGCCACCACCGAGTCGTGCAAAAACTGAAATCAAACTGGCTCCGAATCCCAAACCGATCAAAGCTTGAACATCATGAGCTACGAAGAAGAAACCAGCAACACCAAGAAGACCTAATCCAACTACTAGTAAACCGGTTACCGAGCCACCACGAAAAGCTACTGTCAGCGCCTTTTCCAAACCGCCGCGAGCTGCTTCTGCGGTTCTCACGTTCGCTCTAACTGAGACGAACATTCCAACATAACCTGCAAGCGAACTCAAAAGTGCTCCGACGACGAAGCCTGCTGCTGTCATAGGATTGAGAGCAAACCCGATGATAATCGCAAGAACGAAACCAACACCGGCGATCGTCGTGTACTGACGATTCATGTAGGCGCCTGCGCCTTCCTGAATCGCCTTGGCGATCTCGACCATTCGCTCGTTGCCGGGGCTCAGTTTCAGAACACTCCAACTGGCAACGACACCATAGATGATTGCTGCCAACGCGCAACCGAATATCAGAGGGAAACCAGTTAAACTCATTCCAAATTAACTCCCGAAAATAGACGACGCCATTTAGCCAGAGACCGCCACTTGGTAAGCAATGGAGGGCCCGAAACACGCACGTAAGAGTATCAGCTTACTAATAGAGATAACAGAATCTGAATTTTATTTACGCCTCATATGTGGTGGCAGTGGATATCAAGAGAATATACACTCCAAGCGAAGATGCAGTGCTGGCGTGTTAAAATTGAATTTCAACGGAAAAGTTAAGGTGGCTTCATGTCGCTGAAATCGAGCCGGGTAGCTGGATTTCTTTCGAGTCTCTTATTAACAACCACATCGGTCGCCGCTTGTTTCGCGCAGCCGACATGGAATTACGACCGCGTCGTCTCGTGCAAGGACGATGCTGATAACAACGCGATCGTGATTAGCACTATGAAAGGAGCGCAGCTGAGTGCTCCTACAATTCAATATCTGCCCGGACCAAATGGGCACGCCATGATGGTGGCGGACTTCGCCGGGCTCAGCTACATCATGCCGCCGCACATCATCCATCCGGTGCAAACCCCAGGCAAGTGGGGCATCGAAGAGATCCGCGTCGGTCAGTTCCAGGTCAATCCTCCTGTTTGTAGGGTGGCTGCAATTTCTCGCAATCCTGCTTCATTAAAAGGACTTTCATTTACCTCTAACTCCGGAACTTTAATCGTCAAGTGGACAGGCGCAAGAGGTTTAATTCCTGATCCAGTGGAGAATGCTCAAGCACCGGCCAACGAAGAAGAGAAATCTGCAATAACGGCAAAATCTTCAGAAACCACTGCATCCGCTCAGACTTCGACAAATCGCGACAGCAAGAGCAAGACGTCGACTCGACCTTTGACAAATCGAGAGACCTCACCTGCTCTAACTGCAAAAGGCAACGAAAGTAAAGCGACATCTACTCAGGTTACAAAAACCAGTGCCTCAGCATCGTTGCAAACATCTTCAGGAGGCGAAATCGCGTCCACAGATAACCAGAACACTGACAGTTCGTCAGCTCCCCTGGCGTTTCGTGAACGCAAACCAGCGCCTTCGACTCTGCCGCTTGCTTATCGCAATCACAAGTCTACTTCCGCAAAAAAAACCAGTAGCTCGGGCGCCCCGTTTCAATGGCCAATGTCGAACAGCTCAGATCCTATGTCTACAATCGATACAGACCGATATCCATCCAGAGCGACAACGAAGACCACGGCCAGAACAGCCTCGGCGGGACTTCGACTACAAACTCGCGATAGCGATGATGAAGATATCGATCGAGGTATTCAGCACATCCACGATTTGATCGATGCAGCACGTCGCTCCAAGATAGTTCCAGGCAAGGTGCAGGCGCGCGATCAGGGCGCTCCAGACTCGAAAGTTGCAGGCAAAAACAGCCCGGACACACAACCTCAGGAGCCAGCGCCGAAGCAACCGAGAACAGCGCCTCAGATAGCTTCTGCGTCAGTTGTTCCCAATCCTGCTCAAAATAACAAACTCCTAACAACGCCTTCACAAGACCCTGCAGATACGCCAGATACAATCAAAAAGCCGGTTCCCTCCGAACCTGCGGCCGCGAAAACCAAAGCCGACGGTGAAGCAACGGAGACTGGCGAGAATGCAGATTTACCGAAGAAGGAAAAGTCTGACAGTCTCCGTGCCGAAAAGAAAACGGAAAAACTTCCCGGAGTGCCGATGGCGCGTTTGTCTGTAGTCAGTGATACGGAATCAGCTGAGCCCAATGCGGCGATCCAGCTGTTATCCGAGCGCAATATCACTTACAAGAGCTTTCGACTGCACTCACCTGAGCGTTACATCATCGACCTGGAAAAACCCGCAGACCTCGATGAAGCGACCGTGTCCATGTTTCAGGACAATGCTCTGTGCCGCTCCGTGCGCATCGGCATGACAGACAAGCGCACCTGTAGACTGGTATTCGATCTGGCCAGCCCGATTGTGCAAGTGCAAGAAAAAACTTTTGAAGAAGATGGCAGAGTGCTGACTCTCAAGATTTTCAATCAAGCGAATTCAGACACGCCACCGGCAATGACTACAAAGTCAGATCTTCCGCTTGAAGGTGTGAGCCTTGTCCTTGATGCCGGCCATGGTGGCAGTGATCCTGGTGCTCAACGTGGTGATGCACAGGAAAAAGAAATGACTCTCGGCATCATAAACCAGCTCAGGAAGCGGCTTGAAGCTAATGGTGCGTTCATCACAATGACACGCAGCGACGATACATTTGTGTCGCTTGAAGATCGTGTCAAAATTACAAACCTCGTCATGCCGAAAGCCTTCGTGAGCGTGCACATAAATGCGCTGGAAAGCACAAACGATATCAAAGGCGTAGAGACTTACTTTCAGACCGAGCAGAGCAAACCGCTGGCAGAAGCTGTTCACAGCTGCCTATACAAGTCTCTGGGCGTTCCTGACCGTGGTATTCGTAAAGCTCGTTTTTACGTAATCAACCACACGTCGGTGCCGGCGATCCTGGCAGAGGTCGGATATATATCCAATAAGGATGAACGTGAGAAATTAATATCATCTGATTACCAGGGCAAGATCGCAGATGCGCTCACCCAGGGTGTTATTCTCTATGTAAGTAAAAACCCCGAAACGCCAGCAAATGCTGTGAAAACAGCTCCGGAGATAAATTTCAACCAGAGTGCAGGAAAGGGAACAACTGCAGCACAGACCAAGTCAGTTGCTGCAAGTCTCTCAGGAAGCGGGTCCACCAGCCCGCGCGCAGCAGATGAGCCGTAGAGGATACTAGAAATGCCAGAGCAACAGCTCAAAGACTTCAACCGCATCGGACTATTCGACTCAGGAGTCGGTGGGTTGTCTGTCTTGAGAGAAATGGCAAAGTTGCCTGCGCTGAACAAGGGTCGGAAATTTTCTTACGTCGGTGACACAGCTCGCTGCCCATATGGCAATAGAGAGTCTGCCGAAATCGTCAGATACGTCGATGAGATTGTAGATTTTCTGGTTGGCAAAAATGTAGACGCGATCGTGATGGCGTGCAACACCAGTGCAGCGCACGCTTTCGAGACAGCCAAACGTCGGTCGCCTGTGCCTGTGTTCGATTTGATCAGCACGACGGCAGAATACACGGCCGCTCTTAACAAAAAGGTTGGTGTGATGGCGACTGCTTCGACAGTACGCAGTCACATTTTCTCGAGGCTGATAAAGTCACACCAGCCCGGCTTAGACGTGTTTGAGCTGCCCTGCCCTGAGTTTGTGCCGATCATCGAAAGCGGCAACATCAATCAAGCAAGCACCTTAAATGTAGTCGAGCAACATGTGCAAACTTTATTGAAGGAAGAAGTGGAAGTATTGATCCTGGGATGCACCCACTTTCCTTTTCTGCGCGGGCATATCGAACGTCTCGTGAAAGGAAAAGTGCAGATCGTAGACCCGGCAATTATCCTGCGTGAGCATCTTACACCCGGTTTGAACGGCGGCGCAGCACAGGCACAAAGCGGCGCCCAGGACGAATTCAATTTTTATGTCACAGGTAACGCCGAGACCTTCTCTCGAGCGGCTACAAGCTGCCTGGGAGCGCTTCCAGGACACGTGCACGCTATATCGGTGGAGCAATTTTCTGAGCAAAGTCTCATGGAAAAACTCACCGACGTCGTCATCGCCGCAGCGGAATCAATGGCGTCACCAGCGGTACCAAGCATCGTCACGCCGTAAGAACGTACATATTCTTCATATCGGCTGAATATGGTTCCCGGCCAACGCCAGGCTGGCTGCCGGTGACGTTAAGGAACGTATAACTAAAAACGTGCGCATAGTGCTTGCGCAAAAACGGTGATAAAGTAATCTCAAATTATGAATCCGCGAATGGAACATTTTTGAGAGGGCATCCATGGGCCAGAAAACAGAATCATTCTACGTAGACATGCTCAATCGAGAAATCGTTGATGCAGTCAACAACGATTTTGGCAAAGCCGTACTGAGACTTCCTAATCAGGGCAGAGGAGAAGTCAGAGAAGAAGTACTGGTTTACTTCTCAGCTATTGCTATGCAACAAGTGAATTCTGTCGCCGAAAAATATGGCATAACCGATCAAGATGCTTTGCACGAACTCTATCAATTGATGCGCGTCAACCTCGTGCAAGGCTTTAGAATTGGTCAAGGAATGAAACAAACCTGGGCGCCGAGCTAAAACTCTAAGCCCTGATTGAGGATTTATCCTGCACGTGGGCTCAGACGAAGCAGTATCACCAATAAAAATGCGCTGTTTGCGGTGCCAGGAGGAGTATTCCGATGGCTCTCAAATTTGCCCGCATGATGGCACGCGCCTGATCGTTGCTTTGCCAGACCCTATGATCGGCAAAACTTTTGCGGACCGCTACGAGATCATTGATGTTCTCGGGCGCGGTGGAATGAGCGTTGTCTACAAAGCGCAGCAAGTATTCATGCAGAATTTTGTTGCCATAAAAGTTCTGCATCAAACTCTCAATTCGGATCCGACCAGCTTCGATAGATTCAAACAAGAAGCGGTAGCAGCGATTTCTATTCGCGACAAAAACGTCATTCAAGTGCTCGATTTCGGCATCAGCGACGACAAAGCATTCCTGATCATGGAATATCTGGAAGGGCAAGATCTGGCCGACTGGCTTTTGAAAAACGGTGACATGGAAGTCGAGCGGGCTTTGAAAATATTCGTTCAAGCCTGCAGCGGATTGGCTCATGCACATGCAAAAGGTGTTATCCACAGAGATCTGAAACCCGGCAATCTGTTTTTGATGAAAGATGTGGATGGCAGCGATTTAGTAAAAATCGTCGATTTTGGCATCGCTAAAATTGAATCAAACAATAAGGCAAATTCTCAAAGCTTGACGCAACCGGGCGAAGTCTTTGGAAGTCCGCTCTACATGAGCCCCGAGCAATGCCAGGGCAAGACTCTAGATGCACGTTCAGACATCTATTCGCTGGGATGCGTGCTCTACGAGACACTGACAGGCATGCCACCACTGATGGGGATAAACTCCTTTGAGACAATGAACAAGCACGTAGGAGAACAACCCCTGCCTGTGCGCGGTTGCGTACCAAATAAGGATATTCCTCAAGCGCTGGATGATTGCATCATCAAGGCTCTGCAAAAAAATCCCGACCTGCGTCAGCAAACGATGCAAGAGTTTAAGCAAGAACTGATCGATTCAGTCAAAGGCTCCTCCATACATCTCGATGAGTCTGAAGATGGGCTGATCAGGCCGACCTCAGAAAACGATGTGGCAACAGAAAATATTGTCGATATCGAACTGGGAGCAAGAGCGAAGGAAGAATTGCAGAAGTTGGTGCTCGACGCAGTCGATCTGACTAAAAAACAAGACGCCCACAACAAGCGGCTTCGCCAGATGGTCCTGGTGCTCTATGCCATGCTTGGATCGCTGGTAATGGGGCTGTTTTGGCTAGCGACCAAACCCGGTCCACAGTCTGATCCTGCGCCATTTTATAAGCAAGAGCGGTACCGCTGGAAGATATCAGAGGGCGAGACCAATATGCGTGAAGGCAAATACAAGCAGGCGCTGCAAGCATATAAAGCTGCGGTCGAGATGTCTAGAGATTTTGGCAGCGGCACAGAAAAACGCACCAAAGCGCTTTTCGGGCTGTTAATTTGTCTCGAACATACAAACGCCGACCCAGAGCTGATTACTCAAACACGGCATGAATTGCTGGACGCCAACGTAAAACACATGGAGTACATTTACGGGCACGACGGTCATGACCTGGCGCAGATGATCGATATGGACGCGGGCTTGTTGCAAAGGATCGGCGGCAACAAAGTCGACCATGAATACGCCGAATTCCTAGCGAAGAAATATGTAGCCGACGCTAAAGATGATTTCCAGAAGAAGAATTTTGTCAAAGCCCTGAGCTGGCTGCAAGAAGCACTAGAGATAGAAGAACAGAACCATTGCGATGTTGGTGTCGCCAATACCGCCGCAGGATTCCAGGCCTCGAATAATGGACAAGACCATGTTGAACTGATCAAAAAACTTCTAGAGCGAGCTATCGTTGCTGAAAAGAGTGCGGACAAAAAATCGACTGTCGAAGATGGAAAAAAACCATAAAGGTACTGGCAAAGCCAGGCACTGCATATGGTGCGCTATTTTTTATCCACATTCGCAACAAGCTTACTGATCGTGGTGCGCAGCTCTTCGTTATGCATGGCAGTCCAACCACCGTAGCCAATCAAAACAATCAGCACCAGAGTAAGAATCTTTTGAATTTGCGAAAGTGAGTTCGATTTGCTGGTCGCTACTTTAGCTTTCGAGCTGAATCCTTTGCCCTGACCATCGCTTTTGTTTGGTCGAGTCGGACTGTACTGACCGACTGGACCGGTAATCTGGTGATTACACTTAATGCAAAATTTAATACCGGGCTGAACGCTAGAATGGCAGTAGGGGCAGGATTCCGCCTGCTGCTCACCACCTGAGGCATCGCCCTCTTCCTCGCCCTTCTTCTGAAAACGGCTCATCCAGCCACTGTCAGAGAGAATCTTGTTTGCTTTGGAGGTGCGTTGCTCGCTTGAATTTTCCTTATTACGCATGAACTGTACGCCATCCAGGTCGGCGGCAGCCTTTGCCACCTGGGCCGTAACAGCTTTCATAGCTTCGTTTTCGAGCGTCTGTTTATGCAATGCTTCCGCTTCACTAACCAGATCTTTGAAGTTTGCCACTTCAATTCTATGTTTGAAGGTGCGCAGTTTGAGAGCGTCTCGTGACAGCGCATCATGCAATTCCGTTCCGAACTCTTGTACGGTCTGGTGTCTCGCTTCTGGGTCTTTCTGCAAAGCCTTATTGAGTACGTGAGTAACTTCCGAACAAACCTTCAATTCCGGTAGAGCTTGATTGAAAGGAATGGGAGTGGCATATAAATGTGCATCCAACATCTCAATTGCCGATTTAGCGTTGAACGGCAACTTGCCCGTCAGGGTCTCATAAACACACACAGCAAGCGAATAAATGTCACTACGCGGGTCGACAACAGTAGACGACAGGCACTGCTCAGGGCTCATGTAAGGGGGGCTGCCGCAAACATCTCCGACTTTGGTGATCTGATATGCATCCTCCTGTTTAGGCTCGCGCAGTTTAGATAAACCGAAGTCTACAAGTGTTACCCAGTCTGGATCATTGGCATTCTTGCTCAACATGATGTTTTCCGGCTTCAAATCTCGATGCACGAGGTCCATCTGATGCGCCGTAGCCAGCCCGTCTATGACCTGCTGATAGATGTGATCGGCACGCTCAAAAGGGACCATGCCTTCTTCCTTAATGACGTTCTTGAGACTGGTACCCTCGAGAAAGTCCATGACCAGATATGGCTGCCGCTGGGAGCTCATCCCAAAGTCGTAGAGGGTGATGATGTGGTGATGCTTAACCTGCGAAACAGTCTTAGCCTCGCGATGGAAGCGCTTTACCGCCTCTGGTTCGGCGACCAGGTGCGAGTGCAACATTTTCACAGCCATGAAACGGTCCATCATCTCATGGCGAACCTTATAGACGACACCCATGCCGCCTCGACCGACCACACCCAGAACCTCGTACCGGTCAGCCAGTCGGGTTCCAACAAGAGGGTCTTTTTCGATGGACTTAAGGGTCGCTGAATCATCAGGACAACGCTCGACCGAGTCCTCGTACTCTGAAAAGCATTCAGGGCAGGATTTCAACTGTTTTTCGACTCCCGAAGCATAGGCATCTCCCGAGAGCGCTGTGGCGCCAATGGACGATATAACCATACCCGTGAGGTGTGCGCACTAAACTGCGACGAGGTGGGTCACTTGAGCCAGGGGATGGGCGGACCGACTAAAAAGACTGAAGACCCTGTCAAATCGTTGGCTTATCCCCCGTGAATTAATCTAGAAGAGCTCAGAAATAATCGAGTTGCTTACCAGTACGCCCCGGTCGGTTATGCGTAACTTATCGTCTGCAATTTCAACAAATCCGCCTTTGAGCAACTTCTGGATAGGCACTTTGTGTGTCTTGAGCAGATTTATGCCAAAGTCAGACTCGAAAGAAGGAAGGTCCAACCCACTTCTCAGCCTCAGACCGAGCATAATCGCTTCTCGTTTTCGCGTCTCTGCATCGATAGGCTCAGATGTTTCATCGCCCAGATAATCTTTCATATACCTGGAAATCGATCGCCAGTTAGAACTGCGAACACCACCGACGTACCGATGAGCACTATTTCCGTAAGCGACGTATTCACTGTTGTTCCAGTATGAAAGATTATGCCTGGATTGATTACCTGGTCGGCAAAAATTCGACACCTCGTAGTGCTCAAAACCAGCTTCTCTTGCCATTTTTAGCAGGAGCAGGAACATCTCCTCATGCGTTTTATCTTCGGGATACTTTGGTGAATCTTTCGGAAATCTGGAGTAAAGAGGAGAATTGTTCGCCAGGTGCAAGCCGTAGGCGGAAAAATGTGTAATTTGAGAATGTCGAGCTGTCAGTTCGAAAAGCTGTTCCAGTGTGTTTTTCCAGGACTCCAGAGTCTGGGTCGGCAAGCCGTACATGAAGTCCAGACATATGTTTTCAAAACCGGCGTTCAGAGCCTGATCAATTCCATCATAGGCTTGTGCTCTCGTATGATCTCTTCCAATCGCTTTCAGCTCGTCGTCCTGAAACGACTCGACGCCTATGGAGAGTCGGTTTATACCAAGCTCGTGCCAGCCCGAAGTTTTTTCTGATGATATCGCGTGTGGTGTCGTCTCCAGATTGATTTCGCAATTGTCCGCCATTCCAAATCTTCGCCGTAAACTGTTCTGAATTGCAGTCAGGTTAGAGACAGAGATCAGTCCAGGTGTGCCACCACCGTAGAAAATAGAGTCAAGAACGCGCTCGGTCACAGCATCAATTTCACGCTGGGCAATTTCGTCGCAAACGACCTGGCAGTACTGATCTTCCAGATGCGACAGACCGGCAAAGGCGGCGAAATCGCAAAAGTCGCATTTGTGAGTGCAAAACGGGATATGAACGTATGCGCTTAATGACATAGATAAGAGATATTATGCGGCAAAGTAGAATCAAGTCGCTATTTCGTCCGGTTGCAATTACATCGCTGATTGATTGAAACGAAGAATTACGTCGCTAACATACTAAGAATTGGACAACTTGCTACGATTGAGTAACTTCGAGCTTCGTGAATATTTTGCTTAACAGTCATTGCAAGACATACATTGGGCCAATCTCAGTAATCGTTGGGATTATATATGCCGGCTCATTTGCATACGCATCGGCGCAAGGCACAGGCAGTTCTCAAAGCCTCACGCCCGCGACAGATCTGCTCAGGCAAAGATCTGCGGAGAATTTGATTCAAAAAACTCCGCTCAATGGAATTTTAAAAACCAATACTGGTCCAGCTGCTGTGAAGCGACCTGCGGTAAGTCGCCCGATGCGCAAACCAGTTGAGCTGACATCCGAGGAAAAGGCGCAAGACTTTCTGGGTGATTTCGATTCAGTCGTCAAGGTCGTAAAACAAGATCCTGCATCAGCTGACTTGCGAGCAATTGGCGATTTGCTCATCAGCTTCAGGAGGCAAGTCACCGACCATCCGTCTGACCCTTCTTTGCGACGCAAACTGGGAGCATATCTTTTCCTGGCTGGAGACTATGAAGGCGCCGCCACTGAAATCAAGCGTGCCATAGCGCTCAGACCCGATGATTATGTTTCTCACACTTTACTGGCTTGCGTGTATGACGACGTCAATGCGCGAGAATCAGCCATCTCCGAATTTCACAGGGCGATGGAATTGTCGCCCGATTCTCCAGATGTGCATATTCTCTATGCAGACAGTCTGGCCAACCATGGAGATGTCTCTGAAGCGATTGCGGAATACAGAAAAGCTGTAGCCATCAAGCCAACCGCCGATGGTTACTCGGGACTGGCAGAGGCACTGCTTGCCGCTCACGACAATATCGGTGCGGTCAAAGCGGCGCGTCAGGGTGTATCCGTTGAACCTGGTTCAGCGACTGCGCACGTTGCACTGACAAAAGCCCTGTTGCTCGCAGGCAATCCACAGTCGGCAATTCGCACGGCTCGGCAAGCAGTACTACTCAGCCCCGCCTCAGCCGATAGCCACATAGCTCTTGGTCGAGCCCTGCACGCCAAGAACAATTTGAACGGCGCCGTCGAAGAATTCAAACAAGCTGTAGCTCTCGATCCTTTAAACGCACAGGCCAGAAATGATCTCGGCTATGCACTTTATGGCAAAGGAGATATATTTTTGGCTATCTCTGAGCTACGTCTTGCACTACGGATCAACCCACATTTGAGCGAAGCCAGAAACAATCTAGAAATCGCTATCCATGGGCTTTCAGGCAAAAAACACCCATAACCATATGCGGTACCACGCAGTTGAAAAGGGATTTAAACTAGCTAATAAACTCAGAGACAGGCACCAGATGTGGCGGCGCGGTGCTGCGAGCAGGCGACTAAGTTGCAATTTGATACCATGCAGGTAAAATTATCTTGGAGACGACTGGGGAATGCCCGAACGGGCCCGATGAAGCAAAAGAACAGCGAACCAAGATCAAGTCAATTCAAGAAACTGAACGACACGACTGTAATACTAAGCGTGGTGTCAGTTTTATTGTCGTCTTCGCTGCCGGTCTGCGCTCAAAATATTAATGCCAGTGGCACACAAAAAATACGACAGAGCAGCTCTGACACTACAAACGGTGCTGCCGATTCGTCCATAGTTCCTGGATCAGTGAATCCATCAATCCCGCCGGATGCGCCAGCAGGCAGAGGTTCGTCCAGTTCAACGCCAGAGTCTGCAGCAACCGGTTTGGGCAAATCGACATCCCTTTCATATAGTGCAGGGGACGCAGCAGATATAAAGGCCAATGCGGCCGGCAATTCCGCTTCGGACGCAGACACCGCAAAATCAGCTCCCCCCCATTCACTGAGTTCATCAGGCTCGCCAGACCCAGCTTCGTCGGCAGCGGGCAGGGACACTGCAACAGGTGCACCCAGAGCTATAGCAAGTAAAGACGCTGGGACAGACAGTGATGATGCTGCCGGAGCGAGTAATCCACCAGGCTCCCCTGGAAACGCGGGCGATGGAACGGCAGTTGCGCAAAACTTACCAAGGCTGGCAACTACAAAGCGCAACCCGATTCCAGGCGTTGTTGGCACGGTCAACATTCGCAAACAGTTCAAGCTTTTTGCCAACGAGCAACTGATTCACAACATGAGTTTCAGGGATACGCCTGTGCGTGAAGTGATCGCCGAACTGGCTCGCAGAGGCAACCTGAACATTATCATAGACAAATCGGTGGCAGGAAAAATAACAGGTGACCTGCGCGATGTGACCATGAACGAAGCGATGGACAGTGTGCTGGCTGCAGCAGGTTTGCAAAGCAGAACTCTAGACAACAACACCGTCATTGTCGCCACGCTGCAAGCCATGGTGCAGCTGGGATTGAACCGCCCGATGGCACGAGCTTTCAAACTCAGTTACGCATCGCCTTATGACGTGGCTATGATTTTGCATGCCTCCATCTTCAACAAAGGCATGCTTCCAGACTTTAATTCTCAATCCAGAAGAAGGAGCACCAACGAAACCACTGACACTACAAGCACCGACAAAACGCGCAAGTTCGGCGGCATGACGCCCGAAGGTGACGTCTCCGGTGAAACTCACGGCACCAACGGCGAGGGTGACAAATCAACAAATGAAGTAGATAGCTCGCAAACTAACCGACCCGACGTCAACCGCACCGTTCGTGGTTCCAGCCGCAGCCAGACGCAAGAAGGTGTCGGCTTCAACAATGCCGCTACAGATCCCGGTTCGCAACAGATTCGCTCGTTCCAGGAAATCAACTCTGATTACATCGTCGAACAAAACGGCGGCGGTGCCATAGTGATACCAGATGCGAAAAACCGACAGATTCTAGTTGTCGGCACGCAAGAAGACATCAACATTGCAGAAGAGTCAATCAAACTCCTGGACCGCAGACCCAGACAAGTGCACATCCAGGCTTCTTTGATCGAGCTGACAAATCAGGGCATCCGACAGCTTGGCGCCACCTTGAACGTGCAGGGAGATGGAGCGTCATCGTCGATTCTGGGCAACTCACGAGCACCACTGATTCAATATCTTCCAGGTTTGGGCAGCACCTTCCCATCGCCTGCGCAGCCGTTCGGTGCAACATTGCCCACCACCAATCCCACCCCGGTGACACCATCTAGCCCGGGCACAGCCTTCACGGGGTTGGTCGGATCACTGCTGCCTGTAGCCCCGGCCATCGCTGGAATTCAGGCTTCACAGTTCGCTCAATCAGCGTTCAACTTCCTCACTGGCGGCAAAGGGACAGGCGGCAAACAAAACATCGCAACTGTACCGACAGCGCTCAACCTGGACTTGCAGTTGCTCTTGCAAACAAACAAAGCAAAAGTTGTAGCAAATCCCAGCGTTGTGGTCGTAGATGATACAGAAACCTTGATTACAATCGCCAGCGAAGTTGTGCACAAAGTCACATCCACAGTCAGTTTGGGTGTAGTTACGACGAACGTCGAGTTGACTAAGGCTGGAATCTTTTTGAACGTGCTGCCCAAATGCACCGAGGATGGTTTCATTACGATGAGACTGCGTCCCCAGGTATCAACGCCTTTAGGACCGCCTCAGACGTTTGGATCGACCACCAGCCCTACCATCGTCACACTGTTGAATGTGCGCGAAATCATGTCGCAGGAAGTGCGCATAAAAGATGGACAAACACTCGTTCTAGGCGGACTGTTTTCAGAGCAAGAAGCTGCACAGCTGGCTAAAGTTCCATATTTGGCGGAAGCACCGGTGCTTGGTGCGCTGTTCAGAAATAGTTTGAAGGGACGAAATCGCTCTGAGTTAATGCTACTCTTGACACCTAAAATCGTTGAAGATGAGCCTACTTCGCTTACAGATTCGTCAACGAGCCCGACACTGTAACAACTAATAACAACCTCGCTTGTCTTTCTAGTGACGGTGGCACTGAGGTGGAGGAGCGACTCCGCGTAGTCTTTAGTGGCTAAGTCGAGCAAGCTGTCACCTGTTTTGGAACTCAGCGTGGTAAAACAACGATTCAACTCTGCTCAATAAATATTTGCTGGCTCGATATCATCTGGGGCAATCCACATGCGCAGTGTAACTTCTAAGTTTCTTCCGCCGACACTAAGTGAGCGAGCAGAATACTATGATCTCGAAGAAGCGGCCAGGCAAGGTCTATTCCTACCGCGTGTCTCGATGTTGGCCCTTGAGGATGCACTAGTCCTTAATGACCAGGATCTCATTAGCAGAGCACGTGTACTAGGTTATTACGCCAGGTCAAAGGTACGTGCGGAAGAAAAAAACAGGAAAAATCCTGAACGGTTGATACACATTCAGTGGTTGATTGAACACGTTCCTGAATGCAAGTTCTCCGGATCCACCTTGCTGAGCATTGACAAAAAGACCAACTCGACCGCGTACAAGCTCGTAAAAAACTTGTGGCAACAGCAAGTGGACAACCATCCCAACTGCACGCAAATCAAAATAAATTTCGCAATGTTCCTTTTCGAGCAGGAGCCCAAACTTTGCAAGAGATTGATCATCAACGTCCTGGAAAAATATCCCCAGCATCTTTGGGCTGGTCGAATATTGACAGCGCTTAACGATGAACCGAACATTGTAGAAAGTTTCAAATTTGACGCCTCCGTTGTTTCCCTCAGAGGAAAAGATAAAAAGCTAGATGGAATAAATCTTGAGACACTCTGTTTTGCCGGTGGGAAAATGCCACCGAACTCTGCCAGAACACTGGAGAGCGTGCTAATTCAGCATCCGGACGATCTTTGCGCGAGAGCTGAATTAATCGGATACTATCTGAACCGATGGAAAAGACAAAACGTTCTTCGTGTCGATCCCGATAGCTTAGACCGACTGATACGACATCTGCTTTTCTTGACCAAAGCATTTCCAGGATCAATGTTCCTGGCGCGTTGCGCTTATAGTTTGGCGGAAATAAAGGAAACTGCGCCCTATGAGTTCATCCATCTTCTTAGCGCGTGGAACCAGGTATTGGACTCGAAGGCATGCAAAAATCCAGCTGTACTGGCTGGAGCGGCGGCGTTTTTCTCGCACTGCGGTTATATCAAACGCAGTTCTGATCTTGTTAAAACGTGCAAACCATTCGCAGCGAAACGCAAAGACGTCACTTATATACTCAATTATGCGATTAAACAAACAAAGACGCGGCGGAGAGACTTTATAGTTACAGAGGAAATGCAAGCTGCCCTGGACGAGATTGCTTGTGACTCGGGGCAGTTGCCTGCACCAGCAACACTCCCTCCTTACAGCTTTCAAGAGTGGGCGACAGAGCCAGAACTGGGCTCGGCGCACCTTCATGGCTGCTATATGTGGGTTTCTAAGGAGAGTTTTGCAAACAGAAACGCGCAAATTGGTGTGAATAATATCGATATCTACAATCGGGCCGCGATTATCGGTTGTGCAGCAATGGAAAACGCCGAAGCCCGAAGAAAACACAAAATCTGGTTCTTGGAAAATTTGCCCGAGAATCGCTTCATCAGTATATTTGGCTGCTCCGATGTAAAAGCAGAAATGCTACTGGCTCTAAACAAAAATCACGGCAACAAGAATGTTCTCATAAACATCATCAGCGCTATGCGATTCGATGCGTCCGACAATGGTCGTCTGCAGCTCAAAGCTCTGCGGAAATTCCTTGAGCCTGATTGGCAAGTTCAACTCTCAGCGCTATTAAATGAGGATGTACCCGACGTAAATGCAGATCTTGAATTGACTACAAAATACAAATTTGTCGCCGGTAAACGAAAACCTTTGTACGAACAAATAGCCAGTAAGATCAAACTATCAAATGAAAGCAGATACGGTTTGCACATTCCGATTCGAACGATATGGTCAATGGAGCGAGCTATTGAACGAAATCCCAACGACCTCATCCTCAGGGCTCAATTGATAGAAGCATATGCACATTATGACCAATGGCACAATTATTTGGGTGGTTTCACACCAGATGTGGTGCCGCAGCTTGTCAGACATAACTTATGGTTCATTGAAAACGCACCCAGTTACAAGATTTACTCACTCGGAAATGATGTTTCGCTTGGGTTGGGGCCAAAACGCAAATTTCTACACAAACAGTCAATTTTGATTGAAGCTGCCCGCAGTCAGATGAAAGCATATCCAGAAGATTTGCCGCTCAATCTTGCCCTTATTCAATACTTTCCACTGAGCTGGGAGCACGAAGCTCTTGCCACACTTAAACCGCTTAAGAAAAGTATCCGCGGAACACGCAATTAAAAGATCGAATAAAGCATCTAAGTAGTTTGGTCGAAATTCGTAACTACCGGAGCAAGTGAGACGAGGCCATTAAGCCTGCATCTATTCGACAGTGACTGACTTAGCCAGATTGCGAGGCTGGTCGACGTCTTTGCCGAGATAATCGGCGATGTAATAAGACATCAACTGAAGCGGCACCACGGTTAACAAAGGGCTGAAGAACTCTTCCACAACAGGAATCGTGAATGTGGTGTCGAACATCTTCGCTACCTGCTCGTCGCCTTCTACAGCGACTGCAATCATCTTGGCGTTCCTGGCGCGTGCTTCTTGAGCGTTCGAGAGAGTTTTCTCGTAGACGGCGCCTGGAACGACAACCGTGACGACCGGAACATTCGCATCCAGAACCGCAATCGGTCCATGCTTCAACTCACCGGCTGCATATCCTGAGGCATGAATGTAGGAAAGCTCTTTCAACTTGAGAGCACCTTCCAGTGCCGTCGGGAAGTTCAATCCACGTCCAATGAAAACAACGTCGTGGGCTTCGGCATATTTCAGCGAGGACTTACGAATTTCGTTTTCCTTACCGAGAATTCTTTCTTGCAAAGCGGGGATGAGATTCAATGTTGCTTTCAGCTCTCTGGCGCGTTCAGCTGAAATTGCACCGCGCACTTCAGCCAGGTAGATGGCAAGCAAGTAGAAACTGGTCAACTGTGCCACATATGTCTTCGTGGCAGCAACCGATACTTCGATACCACATTCAGTGACGATCAGATTCGGAGTGATCTGACCGAGGTGAGAATCCGGGCGGTTGGTGATGCCGAGTGTGTACGAACCGCGCGACTTAGCCTCGGTCAAGGCAGCGATTGTATCTGCGGTTTCACCTGACTGGCTGACAGCGATCGTGAGAGTTTTTTCGTTGACGAGCATGCGGCGTCCGCGAATTTCTGAAGCGATTTCAACATCCACAGGAATGGAGCAAAGTTCTTCAAGAAGATACTTTCCTACAAGACCAGCGTGATATGCCGTTCCGCAAGCAACGATGTGGATGCGTTCGAAAGATTTGATTTCATCTGGTGTGAACTTCACTCCATAGCCAAGATTTTCGTCAGCTTCGTGAGTGACTACAAAATTGACAGGTTTGGTCGGAGCGGAAAGGTACTTCCCGATAGTCTTGCGAAGCACGAGCGGTTGTTCATGAATTTCTTTAAGCAAGAAGTGCTTGTAACCAGCCTTGTCGATAATGTATGGATTGCTATCCATCGATACTGGTTTGCGGAACACTTCTTTTCCTTCAAAATCGAAAAGTCGTGCACCACTGGCTACAATTTCAGCAATTTCGCTCTGTTCGAGCTTGAGAATTTTGTTGGTGTACTGACGCACAGCCATGCTGTCCGAAGCGAGATAGCTCTCATGCTCTCCCAGACCGATGGCCAGGGAGTAGTGGCGATTGACTGCGTAAATCTTGTCGGGATGGCGCTGACAGACAATTCCCAGCGCGTACGCACCTTCCAGTCTGGCTACCGAGCGCAGGATTGCCTTGAGCAGGTCCTGGTCTTTTTTATATTCGAACGACACCAGATGCGCCACCACTTCCGTGTCTGTTTCTGAGGTGAATACATAACCATTTTTGACAAGCTCTTCACGCAACTCTTCATGATTCTCGATGATGCCGTTATGAACAACGGCGATCGTGCCTGTGGAATCCATGTGTGGGTGCGCGTTCTGGTCGTTCGGCACGCCGTGGGTTGCCCAGCGTGTATGACCGATTCCAACTGTAGCTGCTGGTTTCTTTGTGACGAGCAAGGCTTCCAGATTAGAGAGCTTACCTGCCGCTTTCATGACCGAAAGCTGACCGTCTTCGATGACAGCCACACCGGCTGAGTCGTAGCCGCGATATTCCAAACATCTCAGTTCAGAAAGCAAAACCGGAGCGGCCTGGGCTGGTCCAAGATAACCAACAATTCCACACATGTTAGAACCTCCTAGATATCCATCACTTCGGATTCTTTGTCGTGAATGGCTTTATCTACTTCTTTGACGTACTTATCTGTTACCTTCTGCAGAGTTTCCTCTTTGCGCTTAATTTCGTCTTCAGAGACGCCTTCGCTCTTTTGTTTCTTCAGGTGATCGGCGCCGTCTCGGCGAATGTTTCGCACTGCCACACGACATTCTTCACCGTATTTTTTGACGATTTTTACGAGCTCTTTGCGGCGGTCTTCAGTGAGAGTAGGAATGGAAATTCGAATCACTGATCCATCGCTGGTAGGAGTCAGGCCCAGACCGGATTTATGAATCGCCTGTTCGATGTCTTTCAATCCGCTCTTGTCGTAAGGTTGAATGAGAAGCGAGCGTCCATCTGGCGTAGAAAGGTTTGCCAGACTTTTGAGTTGGGTCGGCGTGCCGTAATAATCGACTTCAACGCGATCCAACAAAGCAGGATTAGCACGTCCAGTGCGGACAGTCTGCAACTCATGCTGCAAATTTCCGACCGCCTTCTTCATGCGCTCTTCGGCATCAGCAATAATGTCACCGCCCGTCATTTCTTCCCTCCAACAGCAGTTGCTACTAACGTACCTATTCTTTGTCCCGACACGATTCTTTCGATGCTGCCTGGTTTAGCAAAATCGAAGACAACGATTGGAATACCATTGTCCTGACAGACAGAGACCGCAGCCGGGTCCATTACCTTCAAACCTCTTTGTATCACTTCTACGAAGCTGATATCGTCAATTTTCTTGGCGTTGGTGTTAGATTTCGGATCATCATCGTAAACACCGTCGACATTGTTTTTAGCCATGAGAATGACATTAGCTTTGATTTCTGCAGCTCGCAACGCGGCTGCAGTATCGGTTGTGAAAAGTGGATTTCCTGTGCCACCACCGAAGATGACAACACGATTTTTTTCCAGATGTCTGATTGCTCGCTGTCTGATGAAAGGCTCTGCTACTGCCGGCATGGCGATAGCAGTCTGAACGCGCGTATCTACACCTTTCGACTTCAAGACTTCTTGAAGGATCAGGCAGTTCATGATGGTGGCAAGCATACCGACATAATCAGCGGCTGCCTTGTCCATTCCCCAGGCGCTTCCCTGACTGCCGCGGAAGTAGTTGCCGCCACCAACTACGATGGCAATCTGCACACCGAGTTTGTGAGCGGTCGCCACCTCGTTTGCGATCCGGTCGATCACTTCAGGATCGATATTGCCGCGAGTGGCAATGGAAGCCGCATTTACCGAGTGTTGAGAGCCCATGAGAGCCTCGCCACTTAACTTCAATAGAACACGTTTATATTTGATGTCGCCCACGATAGCTTTTGAACCTTTGACGAAGAGGTGTTTTTGGTTCCCCGCCATAATAACCGGTTAGCCCAAACGCTGTCCTTTCAGCATTCTTACAAGGACTGGATCAACACTGGTAAGTGCATCGGATATCTAACCGTACGGCGGGGATTGTTGAGATGCCGGTCGATAGCCTGAATGTTTGGGTCATCCTTTATGTACTCAGATGCGATTTTAAAATCGCTAGAAAAAAGGGCGATGCTTTCGCGTCGCCCTTTTCTGTTTAGTCTTCTTTGCCGTTCGTCTCGGCGGCTAATTCACCGAGGATGAAAAGCGCGAACCTGACGGGTTTCAGCTCGGTACCGAGCTCAGCACCTCTGGTCTGCAAGTATTTGCCGACAGTGCTGTTGGGATCTTTGACGAACATCTGATCGTTCAACGAACGTTCGTTCAAAATCTTGTCAACGCGACCGGTGACGATTTTTTCTCTCATCTCAGGCTTCTTCTCAGCCAGGTCAGCTTTTCCAAGCTCAATGCGGCGCTCGTTTTCGACCACGTCGGCTGGAATTTCGTCTCTGGTGATGTACTGAGGCTTAGCTGAAACAACGTGCATCGCTACTTCACGAGCGATGGCGGCGAGCTTTTCACGATCGACAGCTTTGCTTGATGACAACTCGAGAATCGCGCCCATCTTGCCACCCAGGGCGTGGATGTAGAGCCCGACAATACCTTCACCGGCAGCCTGGAAAACTGCCAGACGGCGGATGATGATATTTTCGCCAGTCTTGGCAACTGCTTCGGTTACCAGCTCGCTGACCTTTTTGTCACCAGCGCTCTGGCTGAGAAACTGGTCGACGTCTGCCGGCTTGTTCTTCAAAACCAGGTCTGAAACTTGTTTGGATAGTTCGACGAACTGGTCGTTGCGAGCAACGAAGTCGGTCTCGCAATTAATCTCAACAATTGCTCCTGTCTTACCATCAGCAGATATCTGACCGACTACCAGACCTTCAGAAGCGGTGCGGCCAGACTTCTTGGTGGCGACGGCGACACCCTTCTGGCGCAGCACTTCAAAGGCTTTTTCGAGATCGCCTTCTGCTTCGACAAGTGCCTTTTTGCAATCCATCATGGCGGCGCCGGATTTCTCTCTCAGCTCCTTAACCATGGATGCTGATATATCAACCATTTCATTACTCCTGCAAATATGCGTTCAACTCTAAATCAAGTCACCAAACTACTTTCCGGGAAATTAAATGCCCGGAAAGTTGATCTGGTTAATCAGTTTCAGGCTTTGTCTTCGTTGGATTCGTCTGAAGAATGAGCACCGACGAGGGCATGCTCTGGTGCACGCTCTTCTGCATCTGGAGCAGCGTCGATTTCTTCCTTAGACATTGGAGGTTCGATTTCTACACGACCTTGCTTGCCTTCGAGAATCGAATCTGCAACCTTTCCGGTGATCAATTTGATCGAGCGGATCGAGTCGTCATTGCCAGGAATTACGTAGTCGATTCCAGCTGGATCGCAGTTTGTATCGATAATTCCAACAACGGTCAAACCAATCTTCTTGGCTTCTGCCACGGCAATCAGTTCACGTTTCTGGTCGATGATGAACAGAATGTCTGGTTTGCCGCGCATGTTTTTGATGCCGCCAAGCGACTTCTCGAGCTTGAAGAGTTCACGATTGAGAACTGCCAGTTCTTTCTTCGGACGACGATAAAGCTCGCCAGTTTCCTTCATTTCTTCCAACTCTTTGAGTCGGTTGATGCGCAAGCGGATCGTTTCGAAGTTAGTGAGCATGCCGCCCAACCAACGACGATTAACGAAGTGAGCTCCGCAACGGAGCGCTTCTTCTTGAACGATTTCGGCAGCCTGCTTTTTGGTGCCGACGAAAATGATGTTCTTCTTTTCTGAAGCTGCTTTACGCACGAATTCACATGCTTTATCGAGTGCACGAGTGGTTTGCTCGAGGTCGATGATGTAAATTCCGTTGCGCTCTCCATAGATGTAAGGGCGCATTTTAGGATTCCAGCGGCGGGTTTGGTGGCCGAAGTGGACGCCTGCTTCCAACAGTTGTCTCATAGATGCTACTGACAAGGCTTGTACAATCTCCTCATGGTGCCGAGCACGAACGACGTGTAATAACGAAGGGTAATACTTGCGGACTGGTGCGAGCAGCAAAGTTCAGGCACGGACCGAACACTCAAGAGCGTCAGTCAGACGGAGCTCGAACAGCTGCACTCACGAATCCAGACGATGCAAGAGAGTCTAGCGCAGTCCGCTACAACCTCGATTGCTCGAATGGACAATCACGTAATTGTATCACAAAGCCCCTAAAAGGCTTATTTATAGACATACTTGTTATTCTTGTTATAATATTTCTATCGTAAACAATTGCTAAGTCGCACGGGTCTGGATGTCTAAAGTTCTTGTACTAAACGCTTCATACGAACCTCTGAACATCTGTACATGGCGTCGTGCGGTCGTTTTGCTCATGAAAGGAAAAGCCGAGCAAATCGAGCACAACGGCAAATTGCTGTACGCCGACTTTCCACTACCGACGGTGATACGGCTGCGCTCTTACGTAAAGATTCCGTACAAGGAAATCAGCCTGTCAAGACGTAACCTGCTGCATCGTGACAATTACACCTGTCAGTATTGCGGTGACAGGCGTCATGACCTGACTATCGACCACATCGTGCCGCGCTCCAAGGGTGGCACCGACAGCTGGGATAACGTCGTGGCCGCCTGCCTGAAGTGCAACGTCAAGAAGGGCGACCGTACGCCCAAAGAAGCGAACATGGCCCTGCACGTTGTGCCGCGCCGGCCGCCAAGCCATGTCTACTTTGAAATTTCCAAACATTCAGTTTCAGGCGAATTTAGCTGGAAGAAGTATGTGATCGGCGCCTGATGGCGTTTTCGGCTGAAATAAGCTGACTGAATTGCATTTGAACTTTTGCGGGCAAATGAACGTATTTGAGTATATGCGTTCGCGCTTATACCCCTGCAATGAGGTCAGATTAGTGTCTTTATCTCTATACTTTCATGGAGCCACAAAGCGTTTCCACGCTGGTCTACTGCGGAGCAAAGGTTTGGCAAGCACTGTTTATGCCAATGTAATCGTCGACATACAAGCTCGCGAGCTTAAGGACAAGCTGTTTACATACAGAGTGCCGGAAGAGCTAGCGGCAGAGACTTTCATAGGCGCCCAGGTTCTAGTGCCGTTCGGTGGCAGAGACCTGGTTGGTGGCTATGTGGTATCGCTCAGCGACGAGGCGAAAACCGAAGTAACGATCAAAGAAATCGCCGAGGTAATCGAACCCGAACCTCTCTTCGACAAGGAATACGTCGAATTTCTTTACTGGATAGCCGACTACTATTGCGCCAATCTGTCCGATGTAATATCGGCGGCGGTGCCATCGGTGCTAAGTGCGAAATTCAAAAGAATTGTTCGCCTCAATAAAAGTGCTTATGAACGACGTGGCGGAGCCCTTTCGAGCTACGAGCCGGCCAGTCAGACGATCATCAGAACGCTTCTAGAAAGCAAAAATCTGGCGCTGTCGATGGTGGCATTGAAACAGCGCTGGCGAAGATCAACAAAGTCTCGCATGACGGCATCGCACTTCTACCGTGCAGTAGGGTTGCTGCGCGGCGAGGGACTTCTGACGGTAGTGCAGGAATCAAGCGGCACCCAGTCACCACGGGTAGTTACGACAGTAATTCTGACCGGTGAAGAAGGTACAACGGCCCGGCAAAAAGAGTTGATCAACATTCTTTCTAAAAGCGGTGGGCAGATGACCATGAAAGCCCTGCTCGAGCAGGGCAAAACGACACCAGCGACGATTAAAAAATTTGCTGAATCCGGGCTCGTTATGATCAGCCACGAAGAATCATTCAGAGATCCGCTCGGCAATATGAAAGTCGAAAAAACAACGAACGCTGACCTTTCTCTCACCGATGCGCAACAGAGCGCACTGGATGTTTTGTCCAGAGAATTAGCGAAATCTCTCAATGATAATCAGGCTGAACAGGGAAACCAGGCTGACCGGGAAGATCCGGCATGGCTGCTGCACGGAGTAACCGGTTCAGGAAAGACCGAAGTTTACTTGCGACTGATCGAGCAGACTCTTGCCGCCGGCAAAGCGGCGCTGATGCTCGTGCCCGAGATTAGCCTGACGCCACAACTGGCACGCCGTCTCAAGGGGCGCTTTGGTGACCAGGTGTCGGTCTGGCACAGTGCCATCACCCCTGGTGAAAAATATGACACCTGGCGTCGTTTGAGAAACGGCGAAGGGCGAGTCTTGCTGGGAGCGAGATCGGCTATTTTAGCCAATCTGCCTCACATTGGATTGATCATTCTGGATGAAGAACATGACGCCAGTTACAAACAAACCAGTCCAAGCCCGAGGTATAACGCCAGAGACGTCGCCATCGAAAAGGCCCGTCGCACGGGTGCGATGGTCGTGCTCGGCAGCGCTACACCAGACGTTGCCGTCTATGCACGGGCAAAAGAGAAGAACCGAATTCTCGAGCTGCCTGAACGTGTTTTCAAACAGGCTATGCCACACGTTCGCATCGCTGATATGAGAAAAGAGTTTGCAAACGGCAATAAGACAATCTTCTCGCTGGCTTTATCCAATGAGCTGACAGCTTGCCTGGAGCGCAAAGAACAGGCGATTCTTTTGATTAATCGCCGCGGTTACGCCAGTCATGTTTTTTGTCGAGCCTGCGGACATGTCGTAAAGTGCCGAAATTGCAGCGTGGCTCTCGTTTTTCATCAGCAAGCCGGACCACATCGCAACAACTCGTATCTGGCAGGATTTCTGGCTTGCCACCACTGCGGCTTCCGCTGCTCGGCGATGGAAGAGTGCCCCAGTTGTAAGAGCCCCTTTATCAAACAGTATGGTCTGGGTACCCAGCGCGTCGAAGAAGAGGTGCAGGAACGCTATCCAAACTGTCGAATTCTCAGACTTGACAGCGATGTTACCGCCCGAAAGGGCGCTCACGATGAGATTCTACAGAGATTTGCACAGGGTGAGGCCGACATCTTAATCGGCACCCAGATGGTATCAAAAGGGCTCGATATCGCCAATGTCACGCTTGTCGGTGTGATGACAGCCGACGCAGCATTCAATCTCCCCGATTATCGCTCGACTGAACGAGGCTTTCAATTGCTCACACAAGTATCCGGTCGGGCCGGGCGTGGCGAGCGACCAGGTTCGGTCATTTTGCAGACATACGATTGCGAGATGCCAGCCCTCGAATGGTCAAAAAATCATGACTATCCCAGGTTCATGGAAGAGGAGTTGCAGGCGCGCCAGGCATTCGGATATCCGCCTTACAGCCAGATTATCAGAGTGGTAGTGGCTGGAGACGAGCCAGTCACTGTAGAAGCGGCTTGCAAACAGTTAGCCGACGAGATAAGCAAGTTTATAGAAGAAACTTTACCTGCACACGAAATACAAGTTCTGGGACCGGCAGCCTGCTTGATTGAACGCCTGCGTGGCAAATTCCGGTATCACTTACTTCTCAAAAATCTTGCCGGAGAAGAAGGCAGGCAGATGATTAGCGCCTTTTTGCGTAACAAATATTTGCCCCAGGGTCTGAACATGGCAGTCGACGTCGACGCGCTCGACCTGGTCTGAGGGCATGTCGCTTCATTCTTTAATATGAACCGAACAGACTGGAAACAGCGGGGTCAGAACCTTTAGACTGTCAGCCTATCATCGTCTAGAGATGTTTGCCCTTACTGCACGTTTGGAATTCCATTTTGGTCGCGTATTATCTGGTGATGTTGGCAGTAGCGGTCCTGATCGGACCGTTTCTTTTGCTCAAAAAACGAGCCCGGTACGGGCTTGTGCAAAAGCTGGGCATCATCCCTGAAGCGCTCAAAGAAAAATATCAGAACCCTGATTGCGTACGACCGATCTGGTTTCACGCCGTCTCAGTCGGCGAGTTTAATGCGGCGTGGCCGCTTCTGAAGCAACTGCACGAGAGACATCCTGAGCAAACTATCGTCATTTCGTCTACGACCGGGGCTGGTCACAAACTGGCTAAAGAGAGAGCCGGCCACTTCGCCGACTGCATTTACTTCCCTTACGATCTGCCGTGGTGCACCAGGGCATGGCTGGACGTGTTGCAGCCAAAGCTTGTCACTATAGTTGAAACAGAAATCTGGCCTGGCTTTGTTAACCAATGCAAAGAGCGTGGCGTTCCCATTACGATGGTAAACGGTCGCATGTCACCGCGATCCTTCAACTCGTACTACAAATTTCGCCTCTTTTTCGCGCCTGTTTTGCGCAATTTTTACGCCATCGGAGTGCAATCAGCAGCCGAGGCGGAGCGTTACAGAAAGGTGGCGGGCGAGTCACTGTCGGTGCAAGTCCTGGGCAACATCAAGTTCGATGGATTGAACCCGATCAGTGATCTCGAACAAGAGAAACTGAAAGAAAGACTGAATTTAAAACCAGGCGAACTTGTCTTCATAGCAGGTTCAACACACGATGGCGAAGAAACAGCTGTGTTGAACGCCTTCAAGAAGCTGCCAGATCCAAAAGGCAAACGATTGATCATCGCGCCCAGACATCCTGAAAGGTTCGATAAAGTTGCCGATTTGATTCGACTGGCCGGGTTCAGGCCGCGCCGTTTTTCAGAAAATGAAAAGTTTGAGCAGGAGGGAAACGTCTACTTATTAGACGCTATCGGGCATTTAGCAAAATTTTACTCACTTGCCACAGTGGCTTACGTAGGCGGCACGCTGGCTCCGATTGGTGGACACAATGTCGTCGAACCGTTCACCTACTCAGTGCCGGCATTGGCGGGACCACATCTGCATAAGACGAAGGACGTTGCAGAAGCCCTGGTTGCACGCGATGCGCTTACTGTGGTGCAAGATGACAGAGAACTGGCCGAGCAAGTCGCAATGCTGTTCAGTGACGCTAAGAGACGCACACGACTGGGACACAACGGCAAAGAATGGCTGAAGGAAAGTCAGGGAGCAGTGAATCGGGCGCTGGAGATGCTCGAGGTAATTGCCAACCTGAAAAACTCTACAAAGCCTGACACCGCTCATGTAGAAACTGCCACAGGAGAACGAAGATGAGTTGGGGCAATCCAACTACTCCCGTCGAAAAGCTGCGTAAAACATTGCTTGCACCGGCTTCATTCGCCTATTTCATGGGTTCACTATGCCGCCTGGAGGGTTATCGAGCCGGTTTACTGAAACGCGAACAAGCTGACGTTCCGGTCATCAGCGTTGGTAACATCACGTGCGGTGGCACCGGCAAAACACCAGTCACCATCGACCTGGCTCAAAGATTCATCGCTGCCGGCATCAGGGTTGGAATCCTCAGCCGCGGCTACAAGCGCCGCTCAAAGGACGCTACAGTCGTGGTCAGCGACGGCGCCGGTCATTTCGCCAGTTGCGAAGACTCGGGAGACGAGCCATATTTGATTGCCAAGCGTCTTCCCAGAGCTGTTGTTATGGTGGGCTCAAACCGCAGAGCATCAGCCAATCTAGCGGTATCGCACTACAACTGCGAGTTGCTCCTGCTCGATGACGGATTTCAGCACTTTCCAATGCGACGCGATGTTGATTTAGTACTGATCGACTACAACGACGAACCAGCCAGCGACTCCCTGCTACCTTCCGGACGTCTGCGAGAACCGCTGACTGCGCTCTCGCGAGCATCATCTCTGGTAATCACAAAAATTCCAGAAAAATACGACCAGGAAAAAATTGACGCACTGGAGAAAGTTCTTCATCGCTACGCGCCTGACCGAGCAATCGACAAATGCAGTTTCGTTGCATCGCATCTGGTATCACAAAAATGTGTGTTGCTACCGTCAGACGCACTGAAAGGGAACTCCATTCTCGCGGTATCTGCCCTGGCACGACCGGAACCGTTTCACAAGATGCTCAAAGAGAAAGGAGCCACCATTTCTGGCACCATGAGCTGGGGTGATCATCACTGGTATACAGATGATGACATGCAAAAAATCGAAACAGCAGCAGCGAACGTATCAATGGTGATCATCACCGAAAAGGACATGGTCAAAATGAAGCCTTCTGAGCGGCTGGCCGACAAACTTTATGCACTTCGCATCGAGACCAAGTGGCTTGGCGCCGCGCCACATGTGGTGACGGAAGTTCAATCTAAACTTGCAGACACCATTGAGAATGGCAGCATATGAATACGAGCAATAAAGGATTGCTAGCCTCAAAAAAGATACTTGTGATTCGCTATCGATTCATAGGCGACACGATTTTAACCGTACCTTTCCTGCGCAACTTGCGTCACTCTTTCCCGGATGCGGAAATTGATGTACTGGTTGGACCTCAAAGCGGTGAGGTCTTGCAAGGATGCCCGTTTGTAAATCGCTTCATTACTTTCGATACAACTCGTTTTCACAAGTACGACCGGGGCGAAGGCAAAGCGAAAAGCTTCTGGTCTTACGCAAAAGAGCTGCGCAAAGAAAGATACGACCTAGTGTTTGTACTGAAGCGCTCATGGTCGTCAGCTGTCCTGGCGCTTTTAACGGGGGCGAAATATCGCATCGGTTACGCGACGGAAGGGCGGCAAATACTCCTGACAAAAGCGGTCCCCTGGAACAAACACATCCATGAAGTCGATTCGACCCTCGAGGTCTTGAGCGGCGCCAACCTACCTGTAGTCGACAAATTTCTGGATGCCTGGATAAGCGAAGAAGAAGACAAGTCTATCTGCGCAAAGGCCCCTGAGTTGTTGCAGGGAAAAACAAAAGTTCTCATCCATGCAGCAGCTGCACATCCTGACAAAATGTATCCGCTCAAGCACTGGGCTGAGGTCATGAAGATTCTGGCGCCGCAACTCAATTGCGATTTTTATTTTTCTGGTGCCGAACAAGACTACTCGCTTTACGAAGAGCTACAGAACCTATCAGGAATCAAGGGATTTAACCTGGCAGGGAAGCTGTCACTGCGCGAGAGTATGGCCCTGTATCGACGCATGAATGTCGCACTTTGCGTGGATTCAGGACCAGCTCACCTGAGCGCAGCTGTCGGGGTGCCCACGGTTGCTTTGTTCGGGCCAACCGATCCCGAAAGATGGCGACCATATGGAGACAGCCACCTGGCGCTCTACAACTCGGAGCTGACTTGCAGACCATGTAATTACAACAAGACATGCAGCAACCGCGAGTGTCTTACGGAGTTCAGCCCAGCAAGAGTGGCCGAGGCGTGCGAGTTGGTCTTTCAAACCAGGATCAACTTTACGCCCGGAAACGCTCAACCTGTACACAATGACAGACTTTCTCCAATGGCCGACCCAAACTGATTTCAAGATTCAACCATCAACGGTTGAGTGATGAAAATGGTTTTCAATCCTATCTCATTAACTAAACCGCTATCGGTTGAGCGTTGAACGGTTCTCAGTTGCCTCTCTGACCGAACCGTTATCGGTTGAATTATCGGAAATAGATTTCAATATTTCCTTTTCACCGAACCGTTATCGGTTGAATTATCGGAAATAGATTTCAATATTTCCTTTTCACCGAACCGTTATCGGTTGAATATCGGAAGTGGTTTTCGAAATATCCTTTTCACCGAACCGTTATCGGTTGAATATCGAAAATGGTTTTCAGAATTTCCTTTTCACCGAACCGTTATCGGTTGAATATCGAAAATGGTTTTCAGAATTTCCTTTTCACCGAACCGTTATCGGTTGAATACCAAAAATGGTTTTCAGAATTTCCTTTTCACCGAACCGTTATCGGTTGAATATGGGAAGTGGCTTTCGTCGGGAACAAACCCTGCGGTGGGCCGTCAACTGACACATAACGCAGAGACTCAAGTGAGTGGAAGCAGGGATGCATCCAACCGCGGGCAGCACCGGACCTGCGACCAATTACAAGACGCGCCCACAGAGGGCGCGTTTTATTTTCAGGTCGCATATAATTGGGCTCCTCTTACAGGATTCCAAAATGTCTGAATACATCGCATTTTTTGCCAGCCCAGCTTCGTTCAAAGAATTGCGCAACTTCAACTGGGACGCCCCAGATGAAGTCGCGGCACTTTTCAACAGAATGCGACACGAAAATGGGCTTGCGCATGTCTGGGGTGGAACGACTGATAGCTGGATCCTGAGTGGACTGAGCGACTGGATGACCAAAAAGCTGAAGCTGCCGGAGTTCGGCTCTAAACTCGGAGCGGAATTTGTCTCAGAGTGTGAATATGCCCACTGGGTGATGGACTATGACGCACAGTTAGACTTGAAAAAAAAGATGGAGAGCGTCGATCCAAGAGATGACACAACATTCGAATCAACTATCAGTGAATATTTTGAACCACTTGGACTCGAGTATGTCGAAACGTACGTCGACGAAGGAATGGGCGAATATTACCAGATGTACGATGACTTGAAGTCTGACCTCGGGAGCTCAGAAAGTGAAACTCTCGTAGTCCTGGTGCCCTACTAGAGCCAGTTTCAGCAGTCTGCGATGCTGAATTGAGCGCACGACAGGGCGCCGCGACTCATAAAAGGTCCGTCATTTACTAGCAGTCGAACTGATTGTAATACCGTTTGTGGTGATTACTGCTCGTAATCGCTCCGATGATTCCGCCGAAGAGATTGCCGAACAATTGCGGCACGATAGCACTCGGATCAGATTCTCGGTAAATAGGTCGATATGAATCGACGACAGTAGTTTCATAGATCGGGCGGTTATAACCGGAGTCAAACTGAGTGCCTCCATAGGTGGTGCCACCGTATAGATAATCTAGATTGTTGCGCCCCGCGTAGCTGGGGTCATATATTGCATCGTTACTCGCATATATATCATCGTAGTCGCCGTTAGGATAGCGCAATGAATCGTACTGGTCGTAGCCACCGAGTTGATTACCCAGCAAATTGCTCAAGGCATATTGATCGTAATTATTGTACGTATTGTACTGATCGTATGCGTTGTACTGATCGTAAGTATTGTATTGATTGTAGGTGTTCCAGTTTCGATAGTTGTTGTACGCGTAGTTCTGATTCGGGGCATGTTCGCGACCCAGATAGGCAGCGGCTCCGCCAGCCAACGCACCACCGGCGAGTCCGCCGTACACATACTTGTAATTGTTATTGCCGTGTTGACCGTTGTTTCCGTACTCGTATCGCTGATTGTTGTTTATCACCGTGCGATTGATCTCAGTCGGGTGTTGAGCCTGGTTTTGAGAAATCTGCTGATTACCCACGCCGTGCCCCTGTGCGATCTGTTGGGGCACTTCAGGACGAGCAGGATGCTGATTCCATTGAGCTCCCTGCCCGCGCGGCCCGATATGCTGATCGGGTCTGGCGCCTGGGCCAACGCCAGGTTGAACATGTGCCACGTCTGGGCGCGCCACCTGAGCGACCGGAGGATGAGGAACAGTCGGAGGGTGAGGAACTTCCCTGTGCTGTTGCTGAGCAGCCGGCACAGTCGCCACTGCCACCTTCACCTCAGGATGCGCGCCTCTGTCTTGCTTGATCTGGTTTAAGACCTCGCGATGACTGACGTCCCACTTCGGTTGCGCCGTAGCTGCAGAATGGTCTGCAGGTTGTGAGGCAGTGGCATCAAGGCCCTTGTGTGTTCCTAAAGACATTGCATTTCCCCTATAACCGAATCAGAGACTGGCTTTCCTTTGATACATCCAGAGTGCCAAGTGAACGTTACCAAAAGGTTACCAGTGCCAGCGCGCCCTACGTAGAATGCCCATTCTTGGCAACATCTAATTTGCAAAAGACGTGCAAAAAACTCAGAGACGACAAGGAAAGCTATTCGTTTTTCGAGACTTCTTCGTGCGGCGTAACTTCTTCAAGAGACTGACTGACCTTTGGAGAGTTCGCTGCAGGTTTGTAAATGAAGATATTGTCGCCTTCGAAAAATACAGGCAGTCCTCGCACTACGCAGAAAACGGCGGAAAAATAAACACAAAAAATGGCAATCGAGGGCACGACTGTTTCTCTACCGGCTGCGGTATTGGCTGCAATCATCAAGCAAAATGCTACAGCTTTTGCAATTGCATAGCTAAACCGACTGAAGTTCGACGCCACCAGAAACTTGCCGACTTTACTGTGCATCATGGTGTTCACGCCAAAGGCAGTGAAGCCGTCTTCAGCCGCATGGCTGCGCATGGCGTCAACAAAAGTGCCGCGCACAACGAACAAAATTGGAATCCAGACAGGAATCCATCCGAGTACAGCAAAAACGATCCAGTAAACGAGCTCTACAGCCCGATCGCCAGCGATGTCTAAAACACCACCCAACTTGGATGTCTGTTTCAGTTTTCTGGCGAAATACCCGTCCAGCCCATCGGCCCAGATGACAAAAATCGTCAGAACAAAAGCAATCCAGCGTGCCTGATCAGACGCGACGAACAACAGGCTGACGGTGCCGAGAGCCAGAACGACTCTTGCCACCGTCAATACATTTGCTACGTTGATCACGTGCGAACCTAGACGTCGAGATGTTGAACTTCGTGCGCATGATTCATGATGAAATCTTTGCGCGGCTGCACTGCCTCTCCCATTAGCAGGTCGACAACATGGTCTGCCTCAGAAGCGTCTGCAACAGTCACTTGCCTCAGTGTACGCGTTTCAGGATTCATCGTGGTATCCCACAACTGCTCTGCCTGCATTTCACCTAGACCTTTGAATCGTTGAATTTCAGCCTTCTCTCCCATTTCAGCCAGCACTGCTTCGAGCTTGTGCTCGTTATAACAGTACTCAACGCGCTTGCCCTTCGTCACTTTGAACAGCGGTGGTTGAGCAATATAAACGTAGCCGTTATTGACGAGAGGACGCGCATATCTGAAGAAGAACGTCAGCAAGAGTGTGCGGATGTGGCTGCCGTCGACGTCGGCGTCAGTCATGATAATGATCTTGTGATACCGCAGCTTGGTCAGGTCTAAATTCTCAGCATTTGGTCTGAGCAATCCAGCTGTCTTGCCGCCATCTTCATCATCTTCTTTAACGACGAGACCCAGCGCCTGAATCATCGCTTGAATTTCAGTGTTTTCATAAATGCGACCGGGCTGCACTCTTTCAACGTTCAAGATTTTGCCGCGCAACGGCAAGATCGCCTGAAAATGTCGATTGCGGCCAGTCTTGGCGCTACCACCGGCGGAGTCACCTTCTACCAGGTAAATTTCGCAGTTTGTAGGATCACGGTCCGAACAATCAGAAAGCTTACCTGGCAGCGAAGAATTTTCCAGAGCCGACTGACGGCGAATCGCTTTCTTCGCATTCTGAGCGGCTTCACGAGCCTGTTTAGCTTGTAGAGCCTTGGAGACAATCTTCTTAGCCTGATTTGGATTCAACTCTAACCAATCCGACAAGCGCTCAGAAACGATCGATTGAGTGATACCCTGCACTTCACGATTGCCCAGTCGTTCTTTCGTCTGGCCTTCAAATTGAGGCTCCGAGACCTTGACGCTGATGATGGCAGTCAAGCCTTCGCGAACGTCTTCACCAGTGAAGTTGGCATCATTGTCTTTGAGCACATTTGATTTGCGCGCATAGTCATTGATGATTCTGGTCAGAGCGTTTCTAAAACCAGTCAGATGGGTGCCACCATCCCCGGTTTTAATATTGTTGACGAAAGTGTAGATAGATTCCGAGAACAGCACTGTCCACTGCATCGCTACTTCGACAACAACGTTGTTTTGCTCTTGCTCAAAATAGATAGGCGGATTGTGCAGTGATTCACGCGTATCGTTGATGTATGAAACATAGCTCGAGATACCACCTTCGTAATGGAAGGTCTGATGCAGGTTCTCACCGCGTTTGTCAGTGACTGTAATCTTCAGACCTTTATTGAGGAACGCCATTTCTCGCAAGCGAGTAATGACAACATCCCAATCCATAACGATTTTGACAACTTCGTTATCTTCGTTGACGTCGTGGAAAATCTCGTCATCTGGCCAGAAAGTAACTTTCGTTCCGCGACGATCGGATGGACCGAGATTCTGCAATCCACCATCAGGTTCGCCGCGATTATAAGCCTGCTTGTAAGACTGCCCGTCCCGATGAATTTCAGCTTCAAGCCGCTCTGAAAGTGCGTTCACAACAGATGCGCCGACGCCGTGCAAACCGCCCGACACCTTGTAACCGCCGCCGCCAAACTTTGCACCGGCGTGCAGCACCGTGAAAACTGTTTCAACGCCGCTCTTACCCGTTTTTTCAACGATTCCGGTGGGGATGCCTCGACCATCGTCTTGAACAGTGACGGAATTGTCTTCGTTGATTGTCACGTCGATGACTTTACAAAATCCAGCCAGGGCCTCGTCTACCGAATTGTCGACAATTTCCCAAACAAGGTGGTGCAACCCGCGTGGACCGGTACTGCCGATATACATACCGGGACGTTTCCGGACGGCTTCAAGTCCTTCAAGAACAGAGATTGTGTCAGCGCTGTAATCGGCAGCATCTGTACCGGTCGCCGTTGACGGCTTGTCCTTTTCTTCTTTTTCTGAATTATCTTCAGTCACTATTGACGTACCTGCTGATGAATCTTGTTTGTTCGGCATTTATGACACCCAAATGTAAATGGTTTCCATAGTTCAATGGCTCAGATGAACCTGGAATACAGAAACTCGTACATGCGTAAAAACACGGACAGGATGAGGCTTTTGCCCCCGCGGGACAAAATTGCTCACGCCTTCAATTTTAGCATAGAGAACGTGTAAAAATCCCACCTCCGCGCTGTTCGCTGGCGGGTTTCCGCAATATTTCCAGATGAAACTGGTCTAGTCTTAGCAGTCTTTTCATCTCTGGGCTAAAATACGGGGGCGCGACGCCCGGGCGGAGCCAGTTAGCCAACAGGTAATGACGTGGAAACCTTTTACGAAGCGACACCAGGACTACTAAAAAAATCAGCCATCGCGCTGGGATTCTTTGACGGCGTGCATCACGGGCATCAGGTTGTCATTGGCAAAGCGGTCGCGGAAGCGAAGCGACTGGGAGTCACTGCCGGAGTTGTCACGTTCAAAGACCACCCGCGCAGTCTGACACGAGGTTCCTCACCACTGCTCTTAACCGTCATAGAGCAGCGCCTGGAGCTGTTTGAGCGCCTTGGCGTCGAGGCAACGTTAGTTCTATCGTTTACTGAAGATTTGTGCCGCCTGAGCCCCAAAGAGTATGTCGAAAACATATTGGTGGGATCGATGGGCGCCAAATCGATATCAGTCGGATATAACCATCACTTCGGAAGAGACCGCGAAGGCGATGCCTCCCTTCTCGAAAAGATGGGCAAAGACCTTGATTTCTGTGTTTTCGCCGCCCCCATGGTCCTGATCGATGGTGAGGATTGCTCCAGTTCGCGTATAAGAGAATTGGTTTCCAACTGCAAAATCGAACAAGCAACAAGAGTTCTGTCCCGCCCCTACGCTTTGATTGGAGAAGTGGTGCGAGGCGAAGGACGAGGTCGGAAACTCGGCTTTCCCACCGCAAACATGGCAATCAATGAATTTCAGCTGGTGCCGGGCCGGGGCGTCTACGCAGGAGTGGCCAGATTAGCCGATGGACGAAGATTACCGTCGGTGATAAACGTTGGCTATCGCCCTACTTTCAAACCCCAAACCGGAGTCAGCGAAGCTGGCGGTGCCGCGCTGCTTGTCGAAGTTCACATTCTCGACTTTGATGAGAACTTATACAATTCGACGATTCAAGTAGACTTCACTGCCCATCTTCGAGCCGAGCAAAAGTTCGACGGAATAGATGCTCTGAAAGCGCAGATTACGGCAGACTGCAATGTCGCTCGCGCGCTCATCAACCAGTCGAATGACGGAATGACCAAAGACAAACTCCCTGCATAACGGCATTTCAAGCGAGTTATAGTGCGAGTCAAAAAAGTTTCGCTGACAAACTTCAGAAACTACACTCATGCCTCGGTCGACCTGAACGAAGGTCGTAACGTCCTCATTGGAGAGAACGCTCAGGGCAAAACAAATTTCTTAGAAGTCGTGGAAATAATTTCACTCGGTCGTTCACCTCGTGCACAACAAGAAGCTGACTTGATTAAAGCAGGCGCGAATGAGATGCGAATCGAAATAGTTTTCGAGAGTAACGGCGCTGAAACAACAGCCTCATTCAGCCTCGTAACCACGACCAAACCGAGGACTAAAGGCGTCGAACGTCAGATCAAAGTGAATGGATTGACGCTCAACTCCGCCAGGGCAATGCGCGGCAGACTAGTAACAGTCAGTTTTAAAAGTTCGGATCTTAATTTATTGCGGGGCGGTCCTAAATTTCGCCGCGACTGGATCGACGATATTCTCGTCACGTTGCGCCCGACTTATCAGGAGACGTTATCAAAATACGCCAAGAGTGTGGCGCAGCGAAACAGGCTGCTGAAGCTACTTTTCGAGAAGAGCAGAGTCAGCGTCGAAGACCAGAATCAGCTCAAAGTCTGGGATGAACAAACAGCTCGCTTCGGCGCTGCAATCATCAAGCAAAGACTGCTGTTGCTGGAAGAATTACTGCCCAAAGCCGAGCAACACCAAAAACACATTTCCGGGAAACGCGAGATTCTAGCTGCTGAATATGTGTTTCGAGCCAGGGAAACAAAAGAAGATAGCGATCAAGAAGAACAGTCAGAGAGCGTCTCGACAGCTCAAATCACCCAACAGCCGGAATCTGATCTGGCACAAACTTTGATGCGCTTGATGAAAGAACGCCGCTACGAAGAGATCGCTCGTAAACAGACATTGTGCGGACCTCATCGCGACGACATCAAATTTACTCTGAATGGCACAGACGCAGTCGAATTCGCCAGCCAGGGTCAACAGCGGAGCCTGGTTCTGGCATGCAAACTGGCCGAGTTGGAACGTGTACAGGAGAATTTAAGCGAATCACCAGTTTTGCTGCTCGATGATGTTCTGGCTGAACTTGACTTGAACCGCCAGGGATTGCTCATGTCGCTTGTGAAAAATGACACTCAGACTTTAATAACAACCACTCATGTGACCGGATTTAAGCCCGAATGGGTTGAAGGAGCGCGGTTTCTGGCGGTTCATGATGGAACTGTCGAGCCAGTTAGTGAGGCTCAAAGCATTCAGGTCGATTGAATATCCAAAGTCCGGACGCTAACCCCACCACCGCGCGGCGGGATATGGGTTAGTCCGCTATGATACGTGGGTACATCGTTAATGCTCGCCCCTGTTCCCTGCGTGCCGACGCGCGACCAAATACTTAGTGGAGTGCAGTGTCCGCCGAAATCAAAAGAACCAACGACAAAGTATGCCTGGAGTGCAATCGGCAGTTCACAGGTATAGTTGCAGCCTGTCCTCACGACGGAACGTTGCTTGTCAACGTCGTGCAAGATCCGTTACTTGGCACCACACTGGCCGGCAACTACGAAATTCAAGAAGTGATCGGACACGGCGGCATGGGCGTGGTCTACAAAGCGCGGCATGCGCTTATGGACCGCATTGTCGCCATCAAGATGTTGCAGGCGCAGCTAATTTCCGACTCGATGAGCGTCAAGCGATTCCAGCAAGAATCGCAGTCGGCAAGTAGAATCAGCCACCCTCACGTTATTACAGTTTACGACTTCGGTATCTCACCGAGTGGTCAGCCTTTCATCGTCATGGACTATCTGCAAGGTATTTCACTTGCCGATATCATCAAGGAAGACGGGCAAATAGGGGTCGAACGCAGCATAAAAATTCTCTCTCAAGCCTGCGATGCCCTTGACCATGCACACAAGATGGGCGTTATTCACAGAGACGTCAAGCCCACCAACTTTGTTTTGATCAACTATGACGACGAGAAGGATTTCGTCAAAGTTGTGGACTTTGGCGTCGCCAAATTGATGAATGAAACTCCGGATGGGCAGAGACTGACCCAGGCCGGCGAAGTGTGCGGCAGTCCTGTTTACATGAGCCCTGAGCAGTGCACCGGTGGAGAGCTGGACCAGCGCTCCGACATCTACTCTATGGGCATCGTCATTTACGAAACCCTGACTGGAAAGTTGCCCATTCTCGGTAAGACGATGGTCGACACGATGTCGAAACACATAAGTGAGATGCCGCCAACGTTTGCTCAAGCGCGACCAGATCTCTACATACCTGAGCGGCTCGAGCAAGTCGTTTTCAAGGCTCTGGCAAAAGATCCAAATGACCGACACCAGTCAATGGATGAATTGCGTATTGACCTGGAAAATGCGATTCCGCGCCCCGGGCGCAGTCAGGTGCTCCGCTCCGCGCCGAATGATAAGAAAACTCCCGGCGAGCTTATACAGGAGCTGCTTCAGGGCGTCTCGATGAAAGTCTGGGCAGTGGTGCTCGCAGTTGTCGTTGCAGGGGGGCTTGGCATGCTGCAGATGCGCAAGATGGGCAACTCGCAACCTCAACCAACTGTTCAGACTCCAGTGACATCGACGAGCACAGCCGCACCGTCCACACAGACAACTTCGAACGGTCAAAGTAACAGTTCTGGTTCAACGTCAACGGTTACACAACCAGGAAACACGGCGGTTAAATCAACGGAAACAGCTCCAGGTAAAGAGACAATCACAACAGACAGCGGTACTGAAGCAGCCACGAAACCGAGCGGCACAGGCAGCGAAACCGCAGCCAAACCTAAGAGTCAAACCAGGCACGAGGGCACAAAGGAAAGCAGTGACGGCACCGATACGGCGGTATCATCGGCGCCACCAGCCCACCGTCACGCTTACAGCACCACCATTGTGGATATGATGCAATCAGCGGCCGACAAACCTAAAAAGCACAAGAAGCCTCGTGCTATTGCAGCCTCAACCGAAAGCCGCCCAGCAGCTTCCAAGTCAGATCCATGGGCGTCTCTGCGTCATAGTTATGACCACTAAAAGCTGATTACTGGAACTGCAAGAACAACTAAGCAGTCTAAACATGTGCAGCGGTCTATTGATTAGCTTTATAAACTGACGCAGCTGCGCCATCATCAGCTTATTAAATGGGAGACAGTTCATCAAACTGCTCACCGAAACGGACGCTGCCGTAAACCAATAATCTCACTAAAACGAACGCAGCCGGTCAATCTGCTTACTAAACAGATGCAGCCAGGCTATCGATAAGACGCTCGACGCGCTCCTGATCGACTTCATTCGACCACAGCCCATCGTACTTGAGTGAACTGCCTACAATAAGGGCATCGGCGTGTTTAGACAATTTCTTGATGTTGCCTGTATCCACGCCCGAGCCGACCAGCACATGTGTATCCACAGCCGCTCTGACGCTGCTGACCTCTTCTTCTTCTGGTGCATGGGCAGTCGCAGGACCGGTCACCACAACGCCGTCAGCTTTGAAAAATTCAGCGTGCCGCGCGGTCTCAACAAGGTTGATATCAGATGTGATGGCATGCGATGAATGTTTCTTTTTGATGTCCGCAAAGATTTTAATGTGCTCCGCTTTCAAAACAGCTCGACGGCGAATCAATTCTGCAGCACATGATTGATGCAAACCTTCGTCACCAACATGAGCAAAGACGAACCCCTCCACGCGCAAGAAGTCCAGACCAGCAGCCACAGCAACACCAAGTGCTTCTAGATTGGCGCCTGCCAGAATTTGCACGCCGATTGGCAGGACGGTTTCGTATTTTATTGCATGAGCAACAACAGACATGGCTGCAGTAGTTTCCGGCTCCACTCGTCCCCTGAGATAAGGTACGTCATGCATGTTCTCGATAATCAGCGCATCCACGCCACCGTCTTTGTAAGACATCGCATCAGAAAGTGCAGTAGCGAGCACAGCCTCCATGCTGCCTCCATAACAAGCAGAACCAGGCAATGGTGGCAGATGAACAACGCCTATAATCGAGCACTTTCTTCCAAACATTTTTGCCCCCTTGCAGCTAATTCTCGGACCAATCTAGCAGTAACGCGCGAACAGGCGAAGCCTCAAGCTCCATAAATTTCAAAGGCGCAGCGACTAGAAAATACTCACCGCACATCGCCGCTGTCAAATCCAGATTCTCCAACCAGAAAATGTCTTTCTCCAGCAAACCATGATGTGCACAAAGTGTTTTCGACTGCGTATGATCGACGGACGGGCTATCAAGTCCCACGAGGCGAGTACCTCGTTTCGACAACCATTCAATCAGCTCCATTGAAAGAAAAGCATACTCGTCCTCGAATACCTGATACCGCAACTGGTGACTGGTACGAATCAACAAACGAGTCGCTCTAGTTTTCAAATGTGTTTCGACGTGTTCAGGTTTAATGGCTCCTACAAACGGTGCGATGTCGATAACCTCGACAGGCCCAATGAAAGCGTCGAGCGCCATCGCCCCTGCCGTCTCCCGATCTGAATCAATACTGCCTCGCACATGCACGGGCGCATCCACATGAGTGCCAACGTGAGGACTCATCTTCAATGCCGTCAAGTTTATGACATTACTTTCCTGGTGAGACACGGTCACTTCTCGACTGAACGGCGTATCACCGGGGAAGCAGGCTGTGTCACTGTTAATCGGTTGTGAAATATCAACGATTCGAAACGGTCTGGCGAGAAGCTCATGGATGCCATTCATCATCTACACCGCCGATGATACCGAGACTTCAAAGTTGAAATTAGACTTGATGTGGTCTTTTCGCACCGGCGGACCAACATGCGCTTTATCTCGTTTATGCTTGAGTAAATCGAGCTGCCTGAACAGTTCTTTAACCAGCGCTTGCATGTGACGGGTGTCATTACCCGAAGACAGTTTCACGAGAATACCAAGACCATGAGGATACCTCTTGTTCGGCGCGATGCCGATACCGAGTAATCCATCCGCACCTTCCTTTGCAACGAGCGGAACTTCTTCAACGTTGGCAAACAAACCAGACATAAGCCGAGAATCGAAACGCTCAACGCCTCCGATAATTTGGGGGTGTGCACGCATTAGCTCTCCCAGTTCAGTCAACTGAACAGCGCGCTGGTTAGAGGTTTTGTAACCGCAGGCAAGCTTCAAATATGCGACTGCCATCTCACGAGGTGTGAGACCGTAGTTGGGAAGCTGGCAACCATCTGTGGTGGCAAAGTCAAAATCTGCAATCGGTCGGCCAGTCAGATCGGCAAGCAGCTCCTTCAACGGCTGAAAGTGTTCGCCGCCAGGTTCTGCATAAGTCTCCAGCTCTTGCCCGGTCGCTTTCAACGCTAACAAATAACCGAAGTGTTTGCCACTGCAATTGTGATACAGAGAGCTGGGCGGTTTTCCCTCGGTCTTGAGAGCAATGCGCATCTCATTGGCGAGTGGATAAGTGGCCGGGCAACGTAATAAGTGGTCAGAAACGTTGCCGATATTCATAACTTCACCAAGCAGCTTCAAATGCACTGCTTCAGCACTATGCGACGACATCATGAGCGTAAGGTGCGATTCGTTCAGGTGCTCATAGTTATCAACAACTTCCTTAAAGTGGCTGAGTAGCTGCCACGGTTTGAGAAGTGAGCGACTCCAGAGCATGTAGTTGACATCCCCATAACTGAGGAGCGAACGCGTTTCCCCACTGGCAGTCCCCTCGACAACCGAGACGATGCCGTAAACCTCAACTTCTGTAATGCCGCTGCGCTCGATGGTATAGAGCGGCTTCCACGGAGCGGCGCTTAAATGCGTTTCTGTCATGCACTAATCATCCCGTTAAAGTGCCCGACGGTAAAGCAAATTGCTAAGGTTCGAAATAAATAATATTGATCGTCCGTCAAAAGAAAATGTTCGGCTATCGCCGCATTAGTCAACGCCTAATACCGCATCCAGTCCGTAACCGACTTTTTTTTGTTGAAAGAGGGCAGTTCCTCAAGCGGTTGAAAGCTATTTGGCTTCGTCAAAGGGTCGGCCCAGGGGTTGGGACGCGCATTCAGTCCTGACATTGACGGCATCGACGAACTGAATGATTGCAGTGCTGGATTTGTCAACGTAACGGTCATCGAATCAGAGTCGAGCTTCGGTAAATGAAATTGCGTCGTCGTGTCTGCGACAAAAGATGGTCTCGTCGTGGCAGGCGAACTTTCTGAAGTGGGAGAGGTAGTGCCTATAAAGGATGTACCGATGCCACTACCATTGCCACCAAGCGAGTGCCGGGTGGGAAAGTTTACGGTCAAATCTTGAGGAGAATTGATGCCATACGCCTCGCGCGCACCAGCCGGTGGAGCAAATATAGTGCCGTTTCCAACGGTCTGACTGAAGGCCGGAACCACCGCGCATGAAGTCGAAACAACTAGCAGTAAAACAGAAGTTCTCATTCACCACCAGCCGAGCTATGTTTGCCAGCCTTTTTGATGTCGTCCTGGTTGGCGACTCTGGCAATCAGGCGAGTGCCGGTCTTCAGCTCGTCAGTCGCTTTCAAAGCAACCATATCACCTGCATGCAAATTTCCAGATAGCTCGACCTGGTTGTCCATCGTCAGACCCCTCTGCACATCCACTCGTTCACTGACATTATCCTTCACCTTGATGACAAACGTCCCCTTTAAGTCAGAATCTACAGCCGAAACCGGCGCAAATAGTGTTTGATAGGGTCTGGAAACCAGCCAGTGAACAGTAGCAAACATACCAGGTTCAAGCTCACCATTGGCATTTGGAACATCCAGTTCAACAGGCATTGTTCTCGTTGAACTATCGAGAGCGTATCCGGGTCTGGCGATTGTACCGAAGAAATTTCGGCCGATAAAAGCGGGCACACTGAACTCTACCTTCTGCCCGACTTTTGTGCCGGACACAGAATCTTCCGGTACCGCCACAACAAGACGGAGATGATCCTTTTCCTGCACCCGCACCAGAGGCAGTGACTCGCGATTGGTTCCTATGGCGACGATACTACCGTCATGCACATTTCGTTCGGTCACAACTCCGTCGAAAGGTGCACGGATTGTCAGATAGCCTGTCATATCACGAACTGAATTGAGCACCTGTTTCGCCGCTTGCACGTTATGACTTTCAGCCAGCACAAGATTTTGCGCAGCTTCTACCTCTTGCTTAACCGATTCAACACGAGCTTGATCTGACTCATACGCTTTTTGCTGGATGTCGACTTCATTTTGCGCCACCGCACCCGGAGTCTTCGCAGCCTGTTGCAATCGAGACAGAGTCAATTGATCGGCGTCTGCCCTGGCTTTGGCTTCAACCAATTTTGACCTGGTTGCATCCGAAGTTGCCTGCGCCTGCCGATAGGAAGACTGAGCAGACGAAAGCTTCGCTTCCGCTTCCTTTACCTTTTCGTTCAACTCTGGACAAAAGATCGTGATCATCGGCTGACCTTTTTTTACAAACGAACCGCGATCGACCGATATCGATTTTATGTAACCTTCCACTTTGGCATGCACCGGGACGTTCTGAAAAGCCATGAGTTCGCCAGGCAAGCTCAATTTATGCGACAACATCTCGGATCTTATAGGCACAACTGGCACCGTTGGCAGCTGTGCGACATGACGCCCAGTTTTACTATCAGTCTTGCCATCTGATTTGCCCGCTTCAGAATTGACAGTCGAGCCGGACTCCTGGTGCTTGCCCCCACATGAGGCGAGCATTAACATTGACGACATCAACAGCAACCCAGCTTTGACAATTTCACTTCTTACGTAACTCACTCTACAATGCTCCTGCAGCCTGCTCAACCCGGGTATGATCATGGTCTTCGTCCTCCGGATTATCTTCCGGCAAAAGCGACACCCCTTTACGCGAGGCCTTCTTTTGCACCATCGCATACACCAGAGGCAGTACCAGCAACACCGCATTTGTGGAAACTAAAAGTCCACCGATGACTGCTCTGCCAAGAGGAGCAGTTCTGTCTCCGCCCTCACTCATACCAAGCGCCATAGGCACCATACCGGCTATCATAGCAATACTCGTCATCAAAACCGGTCGCAATCTGGCTCCAGCACCGGTGATTGCCGCTGTCTTCGCAGATATTCCAAGCGACCGTCGCTCCTCGGCAAAAACGATAACAAGAATGCTATTGGCTACACCTACTCCGGTCGCCATAATCGCCCCCATGAAGGACTGAACGTTCAAAGTCGTGTTTGTAATAAAGAGTGCCAGTAGGGCACCAAATAAGATGGCAGGAACGACGGAAACAATGATAAAGGCGAGCGCCATAGACTGAAAGAAGGAAACCAGAAGCAGAAATATGGCAACGATGGCAAAAACAATGCCCAGACTCAAAGCGACAAACGTTTCGTTCATAGTAGGCACCTGACCACGGATGTGAACCTTTACGCCTCGAGGCGGTTCGCCAAGACTGTCAATGGCTTTTCGAACGTCTTCTGAGGCTCCCCCGAGATCTTCGCTGGTCAAATTGGCTGAAATTGAAACAGTGCGGCGCATATTGTAATGGTCGTATTCACCGGCGATGGTGCCGAATGAAATCTTGGCGACGTCCCTCAAAAATGGTCCAGCATAATTGCCCGTTTTTATCGGAATAGCGCCTACCGCTTGTATCGAGTCGAGGTCGCCCTGCGGTACCTGAACCTGCACCTGATAGGACAATCCGCTTTTAGAATCGCGCCAATACATCGGGGTGACGAAGCGACTGGAGTAAGTGGAGGACACAAGAGCGTGCCCGATGTCCCGGACACTGACTCCAAGCTGACCGGCTCTGACGCGGTCTACATTGACTTGCAGTGTTGGATAGTCTAAAGGTTGCACAATTTCAACATCACGCAAACTCTGAACGTCTTTAAGCTTATTCAGCACCTTGCGTGCAAAGTCAGTTACTTCGCCGTACTTCGGTCCATCGACATCGACTTGAATGGGAGTTGCAGCGCCGAAGTTCATCACTTTATTGACGATATCGCCCGCCTCAAAAGTAAAGTCGCAGTCGGGATAATGTTCTTTGAATTGTGCGCGTAAGCGCTCTTCTAAAGGCTTTATTTGTACTTTAGCCTCTTCCTTGAACGAAACGAGCATAACAGCTTCATGAGGTCCGCTAGTCCACATGTAAGCGTTACTGATGGCATAGGAGGGAGGCTGCGAGCCAACATAACTGATCGACACTTCAACATTGTCGGCGCCCACATCATCTTGAATCGTTTTCAAAACGTCTTTGGCGATATCTTCCGTTTTTTCGAATCGAGTTCCTACAGGTGCTTTCAGACGCAGCTGGAAGCCTTTAGGATTGCCGGCAGGAAAAATTTCACGTCCAAGGTTTGGATAAATTAGCACTGCACTCAGACAAGCCAGAACAAAGATCGCCAAAATCAGTGGTCGTACACCAAATAAACGAATCAGAACACGCTGATAACGCTGACGTACTCTTTCCATCAGATCAGGTTTAGGCGGATGATACCTTTCGTATTGGTTAATCGGGTGTGCTTCACTATGCTCAAAATGCGTGTGGTGTGCTACATGCCCATCCAGTTTTTCTTCGATCAGGTCCTGAATATGCTCCTGGCGGGAATCATCGACATGAACCTTGTGGTCCCCCTTGAGCAGCCAACCGCACATAATCGGTACAAATGTGCCTGACAGCAAATAAGAGGCGAACATTGCCAAACCAACAGCCAGACTGAGCGGAACGAATAATGACTTGGTCGGACCAACCATGAAAAATGATGGCGTAAATACTGATACCACCGACAACATTGCCAGCAATCGCGGCACCACCACCTCCAGTGAGGCGAAATAAATACCAGGAAGGAGCGGTCGTCCGAGACTCAAATGGCTATGAATATTTTCGATAGTGACCGTCGCCTCATCCACGAGAATTCCCACGGCCAGGGACAAGCCGCTCAACGTCATAAGGTTGATGGTCTGCCCTGTTGCCCACAGCCCTACAACAGCCGCGAGCAAAGCAAATGGAATATTGAGCACGACAATAAGCGAACTTTTCAAGTCGCGAAGAAAGAGAAGCACTACTCCGCCAGTCAAAAGAGCTCCGATTCCGCCTTCTATGAGAAGACCGATCAAAGCCTCAGTGACGTATACAGATTGATCGAATTCGAATGAGACTTTGATGTCTTTAGGCAGCAAGTCCTGCATGTATGGAACTTTTTCTTTGACGCCGTTGACCACAGCCAGAGTAGAGGCGCTCGCTTGCTTCGAAATCGCCATGTATACCGTACGACGCCCGTTAACAAGAGCATAACCAGTGAGGATATCTGTTGTATCTTTGACTGATGCGATGTCGCGTAAAAAAACGTTTTGCGTACCAGAATTGTTTTTCAACGGAATATCGCCCAGGCTCTGAATATCCGACACGATCGAATCAATCGAAGCCATCCGCTGCACGTCGCCAGTTCGGACGATTCCAGACGGCATGATCGCATTACCATCGTTGATTGCTTTTACAACATCATCGATATTGAGGTGATATTCAGATAGCTTTCTGGCGTTAATGGTGACCACTATTGAACGCTGGTTGCCACCGAACGGGGGCGGGGTCGATACCCCGGGAGTGGTTGAGACAACAGGACGGATGCGAGCGTAGACAAGATCCTGAATTTGACCGAGATTCTCGGTTTCGCTGGAAAAAACCAGATAACCAACAGGCACACTACCAACGTCATAGCGAAGGATAAATGGAGTCACCGTGCCTGGTGGCATGTAGGCACGCGATCGTTCCACCTGTGCAACGACCTGTGCCATCGCGTCAGCCATGTTAGCGCCGGGCTGAAAGTAGACATCCATGATGGCGGCACTCTGAATGGAGCGCGAGGAGACATGATCTACACCACTGATGTAAAAGAAGTGCTGCTCATAGAAAGTCACCATATACCCTTCCATCTGGGAAGGGTCCATACCACCGTATGGTTGAATGACCGTGACACGCGGCAAATCGATTTGCGGAAAGATGTCGACTTTCATGCGTGTGATTGCAAGGCAAGCGAAAAGCACGGTCGCTGCTACCACAACCATCATTGTGATAGGTCGTCCCATTGCCAATCGGATAAGCCACATGTTTAGTAACCTTTTTGAATGCGGTCAGATTCAGATAGAAGTGGTTTTATGTCGCCGTGAGAAGATGCCACTGAAAGCAGGGCTCGCCAGACACCGACTTTGGCGATCGCATCTTGCACACGCGATTGAGCCAGGACCTCATTGGCTTGCGCAACTTGAGCGACTGAGCCAAGCCCGGTACGATAGCGTGCTTCGGCTTGCTGCGTCGCGACTTCCGAGGCGTGCACTTGCACAGGCATGTTTTCGGCCAGAGCCAGGGCTGCCTTAACACGAGCCCTGGACTGCAGATCTTGAGTGCGCAAATTTTGGAGCACCAGATTCGACTCTTGCTGTTGCTGATAGACACGCTCTTGTTGCACCTTCTTCTCCTGGTGCAAGCGAAAGATGTCCAGGAAATTCCAGTTGACGATCAGGGCTAACTGATAGTTGGGAATTACGGGAAATGCGCCAGCCAGGTTGGTCGTCTGCGTTTTACCTGGGACTAAAGGGCTGAGAGCGGAACTACGGAAATTAAAACCGCCCAGAAGATGAAAGATCGGATAATACTCCTTGTCCAAAACTTTCTTCTGAGCCATAGCCGAACGCACAGTTGAATTTGCCGCCTGCAAAATTGGTACTTCCTCGAAAACCGGCGTTGCCCTCTGAATCTGAGCCGGCTCGGCTCGGTCTGCGATTCCTGTGGAGTCAATATCGACTAACCTCCCGCCAAGCCCCATAGAATTAGCCAGGTTGGCGAAGGCGAGATCGCGCGACAGCTCAGCACGCACCAGGTCGTTACGGGCGTTAGCTAATTGAGCCAGAGCCAGTGACTGATCGGCACCAGGTTTAAGCGAGGCGTTTACCTGCGCTTCAACAATTTTGCTGAATTGATCGAATGAGCGAACATTCTGCTCTGCCGCTTTCACCTGTTGAACAGCAATGACACTGTCCAGGAAAGCGTTGGCCGTGGTCAGTCCAACATCAAGCGCGGTGGCATTGTAAGTGGCTTTCGTCTGAGCGGCTAGACGCTTTGCCAGTTGAATGCGCGCTTTGTGCAATCCAAAATCTAAGGGCGCCCAATCGAGGCTGAAACCGGCAGCACTGAAAAGGTATGGAGAGAGCGTAGTCGTATCTTTGGACGGACCCGATATGGCCGGAAAGACTGGCGACCCGAAAAATACTTGCGACAGCTTATTGTGGCTGGCGTAAAGCTCCTGGTATTGCAACAACGAGTCGGGCATATACTCGGTTATTTTTTGCACGGTTACATTGCGTTCAGCAGCGCGAATCTGAGACTTTCCTTTGAGTATGTTCGGATAATTCTGCTGCGCATATTCGACGGCGCCGCGCAAAGTGAAAGGTCTATTGACTACAGTTTCTTCGATACGTGGCTTTAGAAAAATGGTTTCGGTTTTGTCCTTGTCTTTCCCCCCTGAGGAGTCTGCTGACGCTGCTTTGACAGTCGGAGTCAGGGTCGGTGACAAACCTGTCGAACCTGAAGAAGTTGTCGAGGTAGAGACGGGTGACACCGGCATCAAAGCACCGGAGGTGGTTGCACTCGAACCGCTGCCTGCACTCAAACCGCCTGGCATAATTTGCGAGGGATTTCTCAAACTACCAGGAGCAGCGGGCTCACCTAAACCAGTCAGACCAGAGTCCTCGCCCAGACAAACAGCTGGGGCAAGAACCTGCACCGCAACCAGAGTTAACGCTAATACTGTTGACCGTGCACTACCAAAATTATTTGCACAGAAGAAACTGCGTGCGAAAGCGCAGAATATTGAAAACGGATATCTTGCCGGTGATGTCAGGTTCATTGCGATGAGTGCGCGCAGTCTCCATCAAGCAAAATCTCAACGTCAGCTTGCAAGAGTATCACAAAGAAGGAGGGTAACCGCCTCCCTGTTCGCGTCTGCGATTAACTGTTTCCGGGATCTCATCGAGCACTGGTGGTCGCGAAAAATCACGATTGCTCAAATTTGGAGCCGTACTCTTCGACTATAGTAATACGCCGCCCCGATCGATGTGTGCAATATTTGTGCAAGCTCAAACCGCCAAAACGATCTGGTCAAGTATGCGAAATCTGAGTTCTGGAGAGAGTTTTGGAGCGTTCAACTGATGCTGCTTCTGATGGAAGGGTGACTGTAAATTTTGATCCTGTACCTGAAGCGCTTATCACTTCAATGCTGCCGCGATGAGCTTCAGTTATCGCTTTGACAATTGCAAGACCCAATCCAGATCCGCCCGATGTGCGGCTTCTGCTTTTATCGACTCGATAGAATCGCTTGAATATATCCTCCAGCGCATCCTCTGGAATACCAATTCCCGTATCCTCGACGGAAATTTTTACAGCAGCACCTTCCTTATATACTTTAATCGAAACCGCTCCTTCGCTGGTGTAGCGGAGCGCATTCCCAAGAAGGTTCGAAACCAGCACATGCAAAGCCTCTGCATTTCCATGCACTCTGCAATCAACAACAGCATCACAGCTGAACTGCAAATGCTTCTCCTCAAATTTGATCGAAAATTCGGTTGCTTGTTGTCTGACAATATCGCTTAAATCGATACTGGTAGATTCTTTTTCTTCGAGCGTCTCAATCTCTGCGATCAGTGACAGATCGTCGATTATCTTTTGCATGCGGTCTGCGGCATTGCTGATGATTTCGGGCTCATCATATTTCAATCCATCATTGTCCAACTTCCGCTGCAATGATTCAGTATAGGCTGAAACCACACTCAAAGGAGTGTTTAATTCGTGCCCTGCATCTGCAAGAAATTCGCGCAGGCTAACTACTGCTTTTTTGATCGGAATGGTGGCTTTGTCAGAAACGTAGTAACCACAAAATCCCAACCCGGCAATGACAAAAGGCGCGATCGTAAGCATCGTCCAGATGAATGAGCGAGTGGCGCTATCTCTATCTTTGGTAGAAACTTCAAGTTGAAGATATCCAATTACATGCCCCTCGTAAGTCAGGCTGGTGACCATTACTCGCACTTGCTGGCCGGTGTCATTCAATTCTTTGATATGAGGCGAAAGACGGCGACTCCCCTTAATTCCGTAGCTCTCGAGCAGTTTGCCATCCAGGTTGAACAGCTGGATGGCGTACAAAGCGCGAGCGGGCTCCGTCTGCACGATCCTCGCCCAATCACGAAATCGAGGCTGACCGCTAGACAGGTCGATGGCATGTCCCATGCTGGACGCCAGAGTGCGCAACTCTTGATCCAGAGCAGAGGTCAAGGTGCCATAAAAGAAGAAAATTCCGAGCGCCGTGGGGGTGATGTAAGCGAGCGTAGACAGACCGATAAACCAGAGGGCAATTCGCGCTCTGGAGCGATCCTCACTCATCAATGCGATACCCGACGCCGTGAAGAGTAGTTATTGTTTTACAATCAGAGTCACCATCCAATTTCTGTCTGAGCGATCGGATATGGGACCGAACGGTATCGTTGGAGATGCTGCTGGTTTCGCTCCACAGATTATCAATGATTGCATCGACAGTAACTACCTTTCCTGTATTGCGCAAAAGCAGCTCGAGTAGAGCGAATTCCTTCGCGACAAGTCTGATTTCCTTCCCGGATCTGGTGACTGTGCGTGAGTTCAAATCAAGTTCGATATTACCTTTAGCCAGAACAGCAGGTACAACAGCCTTCGGTCTGCGCAACAATGCTCGCACCCTTGCGGCCAGTTCCCGCAGCTTGAATGGTTTTGTCAAATAATCATCGGCGCCGCTGTCCAGTCCAGTTTCCTTGGAGGAAAGCGATTTTTTTGCGGTGACAATCAGAATAGGCGCATCTCCACCCGCTTGCCGATACTGCCGACAAACATCCATGCCGCTGACTTCAGGCAACATCAGGTCAAGAATGACGAGATCGTAGATTCCATTTTTAAGTTTGCACAGCGCTTCGTTACCGGTGAACGCGGTATTGACGACATGAAACTCGTCCTCAAGCCACTCTCTCATGATTTTCGAAAGTTCAAGTTCGTCTTCGACAACGAGAATTCGCGCCACTGGCTTCACCGCACCTCTGAACACGCAATCAAATCTTACAGCATCGATGCGAGGCAAAAAATGGATTCACCAGATACAGGATGCGGCGCGGCAAAGTGAATCACATCTGACAGAGAAGTCTGTGAGGGGATTTTTGAACAGCCCTGAACGAAATCGATAGGTTGAGCGAAGCTCAGCAAAGACTTTCAAAAGATTTTCCTTAAATCGTCGAATTCCTTTGAACTTTTTGCCGAGTTTTGACCTTAAAGAGTTATACGCGCAGGTATGAGATTAATGAGCCAGGTCAAATTGATACTCCTGATCATGAACGGGTCGCGTTTTTTCAAACGCGAGCAAGTTGAATGGCAGATTCGTATGACTGGAATGGGCTGCGAACGGGAGATGACATATATGAATAAGATGAGACTTTTTGTCGGCGGCGTGTGCCTCCTGGTGAACTGCGCTCCGGCGGCGTTCTCACAAAGTTCGAATCAGAACGGAACTACAAGCAACTATCAAGGTTTGCAGAATCTGGTAAACAGCGTCAACAACAGCCAGACCAACCCCGGAGCAGGCAGTGGCGCAGGAGCCCCAAGACACAGATGGCAGGGCGGCGGTGGCGGTTGGAAAGGTGGAGGCGGAGCGGCTGCAGCCGGTAGCGCTGGCTCGACCGCCAGTTCGATTGGTGCTGGAGCCGGGCCAACTGGATCTGGGCTTGATGCTATGGGAAAAGGAAAAAACATGGACCCTGAAAAAGTAGCAGAGCGCAAAGCAAGAATACTAAAGCGTTTTGACACCAATGGAGATGGGGTGCTTGATGACGCAGAGAAGGCTAAATGGCAAGCTTTCAAGGCTGAGCGCAGGGCGCAGCGAGAGGCTCGAATGAACGGAGGCGGCGGTCCAGGCGCAGGCCTTAACGGTCCGGGCGCTGGTGGGTCAGCCGGTGGCGGTCCTGGTCCAGGCGGTGCAGGCGGGCCCGAAGGTCCAGCTGGTGCCGGTGCTGGCGGTCCAGCAGGAGTTCGACATCGCCACAGAAGAATGCAAAATGGCGGTGATAACGGAGCCCTTCCTGGAGCACGCGCGGGTGGTCCCGGAGACTTTCCCTCAGGCTTCCCAGGCGCAGCACCTGGTGGCCCAGGTGGATCAAATCCGGGTGGCCCTGCTCGTGGGATCGAGCCACCACCAACACCTTAGTGTGACCAGTCAAAAAAGGGCTCGACAACGTCAACAGCGACGTCGCCGACAGCATCTACAGTCAACGATTGACTTGAAGAACGGACTCGATCAGGGTCCGTTCTCTGCTTCTAACTCTCAAACTTCAAAGCTCAATTTACAGCAATAGTTTTCCTGCCAAGCACTACAGTTGCTGAGCCTTTGGTACTATTAACGACTGTAATTTAGACCAGCGGGGTCATATGAGCCAAAGCAGTAATGGCGGGAATCGCACTGCGATTATTATCGAACAGGGCAAAGCACCTGGGCCTCTGGGAGCTTATTCGCACGCAGTCAAAGCAGGCGGAATGGTATTCCTTGCCGGGCAGGGCGCACGTGATGCAACTACCGGAAAAGAAGCCGGCGTGAAACTTGCAGATGACGGCACTGTCATTTCGTACGAGATCGAGGTTCAGACAAGGGCAGTCATCGAAAACATGATCGTCGTCCTGAAAGCATCTGGTTGCGCTATCTCAGACGTTGTCGATGTGACTGTTTTTTTGAAAGACATGAACGATTTTGCAAAATACAATTCTGTCTACAAAGAATATTTCTCTTTCGAAAATCCACCGGCACGAACTACTGTGGCAGTGGCTGATTTGCCCGGCAACAACTTTATCGAGATAAAAGCGATTGCTGTGCAGCCAAAGTAGATCCTGATCAAAAAAGCCTTAAAGCGCGCAACCAAAACAGGAGTAGAAAATGACTACCGAAGTGCGAACCAAGACGTTGCAACTCAATCACTTTATCGGTGGAGAGTTCACGAAAGCATCAACGGGAGAAACTTTTAACACGATCAATCCAGCCACCAACGAGGTGATCGCTACGGTTGCTCTGGGCACCGCCGATGATATCGACAAAGCTGCGAAGGTTGCTCGTAAGGCTTACGAATCGGGTCCATGGGCGCGCATGTCGATTCGTGAAAGATGCGAGGTCCTCAAAAAAATAGGCGACTTGATTCTGGCGAAGAAAGAAATTCTGGCTAGAGCTGAATCGATGGACGCAGGAAAGCCGATCAGCGAAAGCCTCGAAGGCGACATTCCCCGTTCTGCTTATAACTTTCATTTTTTTGCAGATTACGCTCAATCAGTCAGCGAAGATTTGTTTTCGGCAGGTGAGTACGAAAGGCACCTGGCTGTGCGGGAGCCGCTCGGTGTTTGTGGTTTGATCACCCCGTGGAATTTGCCACTGTACCTTGCTACATGGAAAATCGCGCCGTGCCTGGCCATGGGAAATTCATGCATTCTCAAGCCAGCTGAATGGACTCCTTACACGGCCACTCTGTTTGCTGAAATCGTACAGGAAGCAGGTGTGCCAGAAGGCGTTTTCAACATCGTGCACGGATTCGGGGCCAATGGCGCGGGCGAAGCTCTGACACGCCACCCGCTAGTGGACAGCATTTCGTTCACCGGCGAGACATCGACGGGACGTGCGATCATGGCAGCCGGCGCACAGACTTTGAAGAAGCTTTCTTTCGAGCTTGGCGGTAAAGGTGCAAACATCGTGTTCGCCGACGCAAACATCGATGAGGCTCTGGCAACCTCTGTACGCGCGGCATTCCGCAACCAGGGAGAAATCTGTCTTGCCGGCTCCAGACTGTTTGTGGAAGACAAAGTCTATCCAGAGTTTGTTGAGCGACTGGTAGAGAAAGTAAAGCAGATCAAAGTCGGCGATCCTCTCGATCCCAAAACTCAGATGGGCGCATTAATCAGTAAAGAGCATTTGAAAAAAGTCGAAAGCTATCTTGAAATTGGAAAAAAGGAAGGCAAATTACTGACTGGTGGACATCGCGTAAAAGAGCTGCCCAACGGCAACTTCCTGGCGCCATCTGTTTTCACAGATCTGCCTTTCAATTCGCGTTTTTGCCAGGAAGAAATATTTGGACCGGCGGTGCCAGTTATTACCTTCCAGAGCGAACAGCAAGTTATCGACATGACAAACAGCACTCCATACGGGCTTTCGGCAAGTGTATGGAGTCAGGACGTCGACCGCTGCCATCGAGTGGCAACGAAATTGAGATCCGGAATGGTCTGGGTAAATTGCTGGTTTGTGCGTGAATTGAGAGCACCATTTGGCGGGCAAAAATCTTCCGGTCTGGGTCGCGAAGGCGGTAAATACAGTCTGGACTTTTTCTCTCAAACAAAAACGATCACATACAAATATAGATAGGTGTCATCTTGGACTTAAAAATCAAAGGCAAGAGAGCGCTCGTCTGCGCTGCTTCTAAAGGTCTCGGGCGGGCCATAGCCGTCGCGCTGGCAGACGAAGGCGTCGAGCTTGTTTTATGCGCGCGCAGCCAGGATGAACTATCGGCGGTGGCAAAAGAGATCGAAGCAAAAACACAGATCAAACCAATTATTGTAGTGAGCGATTTGTCGATTGCAACTGACAGACAAAAGCTCATCGCAGCCGCCCAATCAGCTGGCGGAGTTGATATCCTCGTTCACAACACAGGCGGTCCCAAACCGACATCTGTGGAAGACACGACGCTAGCAGATTGGAAGGAAGGTTTTGAACAGCTTTTCCCGGCTGTCGCGCATTTGAACGAAGCGTTCATTCCACACATGAAAAAGAATAACTGGGGGAGAGTTGTCTGTGTAACATCGCTGTCGGTACTGGAGCCGATCAGCAATTTAGCCATTTCAAACGCCATGCGTTCAGCAGTCACATCAATGCTGAAAACACTTGCTGATGAAGTGGCAAAACACAACATCTCAGTCAACTGCATAGCGCCCGGCGCCATCTGGACTGGACGAATCGAGAATCTTATTCGCATTCGAAGAGAGAAGACAGGTCAAACTGAAGAGGAGTACATGGCTGACTATGTCAAGCCAATTCCCGCAGGTAGATTGGGAAGTCCCGAAGAATTTGCCGCAGCAGCGGTTTTCCTCTGTTCGGAACAAGCCTCATACATCACAGGGTCGACTCTTTGCGTCGACGGCGGGAAACGCAGATCTACCGTCTGATGGTATTATTTTGCTTCGCAGCAAAAATTTAGCTGCCGTCGTGCAATCACCGTGAGGATGTAGCAGTGAAATTTTTAGTGCTTGGCGCAGGTCGCATGGGTTATGCAGCAGTTTTCGACTTGATTCGCAGTCCGAAAGTCGAGCAAGTTATACTCGCTGACTTTGATATCAAGCGGGTGGAGAGTTTACTTGACCTCCTGGCCGATCCCAAAATCGTGCCGGTCGAACTAGACGTCAAAAAATTCGACGAAGTGGTGGAACTGATGGCAGCTTGCGACGCGTGCATCAGCTGCGTCACCTACCATCACAACTACGACCTGGCCAAAGCAGCATTGAAGGCTGGAACACACTTCGTTGACCTGGGTGGCAATGAAGAGATGGTGGCAAAAGAATTTTTGCTGGATGATCTCGCTAAAGAGCGCGGTATCGCTATCATGCCCGACCTGGGATTGGCACCAGGAATGGTATCAATGCTGGCTGTAAATGCTGCCGAAAGCCTGGACGAGCTCTATGAAATGCGCATCCGAGTTGGTGGACTGCCGGTTGACCCTGAAGGTCCTCTAAAGTACGCTCAGTTTTTCGCCATGGACGGATTGATCAACTCATTAAGCCGAGATGCTTGAGCAAGAACATCTGCTCGCAGTGCCCTTTGTAGCGAATCGTTTTGTAATCCATGTGCTGAATCTTTCCAGCATACGTTTTTGGCAGAGTCGAGATTCCGCCTGATGTATTGAATGCTTCCAATTTGCCGAAGGGTTTTGGAAACTCGATCTCTTCGATGTCCGTTAAAGATGGCACCTGGAATTCCTTGCCGTCTCGAATCACTGTGCAATCTTCGACGTATTCGTTGATCAATCCGTCCATGGCGAAAAACTGAGCGTACTTTAGAGGACCTTCAGGGTCAACCGGCAGTCCACCAACTCGGATGCGCATTTCATAGAGCTCGTCCAGGCTTTCGGCAGCATTTACAGCCAGCAT
>DATNPY010000039.1:0-93325 GCA_036702955.1 Drouetiella sp. | reverse complement strand
TCTTCGCCCTGCGCCGATGTTGAAGACTCGATGCTGGTTGGGACCAGGCTGGTATTCTGCCGATTTCACCAGCGCTTTGACGGCATCACCTATATAAAAGTAATCTTCATCTCTTCCGGTGGCACCGTATATGGTATCCCTCAGCGCACGCCGATTAAAGAAGACGATGCCACCGATCCAATTTGCTCATACGGCATCACAAAATTGGCTATAGAGAAGTATCTTCACCTCTTCCATCGACTGCATAATCTCGATTATGTAGTGGCTCGTATATCCAATCCATATGGAGAGCAGCAAAATCCAGACGCCAAACAAGGCGCTGTGACTGTTTTCCTGGGCAACTTGAAGCGTGGCACGCCAATCACCATCTGGGGCGACGGCGAAGTTGTGCGCGATTACATTTATATAGGTGATGCCGTCAAAGCGCTGGTGAAATCGGCAGAATACCAGCCTGGTCCCAACCAGCATCGAGTCTTCAACATCGGCGCAGGGCGGGGATGTTCCCTCAATCAGTTAATTGCTGCGATGCGCGGCGTTGTGGGCAAAGAAATCGACGTCCGTTACACACCAGGCAGAGTCGAAGATGTTCCGTCAAATGTTCTCGACATCAGCCGGGCAACCGCAGAGCTGGGCTGGAAGCCGGAAGTCGAGCTTGAAGAAGGATTGACGCGCACCTGGCAATGGTTGAAGACACTTCAACTAGCTTAATACACAGATTTTCTGTTCCCTACATTAGAATTGCCAAGTTGACCTTTTCAAGTTGTTGGCGGACAATCAGGCGTTGTTGAAACTAAAGGAATTGCTACCAAGAAATGATTCTTGATCTGTCGATTATCGTGGCTGTCTACAACGAAGACCCACGCAATCTGTCACTGCTGCTGGACCGACTCAAGACGGTGATCACAGGCGACGGACTCTCGTATGAAGTCATTTTTGTAAACGATGGCAGCAAAGCCCCGACAAGCAAGGCTCTGCGTGACCTCGCCTCTCAAAATGATTACGTAAAACTCATAGAACTGTCTCGCAATTTCGGTCAGCAAGCGGCAATTACAGCCGGAATCGATCACGCTGAAGGTCAGGCAGTTGTTAATCTTGATTCAGATTTGCAAGATCCACCTGAGCTGATTCCTGAAATGGTGAAGCGGTGGAGAGAAGGATACGACGTTGTATATGCGCAACGCTCCAGCCGCAGAGACAAGCTCGGTAAGCGTTTACCCGCCTACATCTTTTATCGTCTTCTGGGTTCTGTCTCGTCTGTGCACATTCCATGGGACACAGGCGATTTCCGTTTGATGGATCGCAAAGTCTGCAATGAACTGAGAAATATGCCGGAAAGATCACGCTTCTTGCGCGGACTGATTCCGTGGTTGGGCTTCCGACAAATTGGTATTCCTATCGATCGCGATGCGCGCGAGATGGGCGAAAGCACTTACACATTGAAGAAACTGATCAACCTGGCTCTGGATGGAATTCTTTCATTCAGTGTGGCACCACTATATTTAGTGCCGATTGTCGGGGGCATCATGTTTGGAGCCGGGCTAATGGCCTTGATTGTGTGGGCAGCCCTGCACACTTCTTCGCTGTTGCAGCTCGATAGCATTTGCGTAATCGCTTCAATCGTAGCGGTCGCCGGTTTGCAGATTCTTTGCACCGGAGCGGTCGCCATTTATCTTTCCAAAGTACTTGATGAAGTGCGTGGTCGCCCCACATACGTAGTTGCGCACAGACTCGGTCTGGCATTTGCGCGCTCTGGCGAGCAATCGAACTTCGAAAGAACGTTGCAAGACCAGACTAAATAGTCGCAATTTCGAAATTCGGAAATGCGCTTGCTTGTTGCAGGCAGTTGCTGTCTCGCCGCCACAAGTGGAAGCTTTTGCGTATGTGACGCTTTTGGGTTAATAATGGTCGTAGTATACAATCACTGCGATATGGTGGCGTTCCCCGGAGCTTGAGAACATGACTTTAGAATCGGGCCATGGCTCCGATGGCTCAGACCGCGAGCAAAACAAGTCGTCCGACAGCGCGGGCGCACCAACTAAAGGCGACAAACCGACTCGAAAAATTTCTAAAACCATCATGGAAGGAACGACACCTCAGGTTCCCGAAGATGCAGCCAAAGGAAAACTAGCCAAAACCAAATTAGAGATGGTGCGCCCAATACCAGGGGATGATGAATCGCACGAAGGTCAATCTGGTGCGCCTGGTGTTGAGCCGTCAGCAAAACTAGCCAGGACGATGCCGGAGATGTTACGTCCTGATCTCATTGAGGCGGCATCGGCATCTGATGCAGAGCACCCATCGGCATCTGGTGCAGAGCACTCACCGGCATCTGATCCAGAGCATCAGGAGCAATCCAGTGATGCTGTGCCAGAACCGAGAAGGGTGGCGAAGACGGTGCTGGAGCTGGCATTGCCAGCCGATTTCTCAGCTGTAAAACAAGGTAAGAAAGTACGTAAAACGCTGTTGGATACAGACAAGGTCTCTGCACCCGAGCCTCGAAGCGAACGCTACGCAGCTAAAACCATGCTTGATTACCAGGTGTTGTCCTCTGCGCTGGAAAAATCTGCTGAAAAGAAAAAAGTGCGAGCTGATGAATTAGCCCTGGAAAGAGCGAACGAACCGGTAAAGGAATTCCATCAAGTTGACAGCAAAAAATTGGCCATGCCGTGCTCTTTTACGTGGTCAGAAAATAATGGCAACGAGCGCGTGCGCGCTTGTTCACAGTGTCGCACTCAGTTGTACGACTTTACAGGCATGGAGCTTGCTGACGCGGAAGCCTTAATTTTCAAACAAGAGAGTGTCAAGAAAGCGACGTTATTTAAGAGAGCAGACGGCAAATTCATGACAAAGGATTGCCCTCTCCAGGTGCGGCGTCGCAAGCGATTTCTGCTGCTAGGCGCCTTTGCCGCCCTCGTCATATTGAGCGTAATGGCGCTGCTGATAATGATGCCACCGCCCCCAACACCACCAGAACCCGCAGTCGTGAAAAGCTCTACGTCCCCGAGAAACAGTAAGTCAGTTGAGAATACTCCTCTTCAAGGTAACGGCACATTCCACTACAGAGCCGGTGAACCTGAAGATGTGCAGCCTGACTCGAATTCAAGCGCCGTCAGCGGAATACCTTTGCCGGCATCTGGCGGAACATCTGCGACAACTTCTTCAACCGCAACTCCAACTAGAACCTCAACCACAACGTCAGCAACAACGACTACAACTACTCCAGACACTGAACTTGAGTGGGATACGAGTGGAGCAAACTGAGCGACGAGTTAAAATCAAAAACGTTTGGAAATCATCGTCATTATTCGAACGTAGTGAACTCGCTGTCGTCTCTGCGTATCGAGCTAGCGCCCGTCGTAGCAGCGATTCCTCTGACCATTATCTGATGATCGGTGACAGCACCGATAGTAGTGCGAACATCCATAATGAGACTGACCTGAACGGCTGACGAAAGATCATCGGCATTTCTGGTGCGCGAGAAGGAACTGGGCAGAATCAGTCGAGCCGGACCTACTTCTTTGTTCAATGATGCAGGTTGAAGTGATGATACCTTAAAATCGAGGCTGCCTTCAGGACCTTTCAGTCTGGCATTTGCGCCCGCATTGTAATGCTTGTTGGAAGCAACGTAATTCTGGTCTTCAGGTTGCAAATTATTGGCTTCGCTCAGTTGTTCGACGTTTGACTGCATATCTCTGACTTGACCAAATACAATGCCTTTCAGCCTGAACAATCTGGGTGAGCTCATTTGAATCCACGGCAGCTTTACGTTCAGTTTGCTGATTGAGGCCAGACGATTTTTGATCAAGTCGGTCGCTTCTTGCTCAGAAACTTGCTTGAGTTTCTTGCGCTCGATTTCCATATCTTTCGCACTTTGTGTCGACTCGTCCAAAAGCTGGTCAGCTAAGTTACGAAAACTTTCGTTGCCTGAAATCTCCTGGTCCGTCAGGTCCATGTTCTCTCTTGAATCTTTGACCAATACTCTTGTGCGCATGATCATGTCGTTCATTTGACCTTCTCGATTGGCGGTGTTGATTCCTTGAGAAAGTTGTGTTGTATCACTGCCGTTGAGCACAGTAGCGCCGCTCAGAGCCAATTCGTTTGCATAGTTCTGCAAAATATTTTGGGCAAAGTACAATCCGCCAAAAGACATTCCGACGACCAAAGCCATAGCAGTCAAACCCAAAACCAAAGCGACTATGATGAACATGTTGCCCTGGTTATTGCGTCGCGACTTTTTCATGGTCTGAACCTTAACTCATTAGCGTCAGTAAGTTGGCGCCATATTTCTAGTACTCAACATGTTAATAAGTTAGCGGTGCCTTACGATTAAATACGTTAAATCACTCGTTCATGTAATACGGATAATCAGCGCCTGGCTGAATTTGTGCGTTCGGATCGCGTCCCAGGTTTTCCCATGGAGCCGTTGTGGCCATGTTAATTGAGCAAGGGCTGGTCAGACCGGGAATGCCTTTCCAGGGCAGATTCATTATGAACAGCGGAGATATCTTCATGTCTGTTGTAAGAACGAGATAGTAGAAAAATGGACCGTCACTCGCGTCAGGTTGCCATTCTTTAGGAACCGGAGAGGGCTCGGGAATAACCACTTGTTTTTCTTGATTGAATTTATTGACGATCCTTAAGTCCAATCTCGCTTGCGTTACCTCAACGCCGCAACTCATAAGCCAACGGATCAGGGACCTTTCGCTTTTAAGCATTTGTTCTGCATCGGACATCTTCTCTGCCATGGCAAGGCGATGCGTGAACTGATTGAGTCCGTTGTAGGCAATCGCATATCTGATCGGAAGGACACCAAAATCTAAAAGTGGAACAAAGATGAACACAATAAAGATGAGCAGCGCTGGTCCAAATTCAGCCAAACTTCCTCTGTTGTTTCGCTTAGCCGACATTCTTCTGCTCCAAGTGCGCTGATGTGAACGGTTTCACCGTACTCATTCCTTTACTGCGCTCAACTGACTAATTAGTAGTGCTCCATTGGTATGATGCGCCGTTAAAGACAAGTGATCAAGCTTGCTTGACATGGACGTGAACAGCGGGCAATAGTGTCTTGCTGCTCATGCCGCTTCAGCAGAGGATTTTAATGGAAAGCTCCTCCTAATTTGCCAAACTTCAATGTTAGCCACACAGGAGCGGTTCTTTTGCAATCGAGTTCCTAGCCAGGACATCTTGGAGGTAAACAATGTCTCGCGTCAGTATCGACACCGCCAAAACTTTACGAAGCGCAGCCTGTGCTGCTCTTGGTTTATTGATTGGCTTCTCTTCTATGCCCCTTCGAACAGATGCCGCTCCTGCGCAGCAATACAAAGCATATGCACCCAAAGGCGGCTATTCGGCGCCGGTAGCACGTAGAAGACAGCTTCCCTACATGCCGGACACTTTAATGATTGTTCCAGCCGGTAAAGTCACTGACGAGCAAATGGCCGAAATCGTCAGGTCCGAGGGCGGACAAATGGAAGACGTAATCGGCAAAGGTCCGTATCGCATTTTGATCATCAAGACGCAAAAGGGAAAACTCGCTCAGACTGAGGCTGCTCTTAAGAAAGACAAGCACATCTGGTTGATGCAACGGAATTACCAGTTCGAAGAGATGGGTGGTGACTACACCCAGGAAGACGTAGTTAAAGATAAGACAGGCGGCAGCGGTAGTTTCTTACGGTTGGTGAATGCGCCCAAGGCGTGGGCTTTAGGCCCGACTGGAGCCGGACAAACTATAGCCATAGCTGACACAGGTGTAGCTCCTAACACCTATGACCTGAAGGGCAAATGTGATCCCGGGTACGATGCCACCACCTGGGATGCCAAGCTCGCACTGGCCTCCAGTCCTATGGCAGGCGGGCTGGGGGTTGTCGCCGGTCTAGGTGTCGGCGCCTTGTTTGGCTTAGGTGCAAATGTACTGGCAAATGCGGTCAATCCTGGATGTAAATACGACGTAGTCAGTTCAAACGCCAAAGGCATATCATCAAATGGGCACGGCACGATGGTAGCTACGATTGCTGCCGGTGCCATCAACAAATCGCATTGTTGCGGAGTAGCACCTGATGCACGCATCTATCCGATTCGCGCCAAAGGATCCACGGCTATGTGCGCTGCAATTTGGCACATGATGACCACAGGCGGACCAAAGATTCTCAACATCAGCCAGGGTCCGATGATTGAAGATCAAATGCCAATTCAATTTCTCGCCTTTCGCCTCTATCATGATTGGCACCATGGAATCATCTTCATCGCCGCCGGCAACAGCGGCGAGCAATTGGGCGCGCCTGTCTCTTACGTGAATTACGTGTCAATGACCAAGGTAAGCGGCAAGTTCATCACACCGAAGAACGGAGACGGTTCTGCATCTGGGCCTTGCATCACCTTCGCCGCTCAGGGCGATATGGTGGACACTGTGGATATGTCGGACAACGATGTCACCGGTGGTGGCACCTCATTCGCCGCTCCCGCATGCGCCGGCGTTGCAGCTCTCGTCTGGTCTGCAAACCCAAACCTGACAGGTGACCAGGTAGTGCTCTTAATGAAGCAAAAAGCGTATCTGCCTGCAGGAATCACAATGGACCCGAATAAATATGGCAACGGTATTCCTGATGCCGAAGCGTCAGTCAGAGCAGCTTTAGGATTGGCGAAAAAGGGCTTGGGTGGTTAATTAATGAAGAGTGGGGCTGATTCAACGTTTTTGACTGCCGTCCTGCTGGTTGTAGCCTTACCACTACCTGTGATGGCAGTCAATATCAAAGAACCCGACTATAAAGTAACTCTGACCACCGAAGTACAGAAAGGAGTTCTCAACTTCAAGGGCTCCAGGTGCAAAGATCCTGTCAAAGTCTTTATCAGTTACGTCGACAATACCGATGGCAGCGACAAGAAACCAAAGGCTTATGAGGAATTTTGGTACAACAAGGCGGGCAAACCAATCGGACAAGAGAAGTTCAACAAATACGACATCCGCAAATCTGAACAAGTTCAGATGGAGGTGAAGCATAAGAATAAGGGAAAGGTTGAACCAGAAGAATTCAAAGCGTCCGCAAATGCAGTAATTCGTTTTTTTGTGGACTGCAGTGTGCACAAAGGCGCAATAAACACTCTGGTAGTGCCATCAGACTCATTTAATGAGATTGTGCAAGCTATGGGAGAACAGGGCTTCACTAAATTCGATCCTAAAGTTGGTGACGAAGCTGAGCCTTCGGGAAATAAGCCTTTCCTTCTCGTTCGCTCGTCTGAGACCGATGGCGGGGCAGACCAGTCGGAATATTTGGAATATCAGCGCTAAGGCTTTGCATTTGTTTCTTGAAAGTTGACAAAAGGCAACAGCAAACCGCTTGGTGTACCCATCCGAAATTGGAACGTGCAAAAAAAACTGTGCGGTATCAAATGACACCGCACAGTTGAGATAGTTCACACGATTTTGTTGCTTGAATCAGTTGAGCTTAGCAGCGATGTCTACCTTCATTCCATCAACCCACTTCTTATCTTCATCGGTGTAATAGAGATAGGCACGGCTGGCTGGTCCCGTGTAGGTGCCAGGTACAGCAGCAATCAAGCTGAGCGGAACATCGACCTTTGCGTCGCCAGGCAGCGTGCGCCAGTAGAGCACCACTTCTCGTCCACGCACTTCATAGGCGTCGATCAAGCCCTTTTTGACGAGCTCTTTCAACTGTGCATGGCGAGGCTCAAGACCGCCAGGCAAGCCCACAATTGCAATCGGCGTCGGCACGACATCCTTGCTAGTGTTTATCACAGTCACATTAGCTTCGGTCGATGCGCCTTCAGACACATGGTCCTGAGCCAGTTTCGTGACGATATCGACCTTGCACTGTGTCGATGAAGCTGGAGTCAGCGCATTGTATTTCGTTGCCACCGAATACGGCATTGCACTTCCATTTTGCATTGTCAGCTCGATTTTGTGCTGTCCGGGAGTGAGTTTGGAGCAGATGTCGGCAAGCTTGATGGCACCCTGACTCGACTTGTCGAATGATGCCCAATCACCGATGACCTTACCATCGACCGCGACTCGCACCTTGCCTGGTGCTTTCGGATGAGCGCGCATCTGGTCGTATTTGACAATTGCACGAAGTGCCAGCACCGTGGCTTGAGTCGAACCGTATCGACCAGCTTTGCAAGAATCGGCCAGGAACTTAATGCATTTTTCGACGTTACTGGCGTAAGACGGATCGCGGAGCCAGGCGAGTTCAGCCAGAGCGGTTCCTTCAACAGTCAGTGATTCTCCGCTGCTGCCGACAATGGAGCTGGTGATACCACTTACGCTACCATCAGCGGCTTGTTTAGCAGCCAGCTCATCCATCAATTTCTTGGCGCCAGACTTGTCGCCAGAGAGATAGAGCGCATTTGCGGCCAGTGCGACCACGTACATATTCTTGCTTTCGTCAGCCGCAGTCTTAATCGAAGATAATTCCAGTTTTAAATCAGAAGCTGGTTGCCCGCATTCAAGGAGTGCCCAGAGAATGTAAGCATTCGAACAGTCCTTGTCCTCGATCCAGGTGTGCAGAGCACGACGCTTGCGGGTGAATCCACCTTTGCCGTCTTTCTGCTTGAGCAGCCAGGCTCTGGTGGTGTCAATCATATTTTGATCGACCTCACGCACCTTCTGCATGTCCGTGAAGTGAAGTAATCCAAACGCTGTTAAGGCTTCATGCCCTGGATTTTCTCCAAACCACTCATATCCACGGTCGGGGCACCAGAAACCAACAAGCTTTTTATAGCCATCGTCCAACTTCTGACGCGATACTTCCACAAGCTTCGGGTCGACGTTTGTGTGCGACAGGAAGTACTGTTGCGCCATGGTCAAAGGATAGCTCGTGGAGCTCGTCTGCTCGAAGCAACCGTTAGGATCTTGAATCATTCGCTCAAGAGCCTCGGTCAAATTGGCTAGCGGGGTCGGAAACACAGAAGTGTTTGTCGACAAGCTACCAGGCACGAGTGCTTCAGGAATCGTGATTGTATGCTCGACGGTCTGATTCGGCTCGAGCACGCCTGCAAATGTCGTCTCAATCGGGAACCCCTTTGATTTCACCGACAAATTGCGAACTACTTTGTCTGAGAAAACACCCGAAACAGCCGAAAGTACCAGGTCCTTCGACGCAGTTCCGGCGTTCACATCAATCGGTTGAATCCAACGAACACGCTGTCCAGCCCCAATATTCGAGTTGTTTCGCTCGAGCTGCGGCAGTTTGTCAACGCCTGACAGAGCAACGTTCAAATCGACATTGGAAAAATTAGATGCAGTTGCATTAACAAGGCTGATAGGCAGAAGGATATGGTCGCCTTCAGTGACTTCCAGAGGAATTTTTGCCTCAGCAAAGAACGGTTGCACCGATTCAACGCCGATGCTGGCAGCACCCACTGCGCCACCATCAGTAAAGCCGTCGGCAAAGACTCTGAAAGTCGTAACGCTATCATTCAAGCCAAACTTTACTGATGCTTCCCCGGTTTTGGCGTCGGTTTTAACACCAGCGTTCCAATAAAGTGTCTCAGCAAAATCGAGACGATCGTTGGGCTTTCTGTCTGCTCGAACCTTGTGCGCGAACTCACGAACAACGATATTTGGACTCCAGACTGCTCTTCTAGCATCTAGTTGACGCGCCATCAGCTTACCAGCAACCATCCCGTTTACAGGCATGTCGGCAGCCCAGGCGACCTCCTCTTTATTCTGAATTTGATCAAGGTCAAGATTTGCATCCTTGCCGACACTGGGCTGAGCTACTGCCACATTACCAAGAGCCGGCACTGATGCAGGGGCTTGACCAGGAGGCGGAGGCGCTGGTGGAGCTATTATTCCATTTGCCGCGACCTGCAATTGCGGTACTGCGGCGTGAGCAGCTTTGGCTTTATCCCAGGCAAGTGCGTTGCCCTTTTTCAGATTAATGTCATCGCGAAAGCGCATAGCGCCCCCTTCTGCAAAACCAAAAGCAAGGTTTGCTTGTGCTGCAGATCTGGAAGCGAGCATTTCACGAGCTTTGTCGCCGTACGTCTCGACAAACTTAGCCAATCCCATCATGGAGAACCGCCGCCAACCCTGTGTACCCAAAAGCAAATCTGTTGCCAGTGGTGCTTTCGCATTGGTTGGATCGAGGTAAACGGCAGCGTCAGCAAGATCATTTACTTCTGGCTCGAGAAACACCATTACAGGCAAGCGCGGTGCTTTTTCCCGTTTTTCCACCATTTCGAGAACACTGTCATCAGTTACCGTTATGCCAACAACTGTGGAAACTGGTTTGCCATCGGCATCCGTAGCCTTGACCTTGATCTCTGTGTTGTCTCCGGGGATGTAAGTCTTCTTGTCGGATGTAATCTTTATATTTAGAGGATGAGCAGGTTCGCGAAAGACGAGTCGCTCCGCCAGCGGTGCCCCCGTCTCATCCCACACAGTGACAGTCAGCACTCCATCAACATTTGCAGGCACATCGAATTGCGTCGAATGCAATGTCGAGCTTTTGCCAGAAGCTGAAACTTTGTCTGAGGCAACTTCGACTTCACGCTTAGACAGCGTAACTCGATAGTTTTTCGCTGTGCAACCAACTCGTACAGACACCGGTCTATTCTTCTTGAACACGTCTTCATCAGAATGAATAACTGCTCCAGTCGATTTGATTTTGGGCAAAGGATATTCCGTCTTGATGCCTGCTGGTGCAGACACAACCAGAAAATAGTCTTTGTCAGCTTCCGGCGTAAACTCAAAACGACCACGACCTTCATGCTCAGTCTTGAATTCAGCAACAACAGCTGAACCGCCTGACTGCTTGCACATCAATTTGCCTGTCAGATCAGCTGGCTTTCCGTTTGGTTGATGAGCCTGCAAATAGACGCGATTCTTGAAACCAGCAATCAAGTCACCACCTTCAGGATAAACTTGCAGATCGACGGTTTGAAGAAGGATAGGGATAGTTTTTGCAGCAGACTCGACAACGCCACCATCAGCGATGACAAGCGACAGAGTGCCTTCGCCCCGCGAAATTTCTCGAGGCAAATCGAAACTAACAGTACAGAGCCCTTCTGCATTAACAACGCCAGTACCGCCGTCTATTTCGACACCATCAACACGAGCATTGACTGTAACTGTAGCGCCTTGCGGGATGCCACCTTCTGCACGCTTTACATCGAGAGTTGCAGTTACCTTTTCGCCAGGTCCATAACCGTCACGCAAGAACGTTATCTGCGACTTCAACCGGGGCGCACGATAATCGCGAATGTCAAACTTACGTTCTGACGGCGCGTGCCCCTCGAATGGATAGCTCACACTAACGGTGTACTCGCCGCCAGCTTGACCTTTCGGCACTTCCCAGGCGAATCCCCAGACGCTGTCCTGGGTTTGAACCGACCCCTGGGCCAGAACATCACCGCGTGAGCCTTTGATCTTGACGGATGCATTAGCCGCAGCATTCGAGGGCATCGGCTTATGATTGGAAGCGTTCAGCATGACGCCGCGGATATAGACCTTTTCTCCAGGATGATATATAGGTTTATCAGTACTCAGAAAAGTCTGGTATCTCTCTGCGCCACCCAGAGCTTTAGTGCGAGCTTCAGTGTCGTTCACGCTCGATGCTCCTTTTTTAGGTGAATGATTTTGAACCGGTCCGCTCGCCAGTGTGCGACTTAGCGAAACTACCCAACATGCCATGACTCCGAATGTCATACAAAGCCAAATCCATCGGCGAGACATAACTAGTCCTCCCCATAACTACGCGACCAATTTCGTGAATAGCGTGATGTTATCATGGCGGTTTAACCAAAGCGTACCGGGAATATCCTAGTTTCGACCCAGGGTCAAATATTGACACCAAATATGGTGCCAATTAAAATACCAGGATAATAATGTAAAATAACAATTCATTTTTGAGTAGCGATTGAACAATGTCAGAAGTCAAACAGCATTACGAGCGAGATGGTCTTACCGAACGCATCGCCCAGGCTCTTTCAAACAAAGGTTTCAGCGACGACAAAATACTTTCGCTTTCTGATTTAGCCCCGCTCGATCACTTTCACTCGCGAGGAGTGGCTGCCACGCAAGATCTCGCGCAAGCGCTGGATGCAAGACCGTCCAGCAAAATTCTGGACATCGGCTCAGGGCTGGGAGGTCCGGCCCGATATTTATCAGAGAAATTTGCTTGCAACGTCACAGGCATTGACCTGACTCAATCATACGTGGACGCCGCCACCTATTTGACAGAGAGGACCGGGCTGCAGAAGCGTGTCTCATTCGACTGCGGGGACGCACTGGCGCTGCCATATAGCGATGCCAGCTTTGACATCGTTGTCACACAGCACGTAGCTATGAACATCGAAGATCGTGAGCGTTTCTACTGCGAAGCTTATCGAGTCCTCAAGCCAGGCGGACAATTTGCGCTCTATGATGTCACCGCCGGTGAAGGCATGCAGCCGCACTTCCCGGTGCCGTGGGCGGATAGCAGCGCCACAAGCTTCCTGAAGTCGCAGGCAGAACTCCGGGATATCCTGCAACGGCAGGGATTTGCGGTGCTAAAATGGCTCGATCGCAGCGCTGATACAATCACCTGGTTCGAAGCCTTCACAGCCGCGCAGTCAAGATATTCAGCCGATGGCAGCACGATGAATGCAGGAGCGGGCGGCGAGCCCAGACCACTTAATTTGAGCCTTGTAGTCGGCGCAGATTTTGGGGCGAGAGTCGACAATCTCATACGCAGCCTCAAAGAGAACAAGGTGACGGTCACAGAAGCTATTTTGCGTAAATAGCGGTGTGCATCAAGTTTTAAACTTACTTATTGCGACCGTTTTTATGCTTTACGCCAAACATTTTTGCTACCTGCGTTGCGATCGGTGCAGCAGGTGATTTGGATTCAGAAACCTTCGTAACCCAATGACGGAAACGAAATTCAGGCGACTCGACGAAAAGCAAGTCGTAAAGCATCTTGTCGTAAGAAGCGACCAGAGCTTCGGAACGCTGAACAAAGTCATGCATCGCCATCGCACGAGCAGCAGCGCGCTCGGGAGACCGGTAATTGTCGATAGCAGCACGATAGACCGACTCCAGGTCCGCAATGACTCTTCGACGATTGTGTTTTTGATGCACTGTCCTGCAGCCGGAGATGCCAACCTTGAGGCGCCTGGACCGTTCGCTGGAAAGGTCGATCACAGCATCGATGCTCGCTTTTACATCATATGGCTTAACTAGAATCGCATCTTCGCCGGCGCGAATATATTGCTCACAAGCTCCTTCAGAGCTGGCGACAAGTGCCCTCTGAGACGCCATCGGTTCAAGCCATGAATAAGGCACACGCTCGGAGCCAGGTGCCACCAGAATCACTTGCGCCGACCGCAAAAGCTCCGGCACAAGCTGATGGTAAGCACGCGTGACAATGACTGGATTATGCTCACCAAGCAGATTTTTGACAGATTCCTGGGCATGATGTTCGTCATCATCGCTGGTGATATCTTCCGCCAGAATCAAAAACGGAATCTCGTGATTTTGCTGATTGACGCCCTTAATGACGTCGCACATATACTTGTGAACGGCTTTGTCTCGGACCTTTCCGACCAGAACCAGCTTGCGGTCCGAATCTTTTGGCATCGCCATGGAGCCATATACGGTAAACCGATCCAGGTCGATTGGATCAGAAACGATAGTTACTTGTTCAGAATTTTTTGGCACCAGGTTGGCGGCCAACTGCTTATTCGGCGAGTAAATTTGTTCAGCAACGTTGAGAGTCAAGTCAGACAGTTCGTTTACCAGCTCACTGTCCAGGGCAAATGCAGACTTAGCGCCAATGCTTTCTTTGTCATACAAAGACTGATTCTGCTGCAAGCGCACAACCACCGGAACGAGGCCGGATACAGCAGGCAAAAGTCCGTCCCATAGAATGTTGGGAATGTCGAGCACATCAAAAGGACGTTGCGAATGCGCTTTCAAACATGCCTTCCAGAGAGCGGATCGACTGCTCCAGATCGTCAGCGCATTGGGAGTTGTTTTTGGCACCACTTTTAGTTGCACCAATTTCTGGTCGACCAAAACTCGATGAACGCGCATGCCATCTTGAATCGTCTCAGACTCAATCTCCGCCGCCAGCGCAAAGACTTCGACCTCATGCCCAGCGGCTTTCAGCCCCATCGCCAGTTCGTATGCCCGAGTCGCACCACCGTCCCAACCGAAGTCGGGGGGAAAACTTGCACTGATAATTCCTATTCTCATGCGCTTTTCTCACCCGCGGGCAAAACAAGCACATCATAAATTTCAACAACCGGCAATGGCACAAACTGCTTCACTTCGAGAGTATGCCTGTCTACAACAGCCATCCCAGCTTTCGCCTCTTCCGCCTTCAGCATGTCTACTCGGCGCGACTGGCTGAGCCCGACGTACAAATTTTGCTCACCAAACGACAACCCGCGCGGGTATTTCCCTTTGAACTCGACAGCCTTGACCTCGCCATCTCGATCAACTAACAACTTCTGTGCGTAGGAGTCACAAATACATTTGGTACCGTCTGGCAGCAACTTAGGCGAGTGCGGCTGCGACAAGCCTTTCCACAAAACCTCACGCGTCTGAACGTCGGCAACGATGCCCTGCTCTTTGTAGTTTCCTTTCCACTGCCTGTGCCAATCAAACTCACCAAAGGCTGAAACGACGAGGCGACCGTTCCAGTTGTCCAGACAATTGAGGTGCCATGCGTCTCCCGCCCCGGGAAATTGCAAACGCTCCGTCAACGTGCCATCTTCTGCAATCACACAAATCTCATTGGTGACAGTCGATACGGCATAGAATTTTCCTTCAAAGTAGCGAATATCGTGGATGTCACCGACTTCCGTGTTGACACGAAAACTCGTCACGCCGTCTCCGTTCATCTGACCAATGCGAGCATGATCGTGTGAAACGTAAGCGAAATGCAGCTTGCCATCGTCGACACAGAGTCCAGTGATGGAGCCGCGACTGACCCGGTTTATCACTCCATCATGAAATAAGTACATACCGCGGTCGTGTTGCGCCGAGACAAGCACAATGTCAGGGATGTTCTCGTAAGTGCCGACGCGCTCGATTGATTTCTCAGCGAGAGCTTGAACTATAGCCATGAATCTACGCAGGGGCCGGGTTGCAATTTGGAAAGTATATCACCAAGAGGTGCCGAAGCCAGATGCAGCGTACATTGTCGCGGAATAGACTTTACCGCTCGACATGTCAGTAAGTATGGCTGTTCCGCGCGGGATGATGCCTGCTTCACGCTGAAATCGCACATGCTCGAAAAGGAGCTAATCCGCGCCAGGAACGCAATGCGCTCGGGATGATTGGGCTAATGCGCGGCGCTGTGCTGTTTCATAACTCGGCTAATTTCCTTGTTCATAACCGCACTTGACCGAGCGGCACAGGCTCTATGATAGATTTCAACTTCATCGAATCTTCCCAGCGCTGGCGCGGCAATGAGCTTTTTCTGAAGAGCGAGCGCCAGAGCCTTGTTTTGCATCATGTTGTAATGAAGAAGCATTCCCTGCCACGCAGCAACCACTGCCGCCGAATTTGCACCGCAAACGATGTTAGCGATGTGCTCACGGGCGCTCAGGGCGGTCTCAACAAGTTTATTGTTCTCGGCCACTGATGGAAGGGAGTCAGGTTTTACCGGCTTGGAGCCGCGCACCACGACCTCATCACCCACTGCAATCAATTCAATCAACCGCGCCTCGCCACACTTTACCTGCGCTGATTCCGCAGCAGTGAGCGACTTTATGTAACTACCAGTACCTTCTGTGAAGTTGCCCTGCGCGAGCTGCTGCTCAGCGAGTTTCAAAATACTGTACCAGTCGCCTGTACCACCGGCTGATTTGACGGGTAGATATGATTCTTTTGCGGAATGATCCGCTGTTGCGGGACCCGTCGCTTTTACTGGACTTGCCGCAGTGACTGAACTTTTTCCTTCTGCGAGATGCGGTGCTGCTGCGGGATGCTGTGCTGCTGCGGGATGCTGTGCTGCTGCGGGATGCGTTGCTTTTACGGGATTCGCTGCTTCGGCGTCTGAAATGATACACAATGCCATTGCCAGAGCAATCTCAGTATAAATCACTGAAGTTATCCAGGTCATTGAGCGCACGCGAATCAGTTGTCTAAATCCTTCCGATTCCATCTCGGATTCAGCTAGCAAATACGCCTCGGATTATAACCTGCTATGAGTTACAGCATCGACCTAAAGCATCACAGAAAAAACGAGCTGTGAACTTTCAGGAACCGATCTAGGATTCACATTTTTCAGCGGTCTGGACCAGCGCAAACAGGCTCAAACCGAGCGACTCTGCCAATTTGTTCAACGTCTCAATAGTGACGTTGCGCGATCCGTTCTCGATCTCACACAGGTATGTGCGATGTACGTTCGATAAAGACGCAAGCTGTCTTTGACTCAGGTTGAGCTGCGTACGACGTTTGAGAATCGCCTGGCCCAACTGCCTCTGCACAGCAAGATGAGTAAGCTCGCTGACTCTGTGATCGAGATTCAAATCTGTGCGAGAACTCGATGTCGACGTGGTTTGAAGATAGTCTGAATCTGACGATTGCCTATGCATAATGACGTAGCCTCGATCACGAGGTCGATGGAATGCACGATTACCGCCGACGTGTGCATAGACCCGTGAGCATTATTGTCCTCTGTGTACGAGCTGTCCACAATCACCCGAAAGAGTCAGTACCTAATGGGGATAAAACTACCATGCTGAACTCATCGTTAATGCCGATGAAAAGCTCGAGAAGCTCAGCAGTAACGTACAACAGAGTCGACATCGAGAGATTTCAGACTGATTAAGAAGAACTCTTGTGGCTTCTGGCGAGGCTTTTAATTTGCGCTCTATAGGGACTTAGCGCGATTTGTTGCTTGATAAAGTTCCACCAGAAGTCTCTATCCCCCTGTTGGGGCGGGTAGGCCGCATCAAAAAATTTCTTTGCTTTACCGATTTCGCCGCAGTAGTAGAACGAGAATACCCTGTCAAAAAGTTCTGGAGGAATGTCGCTTGGCACCTTAAACATCTTGCGGATGTCTTTGAGCTCCTTGCTTAGCGCAGCATCTGTTGGCAAGCGTTTTCTCATCGATTCCGGATCTAGTCTTAGCGAGCCACTGTCCAGCTTCAGAATGACCGCCGGATAAGCCTGCTGCGCGCCAAATCCGGGCAGGTAGTCGTTGCCTGAAAATCTATATTCGTCACCGACCTTCACGAGTTCGAGCGGAGACGAGGATTTGAACTGCCCGACCTTGCGGAATCCAGAAGCGACTTCGAAAACGGTGTACAGGTAATGGCCAGGAGATCCGCTGAACTGTTCGCACATAATAACGGAAGGCGCTCTGTCCCTCTTCGTCAGGCGAATGGTGGGAGACTGCAGCACCGCGAACGAATCTTGTGACGACTGGACTGAAGAACACGTCACATCGCTGGGCATGAGCGGCGCGGCAGAGCAACTTTGAATTGGCTCAGTGCGCACCTTTTTGCCATCTTGAATGAAAGTGTAGTGCCCACTGGTAGCGGTGTCCCAGACTTCTAACCTTCTGCAATCGTCGAGAACATAAACAGTCGGATTGAGCACTGGCGACAAATGAAGGAGATTTTTTTCGGCATCGCCTTCTGCCGCATTTTGAAATGAAGACTGAGGACAACGCTCATGATCCGTGCGATATTCGGCGCAGCCGGCAAGCAGCACGGACAGACAGACAATCGAGAAAAGATGCTGAGAACGCAGCATTAAACGACTCCTGATCAAACTATGTTCTTAAGTTATCAAAGGATTGTATGGACAGCGTAAAGCCGCTGCGAAACTATTGAAAACTCGCTTAAGTCAGATTGAACGCAGTCGCGCTCGACGCAGCGACGGCTCCACAAATTTCTTCCGAGACAAACAGTGTTCGCACGATTTGTTCAGCCAACTGGGCCGCCTGCACTCTTAATTCCGGCACCGCGATCGACTCCCAGAGCTGCCCTTTACGAAGCGGACCAAGCGTCAAAACTGATTCAGACCGTGTGCCGTTCGCACGTATAGCGTATCCGTGGTCATCGACCTTCAAGCCCATACCGAGTTCATCGGCGACCACCGCTCCGTTCTCAAGCAAACACTTGATCAATCGGTCATCGACGATGCGCAAATCCATGTTGGGTCCCGTGCAGTTGATGATGCGACGGTAAGTAGCAGTCTGAACTCGTCTGGACTTTCGCAGACGCATAGTGACTTCCACCGCGTTGCCCGAAATCACCGAGGTGAGCAATCGAGCTGTGACGATTCTGAGGCGGTAATCTTCGCGCATCGACTCAATCACAGAGGCTACTTCAGGGGCCATACGGTGACGCATCACATCCCACAGAGGTCGAATGTGACGAAGGAATCGTCGTTTTTCAGCGACACTCAGATTCTTCCAGATAGACTGCGTATGCGGACGCAACTGGTTAACGACAAGCCGCCAATCAGAGTTCGTAGAGGCATTAGCCTTGTCACAAGCCGCTCTCACAATGTCGAACAGCTCACGTACATTTGAAGGGAAAACGCCGGGTAGGAATTCTTCAGATGTTGCCCCTTCAATTCGATTGAAAACGCGATGCTTGTTAGGCAATAAACCATGCCGCGAAATAGCAGTAATGATGCCCTGGTGACCAGCCGCATTCAACTGAACTGCAAGGTCGACCATAGTAAGTCCCGTTCCGATGAGCAAGATGTTGTCGTGGCTAGACAGACCTTCAAGAGCTTCAGGAGCCCAGGGGTTGTTGAAATAGAGACCAGTACCGGCGAGCGACTCGGTGTTCTCCACCTGATTGGGTTGAAATTGCCCTGTGGCAAGTACAAGTCTGTCAATCTCAAGAACGCGACCTGACGCCAGGCTCAGATGTTTCTCATCGGCGCTCAACTCGATGGCTTCGTCGTCGATTACTTCGACTTCCACGTCACCTTTTAGGGACTGCATAGTCTTTTGGAACAACTCTGAGACATACTCTCCGTAAATTTTTCTGGAAACGAAAGCTGACGGAGCAACAGCAGAGTAACGCTGGGAGAGCCAGTTGTAGAAGTTTTCTCTATCTTCAGGAAAAGCGCTCATGTCTTGCGCGGCAACATTGAGCAGATGCAAGTCGCATTGAGTATCGTAAGCGACTCCTTTAGCCAGTCTTTTCGTCTTCTCTATCAAAAAAATCCGGGCTGCATTTTGCGTCTCTGTCAGGAGTTTTACTAATCGAATCGTGGCTAGAGTGCCACTGAATCCGCCACCAATAATCGCGATGTTCACTTTGTTTTTAGTCATTGATAGCCTGTAGTGAGCGAGGTCCCGATGATGTACGCAAAATTTCTGAAAGTTCAGTAGTCAGTGCATGCTCAGCCGGCAACACTTCATTTTGACTGAGCAACGCAATTACAGCTTCAACTTCTTCGGCGACCGTCATTTTGCTCGAATCGAGCCTGACAGCAGGGCGCTGCGGAGCTTGATACGGAGAATCGAATCCTGTAACGGCGCTGATTTGTCCGGCTGAAGCTTTGCTGTAAAGCCCCTTCGGGTCACGGCGCTGGCATTCTTCTAACGGGCAGAACACAAATAATTCGTTGAAGTCTTGGGCGCCGATGATTTCGCGAGCGACTTCTCTGTCTTTGGCATAAGGCGAGATGCAAGCGGTGATGACGATAAATCCTGTATCCAGGAATAATTTGGCAGTGTGCGCGATGCGTCGAATATTTTCCGAACGGTCTTCCGGGCTGAAGCCGAGGTCGGCGCAGAGGCCAAAACGCAGGTTGTCGCCGTCAAGAACAGCTACACGGCAGTTCTTGGCGAACAATGTTTTCTCCAGTTCTTTTGCCAGACTGCTCTTGCCAGAGCCTGAAAGCCCGGTCATCCACAGAACAGCTCCGCGGTGCCCGTTCAAAGATTCATAGCGCAATCTTTCGACGTAGCCTGATTCGTGACGAAGATTAGGGTTGACTTTTAGACTGCGTTCAACGCGCACAGGGCGATTATCGACAACACCAGCGGCGGCAGTATCATAGGTGGTGCAAATTACAAACTTTTCGATGATCGCTCCGGTAGCGGCACGGTCGAATGCGACAGGCTTAGCTGTTTTAATGATGACGTCGGCGAATCCTCCATTAGCGAGTATCTCACTATCAGTGGTGCGTTTCTGCTGGGTGGCGGGGTCGAGCAATTCGACTTTGCAAGGCACTTCAGCGGTGCCCATTTTCAGCGTGTATTCGGCGTCAGCAGAGTAGGAATTAGCTGAAAGCCAGGCAAGTTTACCTCTGAATTCAGTATCGATTTCTGGCGCGTTATCGAGAAGCGAAATCACTTCACCACGTTCGACGAAAACTTGCTCACTCAATCGCAATGCTATAGATTCACCGGCAGAGGCAGAATCGACGCCGCTCTCGAGATATTTCTCGATAGCTTCGACGCGAGAAATTTTGCCCGACGGCGAGAAGAAGATTTCCGCACCAACACTGATGGAGCCTGAAACAACGCGACCGGCGAACAATCTGTCGCCTTCGAATCGATAAACGTCTTGCAACACCATGCGGAACGGCTGCTCGTCTTTCTTCAGATTATTCAATTTCTGAGCAGTATCTATCAATGTTCCAAGCAACGGTTTCCCAACATACCAATCAAGTTTCGGTGTTGAGGTAGTTATATTTTCGCCAGCCAGAGCGCTGATTGGAACAATTTGTTCGCAGGTTATTTCCTGTTCTTCGATAATTTCGCGAGTTCTTTTGCAAACTTCCTCGAACTTGGTCTGATCATATTTAATCTGATCGATTTTGTTCAGAGCCACTATGACCCTGCGAATACCAAGCATGCTGAGGATCTTCAGATGGCGCTCTGTTTGTGAACGCACACCCTGATTACCATCAACAACGAGAATACCGAGGTTAGCTTCAGACGCACCAGAAGTCATATTCTTCAGAAACTCAAGGTGCCCTGGAGCATCTATAAGAATGAATTTGTGTCCATCAAATTCGAAATTGACGCGCGTAGTATCAATACTGATGCCCTGCTCTTGCTCTTCCTGCAGTGCGTCGAAGAGAAACGCTGGTTCGAATTGCAGACTTTTATCCGAACAAATCTTCTCGACGTGCGCGATGCGGTCGTCGGGTACGCGACCACACTCAAGCAGAATTCGCCCGAGCAGTGTTGATTTGCCGTGATCGACGTGACCGACGACGACAACTTTGTGCAATTCCAGATTACCGGTCGATTCCATGCTCATTACATGTAACCTCCGCTTCTGAGTTTCTGCATGGCGTAAGTGTCCACTTTGTCTTGCGCCCGTCCTGCACGTTCTCCGGTCTTTGTTGTTCTCAATTCTTCGATGATCTCGTCTAGATTACTTGCGGTCGAATCGATGGTGCCAGTGCATGGCGAACAGCCGAGACTGCGATAGCGCTTTCCATCTTGAGCAAAATAAAGCGGCATGATGTCGAGATTTTCGCGGCGTATATATTCCCAGACATCCATTTCTGTCCACTGCAAAAGTGGGTGAATACGCAAGTGAATGCTTTCAGGCACGTGCATATTGTAGTAGTGCCAGATTTCAGCCGGTTGCTCTTTATACGTCCAGATGCCGCTTTCAGGGCGGGGTGAGCAAACGCGTTCTTTGCCGCGTGAGCCTTCTTCGTCCCGGCGAATTCCAACTAAAAGCGCCTGAATCTTGTGGTCTTTAATTGTGTCAAGCAGCGCCTGAGTCTTCAACGCACCACAGCATGTCAATCGTCCCATGCCGGGATTCATGCCTTCTTCGAGAGCTTTCTTGTTTGCACCGACAATCAAACGCAAACCATGTTCTCTGGTGTAATTGTCGCGCCAGGTTATCATCTCTGGAATTTTGTAGCTCGTGTCAATGTGCACAAGCGGAATAGGCACATTGCCCAGAAATGCCTTGCGTACGAGGTGCAGAAGCACTGTTGAATCTTTGCCCATAGACCAGAGCAGTCCCAGATTCTTCGTTCTGCTATATGCTTCCCTGATAATGAAGATGCTTTCGTTCTCGAGGGAATCGAGGTAGTCGCTCATATATGCTTGAGAAATCCTGCGGTAACCATATGTGGCGGCGCGAAACCAGCCGGGACCCAGTGAACCACAGGGGGAAAGGCATTTCAAGTGACGCTTGCCGAAATTGTAGCTAATTCAGCCTCAGCCTTGTTCTGGGCGGCGTTTCAAGCAATAAGCTTCAGATAATTGGTGCTTAACAAAAGAGTCGAAAAGTTAGCCGGATTTTACTTTGTCTTCGCTAATTGACTGCGCCATTTTGTCAGCACTGAACGCTCCAGACCAAAGCCAAAACCGCGTTTTTCAATGGTGGAAATAAATTCATCAGCGCTGTGAATCGGTACTATTTCGCCCTTTGGCGGAATGATGATGAAGAGTCGGCTGAAGTCATATGTATTGCACACAACACCTCGCGAAATATCTTTCAATTGATTATCGTGAATTTCCATGCGCTCGGAAACGACACCACCTTTGATATCACGACTTCTCAGCGTCAGTTGCAACATCGGCTGAAAGTCCCAGACTCCATCGAAAAGCGGCGCCCACATAACGTAGCGCGGGCAATTGGCGAGAATGATCGAATCTCCCGGCTTGAACCGGGCGGCATTATTTTTCAGCGAATCTTGAATGACCTTTTGTGTGTACCAGGAAAGGATCCAGGGTTGCGCATAGCCGCGGTCTGCGATAAAGCTGAGCGCCAGCACCGGCAGCAGCACCAGCGCTATCACCGTCGCCTGCATCGCCCTTCCACCACGCCCCTTCAGTAGCTTGAAGATCAAAGCAATAAAACCGGCGACAGCAATGGCGATGCCCACGGCTGCGCCTTCATTGATGCGATTCACCAGAGTTTGAAACGTCGGAAAATATTCAGGGTTCAAACCAAAAATGGTGTAAGAGAGAACGACAGTAATCAATCCCAGGGGCAGCAAAATAATTGGCTGGCTATCTTCATCGCTTGCTTTCAAAAGACCGTAAAGTGCTGCCATCACGAGGATAGCCGCGACAGCAAACGTCGTCCACAATGTCTTAGCAGATGCATATTCGTAAGCGCGGTTTCCCACCTCGGCGAAGTATTGCACCGAATATGGTGGACAGTTGATTCTCACACCTTCAACCACAACGTTGATAATGTTCCGAAGGTCTAGATGCACAGCGTGCACCTGAGCCGGGCCCAGCATGGGCGCTATCACTCTTGAATAGAGAAGCAGCGGAACAACCGACAGCGCGAAAGGAAGCGAAACCAGTGCTGTCCGCTTTAGAGAAGCGAGACCATCACTTGAACGCAGAAAAACGATATATGCAAAGAATGCGTTGAGCGAAACCAGCGGCAAGAACGTCTCGTAGCAAAAGATCGAAAGCAGAAAACAAAGGACAGACGCGACGTAATAGCCGATTTTGGACTTGATGGCGCCCCTGGTCGAAAGCGCAAGACTGGCCATTGAAAAAGCCAGGCTGACATTCTCAGAACTGCAGGTAGACCAGTAATGAGTGACGTCGTGGTTAGGATAAGCAATGAGAATCAGACCTGCCACCAGAGACAGTGCCGGTTTGCGCGTCAGGTCAAACAAAGCGACGTAGAGGAAAAACGCTGAGGCAATCTCCAGAGCCGCATTGACGAGGTGATAGCCGATCGGTTTCAAGCCGAAAACGAAGAACTCAACAACATAGAAAAGCGCCTCCACTGGACGCACTATCACTCTCGGATCACTGAGCAGGTAGTGGTGAAAGGCAGAAAAAAATGATTTTGGTCCCCATTGAATCAGATTCAGAGTGATCCAATCATCCAGATAAAATCCGACTTTGTTTACAATCGGGGCGAAACAGACAGATTCCACCGCAATAATCAGGGCCAGTGCGAGGAGCAGATGCCATCGCGCCAAAAATTGCAGAAGCGGTGAAGAAACCGTCTCCGAGCCGCTTTTTGTTGGCGCTGTCAGGGCGTCTTGTTCGTTGTTTGTAGACGTCATCACGGCTCGAATCTAGCAGAAGAGCGCTCAGCTCAACGCCGTTTACGCATAAAAATTTTGCAACAATACGATCACTATATGTATTCACCCATTAGGCTATGTCTGAATACCTACGACTGGGGCGCAGCGTTCTGAGCAAAGTTGCCGTCGAATCGAAAGTTTCGGAATCTGATGCGAATGAACAGACTGTTCTTCGCGACGGTTGTGCAACGCCTGCTGAGACAGTCAGATGCGATTGGCAAAATCAGCGTAACCAGCTTAAGCAGCAGGTAAATCGCGCAGGGAAAAACAAAGTCCTATCGGCATTTACGTTATCGCTGGTAGCGTTTGCAGCCATAAACGCAGGGCTCGCTTACACGCCCTACGCAAACGTCAATCCTGAGATTTCGTCATATCGAGGCTGGAGCTGGTGGACGGTCAACGACATCAGACATGCCACCAGACCCGCCAATGTGGTGCTGCTCGGTTCATCGCTGATGGTGGCAGCAATTGCGGAGTGTGACGCGAATTATGTAAAACATTCGCTCGATCTTGCCACCTATCGTGGTGCCACATACCTGGACCAGGTTTTGCACGACAAGTTAGGTGGCAGCTTCAACACCATGAATTTATCCGCGCCCGGTCAAATGCCGTCCGACGCGTACTTGACCTTGAAGGCGAGTCTGAAGGAGGGCATGAAGCCAGATGTCATCGTTTACGGTGTGGCACCAAGAGACTTTATCGATGGCACAATGCAAAGCCCGTCCGATACCGAAGCCTTCAAGTATCTTCAACGCAGCGTTGATATAAGTGACTGCGGTTCGGACTTCTATGCGTCACCTTTTGGCAAATTCGATTGGCTCCTGCAACGGTCGATAAATCTCTATCGCATTTCGCTGGACTGCCGTCTGACACTGGAGCAACTTTCCAGAAAATATCTGAGCCACAATGGCATCTTCAATCTGCCGGAACAAGAAGGCGAAGCCGGACCATTTGCCACGCGACTGCGAGCGCTGCTTCGACCTTTCAACATAGAGCCGGGCACCTTCCTCGCCCTGCAAACGGTCAAAGACAATTCACCCTTGATCGATAACCGCCGCGATTACATGGACCGCTACAAAAATCCAGACCAGAAGCTCTACGCGACACAATTCCGTTTTCTCGAACGGATTATCCGCACATGCAAAGAACGGAACATCAAACTGATTCTCGTGCAAATGCCCATAACTCTAGACAATGTGCAAATTCTCAAGCCTGCGCACTACACGAAATACAAAAATGATCTCGCCAGAGTTTCTGCTGATAACAAAATTGCACTACTTGACCTGTGCAAATTCGAACAATATGACAGAAGCGATTACCGAGACACCGTGCACTTGAACGGTTACGGCGGTAAAAAATTTGTCGACAACCTGGTTACAGCGATAAGCGCGGATGCCGCGCTAAAACCCGCTCTAACGGCAACTGGCGAACGTTTTAGCAATTCAGTGAGACTGGCGCCATAAATCTGGGAATGTTAGAGTTACCCTGAACCGGCTCACCCTTCCAGAATGTAATATGTATGGCTGTCGGTTCCATACGGTCGCACGAAGCTACTCTCACAAACAGGCAATGTAGTCATGTTTAGTCCAAAGAAGCCACCGCCAGATCCGTCCAAAATAAGGTTGCCAAAGGCAGCTATTGCACCAGTCATGGCTGAACTGCAGGCGATGCATCAGCAAGCGTTAGAGACCGGGCGCGAAGTCGAGCAGATCTGGTCCGAGCCCGACTCGACGAAGTCGTACAGCATGAGTGCCAGGTTCGAAAACGGAGCGCCCAGCCCGACCTGGACGCTCTGGGAAGATGACGGTCAAGAAGGCAGACTGGTTTGGAAATTTGAGACCTCTGATTTTGAGCTCGTCAACGACGTCGTTTGTATGTTGAAGAAGTCCAAGCCGGCGGCACCCGCAAATGCCGCCTCAAACGAGCCCCAGAGACCTCGCGATCCCTTCGAATCGGTCAAGCCACAGCCCGTGCAACAAGCTCCAGATCCATTCGGTGGTCTGGGTCAACACCAGCAAAATCCCTATCAGTCTAATACTGGAGCGACCGGTCAAGCCGGTGGCGCCTCTTATCAACCAGGTTACTTCACCAAACCCGACCCCCAGGCAAGACCGGAGCAGCAGCAGCAGCAACCTTTAATGCGGAATCCCTATCTAGATTCTGCAAGTGATGCTGATGTTGGCGCCACTGGTCTGCCGATGCCCAAGCCACTCATGCCGCGTGAACCAGAAGGAGTCTACGCAAAGGCTGAAAAAAAGGCCGACACGATTGAGGGCACATTAACTGAGATGGCTGTGCCACAGCTTTTGCGAAGCCTCGTGACGAATCAAGCCACCGGCAAACTCGAAATTATAGGTGAAGAAACTGTTGGCGAAGTCTACTTCGAAAGCGGTTTACCCAAGCACGCCAGCACGCCGTCTGAGTATGGTGACGGCGCAATCAAAGAGCTGGTCACCTGGGAAAAAGGCACCTACGTTTTTACGCCGAACTCTCGCACTGAGATGCGTTCAGTCAATGATCCGCTCGAGAAAGTGATTGCTGACGGCGTTCTCTTACTCGATCAGAAGCGTCATTTGAAACGTGCCGGTCTTGCTTACGAATCATATCTGGTTCGCTTGCACAAGAATTTGAGCGATACAGAGCTAAAGTTGATGCTCACAAAAGGTGCGCCACTGGACTTCGAGTTCCAGCGCGATGTTTATCAATACTTGCGTCACAAACGCACCTTCACAGATTTGCTGCGCGACAAACCGATGGACAGCAGCAAATGGACAGCCCTGCTGTTCAATTTCCTTTCGTGCGGGCTGATTGAAATCAAACAACCAGACGCCATCAAGGGTTCAGCGCTCGACTTCTTAGGCGAGGCGCGCGCCCAGGTGCAAGCGATACACGAATCGTTTATCCGCCCGGAAACTGGGGTCTACTCCTATCCAGCCCTGATGTATTTCATGGAGTACGAGTTGCATCGCTACGAAGCTTACAACTTCCCACTCTCGCTAATCGTTTTCGAAATCAAGAATCGTCGCGACGGCAGTTCGGCATCAGACGTGTTGACCAGTCAGGCAGCAGGAATTGCAGCAATGCGTATCGATCTGGTCAAACGTCCTCTCGATATCATCGGGCACTTCGAAGCCGTAGATTACGGCTTGCTTCTGCCCAATACAACCGGGTCGTCTGCAGCCTTTGTCGCCAACAGAATTTTAGAAAGCCTGACTGCGACTCCACTGGTCAAAGGCGTGGACCGAAACTCACTGGAACTTGCGTTCGGTATTGCCTGCTTGCCTGCCGATGGTGACGACATGGAAAGCCTCGTAATGTCAGCAAAAGCTGCCAAAGCCAAAGCGAAAAGCGGTCAATTCCCGATAGTCCTTTCGCGCAGCAAAAAGAGTAACTGAGCATGTCAGAATCAGCATCATATGAACCCGCTGAACTCGCAGCACGGCTGGGCGACTTGCTGATTCGCACGGGTGTGGTCACTCCAGAAGCACTGGAAGATGCGGTGGCTTTGTGCGAAAAGATGCGCGTGCCACTTGAGCGCACACTCGGCATGAACGGGCATCTCAACGCTGATGGCGTGCAAGCTGCGCTGACCTTGCAAACCATGCTGGACAACAAACAAATCAGCCTGGACAGTGCAGTCAAAGTGCTGGAACTGGTTGCATTTCAGTCGATGGAGTTCAACACAGCGCTGCGCAAACTGGCACCAGGCGTGGAGAAGGCACAGGGTAAGCTCACACACAAGCTTGGCGAGATAATGCGGCAAGCAGGTGTCGTCAACCCACGCCATTTAGACGAAGGGATGCGCCAGAGCCTGAATACCGGTTTGCCACTAGGAATGGTGCTGCTAGGAATGGGTGCCATCTCGAATCAAAATCTCCATTCAACCTTGATGTCGCTGCGGCTGATTCGCGATAACATCCTCGATCGAGAATCTGCAATTCAGGCCCTGAGAGTGGCTCGACTGCAAGAAACTAGTCTCAAACAATCCCTTGAAGAACAAAAAATTCGCAGCCTCAAGCTGCAGTTCGGCGTCGGCGAGCTCTTCGTCCTGGCTGGATTTATGACTGAAGGGCAGCTGCTTTCAGCGCAAGAACTGGAATTAGTTGAAGACAAAACGATTCAACAAGTGCTTCTGGAATGCGGTTACGGAACGCCAATAACCCTTGAAGCAGCCCTGCGCCTTCTCGACATGATCAAGAAAGGCACGCTCTTTGAAGACCAGGCAGCGAGCATTTTCAAACGCATCAGGCACGTGAGCACCCATGCCGAGATGAATGAGATATTTTCCAATCTGGGTGATTACGACGTTGAATCATTGAAAACTGACCTTAACGATCTGCTTTTCATGACAGGGCTTGTTTCTGACGAAGACATCGCCGCCGCCAAGCCACTTGCAGAATCTAACAACGTGCCTCTGGTGCAGACGTTGCAGCAAGTTGGTGTATTGGACCAACCTACAGTCACAGCCATACGCGATTGCAAAAATGCACTAGATGCGGGCATCATCTCAAGCGAACAGGCTGTCATCGCCGTCGTCTATGCAAACGAGAACAAAACCACACTTTCAGATACGTTGAAAAAATTCGGTTGGGCACCTACGGTTTTGATGAGCGAATAGCTGCAAGTGAGTTCGGCAAAAGCGAATCTTGATTGGCGTGCTTATGCGGCTGTATTCTTCATCGCCCTGGGCGTTGCCACCCTTTATCACTGCCTCGACTCGGGCGTAAAGGTGGCGTTGCTTTTTGATGGCAGGCACTACTTCGAAACGAGCCAGCGCATGACCGCCCTGATTCTTGCAGCTGCGAGCTTGAATCCAGATGCAGTGATGGCAGCAGAACAGTCTTTGCGAGAATACATCATGCTCGATGGACCGGTTCTGCCGACCCTCTTTGGCAGCGCTTATGCGCTCTTCGGGCGCGTGCCCTCGAGTGCCGATTGGTCCTGGATTGTCTGGGTGCAAACCGTTCTGCACGCCCTTGCTACAGTACTGATTTGCAAAATCACCTTTCAACTGACACGAAAAAAGGCAGTCGCCCTCGTCTGCTGTGGGCTCTGGGCTGTTTATCCATCGGCGCTTATAGCATCCGGCCGATTGATGACTGAAAGTCTGGCGGTAGTACTTTTACTGAGCTTGCCGCTAGCTCTTCGGGGAGCAATTGGGCAGGGCGACCGAGCCCGGCAGAACAACCAGAAAGATCAGTCGGATCAGTCCGAGCCGTCCGTGCTGATGGATCAGTCCGTGCAGATGGATCAGTGCGTGCAGACGGCTCAGTCCGACCACAAAAATGTTCTGAACAGAATCTCCAGGTTGACGGAAGGAAACGCGTACGGCTTCGTTGCAGGAATTATATCGGGACTGCTGATTCTTCTCAAACCAGGCATGATACCGTCTGTAGTGCTCTCATGGATTGCATGTTTGCTTCTCAGCAAAACCAGGCTTTCTGTCGCCCTGTCACTAATGATCGGTGTGGGTCTGGCAGTCAGTCCCTGGATGCTCTACACGAAACAAACAACCGGTAAAGCAGCGATCACCGTTCAACGAATGCCAGTGCATAACGCGCTGATTGGTTGGGACGCCGAAACGAGCGGATGGCAGACGAACCCGCCTTCCGGCTTCGAGCGCGTCATGAACACCGGTGGTGACCCGCTTACTACTATCGAAGGAATTTGGATCAGCAATCCGCGTGACTGCTTCACAATCTTGCTGGAAAAATTTGGACACCTTTATTCGACGCCCTGGAACGACTACCGCAACAAGGTCTTCGGCTTGAACGTTCAGGCGCAGGGGGCCTATCACTACTTGTTGATCTTCATGGCTATGGCAGGTTTTTTTGCCTGGGCGTCGACTTTCGAAAGAAAAAACAGGCTGGCAATTTTGTGCTTAGCAGCTGCAGGCGGACAGTGCGTTTATCTGATGTTTGAACCCGTATGCAGATACGCGTTTCCACAAATTGCCTTTGCTCCGGTACTTTCAGCACTATTCTTGACGCTGTTGTTTAGACGTTCAAGAAATTGGAAGTTGCTCGCTGTGATAGGAATTCTCGCCATAGGAAGCGTCGAACTGATTGCACAGAGTGAGGCAAAGTCTGCAAAACGGCTCGCAGAAGTGGCACATAGGTTGAATGCAGGTGACCAGGTGAGCACAACTATAAAGCTGCCACCGAGTGCTCTATCGAATGCCAGCGACGTGCTCATGCTAGTGGACGGCGACGTCAATCTCGAAAATGCTGTCGTAGAGGTGAACGGTCACACTTGCGATGGCAAGCTAATCATCTTCAATTACTACGATCCTGTGCGCTATCAGGCGTTCAATCTGCTCAAGGAATTGGGTTACGGACTGAACGTAAAGGTGGACAATTTCAGGCTCTGGCGGGCAATTCCAATTCCACGGGATTTGCTTCGCGACCAATCGGTCAACATCGCCATCAAACCAGGCAAGGATGAATGCACCATATATGGTGACCGCTGGAACGCACGCAATTACTTGAGCCCCGATTTTTTGTGCGTAAATCGATTGATAAACTCGAAACACTCGATGGAGATGCGCAACGACAGCCCAATTCTAGCGGGGCAGAGCGAACGCAGCTCAACCACAACGACAGGCGGCGCCACCACCCCCACAAAAGACAACCTTCGGATTAGACTACTAGTCGCCAAAGCCTTTAAAGCTGCCGGGACCGATATAAACACCAGCTGCAACAACAACAACAACAACAACAACAACAACAAAGCGAACAAGAGCAGTCTTACTGAAGATGTGACCGATTTTCAGGTCCATCTCCAACCAAAAGGCTTCGACGAAAACATGCGAACGCTGCAGGGCGAACTAAAAATAAGCCGAAGCATTTTAAAAGCAGCGAGGACAACAGGCGTCATTCAAAAGATTCCGGCTTTCGCTTCCCCGAATCTATCTGTGACGCTGGAAGGAGAGATGCGTGCCGTCTCCAAGCCTGGTGAGCTGGGGGTGGTGGTATCGACAGTCACGGACAAGCACAACGAATGCTTCCTCGCGCGTTTACCCTCAGCACTGAAAACAGTGCCGGAATGGACGCACTTCGAAATAACTGATGTAGCACCCCGCGTCACTCGCCAGGGTAATGTCGAAGCAATTAGCCTCGCGTTCTTCCCCGGTGCATGGCAGCAGATCGCTGGATACGGCACCGACAAAAAATGCACAGACACACTATTGCGCAATCTTACCTTGAAGGTCCGCAGCGCCAAAATCCCCTCACTGTCAGACAAACAGCTGCTTATATTTTGAACTTCCAAAATTAAATTGCCGACCATACATGCCGAATCTTAGCTTGCCTGGTCCGCAAAAGCGATGCCTGCGCGCACCATTATTGAGACCAACAAAAAATGGCTGAACGGCACCCTGCAGGCACACAGTCGTAAGATGAATTCCGCGTCGAACAAAGCCCAGTTCTAAAGAGCGCATCACCAGACGCGGTGCTAAGTGAAATCACCTCTGCGCCCCTTTCTAAGCATGGAAATATAGGTCACCAGCGTAATTACGTAGACAAGCAAGAAAACAATTCCCGTGTAAAGACAAAAATCTTCCAGTGCCATTTATCACCTCCATTCGTACTTCTAAATAGAACTACGTACGAAGTGGCAATTTAGTTCAAAATTTGCGGGAAATTTATCTGCAGTTTTAGTTGTCTTACGTCGACTTAGGAGCAATCTGCTTTCCACCACGCAGGTGAAAGCTAGCAATGCGGAAATAAGCCAGCCCCATCAACCCCAGATATGCAGGGGCATCCATGTACCAACGCCCCTTGCGATAGTGTTTTTTCCAAAATCGATAAAGACCGCGGTGAGACGACAAAATCATTTTCGCTTTTACTTGCTTGATTGATTGTCCGTAGTGGTGCACCACTTTTGCGCGCGGTGTAAACCAGATTTGCCAGCCTTGCTGCTTGATGCGGTAGCACCAATCGACTTCTTCAAACAGCATCCAGAATCCCTCGTCTAACGTTCCTACCTGCTCAATCACTTCGCGCTTTATCATCAGGCATGCGCCCTCGGGTTGATCGACCTCGCGCTCGTCGTCGTGATTCCAATCAAGCATTTTATATTCGCGAAAGCGCGGCTGATCGGGAAATATTTTGCTTAATCCCATGAGCTCATAGAGCATGCCGTTAAAGGTCGGAAAGGCTCGACAAGATCGCTGCACTGAACCATCAGTATTTATCAATTGTGGTGCGACAATACCGGCTTTGGGATGCGTGTCCAGAAAGTCGATGAGTGTCTTTAGCGCACCTGGCTTCACTTCCGTATCTGGATTCAGAAGCAAAATCAACCGCCCGGTGCATATGTTTATGGCTTGATTGTTCGCTTTGGCGAAGCCCAGATTATCTTTATTCGCGATCAACTTCACCCAGGAAAAATCATCAGCAACCATCTGCGCTGATCCATCTTTTGAGTCGTTATCTACTAGAAAGACCTCAGTTTCACTGGAGAGTTGATTGGAGGCATCATCTATCTCAGCCTTCACCGTATTCAAACAAGCGCGTAGAAGCTCTCGGGTGTTCCAACTGACGATAACGATTGATAATTTCATGATTTGCTCGACTGTAAGCTCCACATTCTAGGGCAATTCACCAGCGCTGTTCATCAAACGAGGGCTCTTGCATCGTTTCCTAAACTGGAGCGATTTGCAGCTGTATTCTCAAAAGAACAACAAAAGGGCGGCTCATGCGAACAGGTTTACCCAACAATAGTGCTACTAAACAAAACTAAGCAATCATTTCGTTCGCCAATCCCAGCTTAGACAGCGTTAATAAAACGATAAGTGCTACTAATTGCAAAAGAAGCCCGTTTTGCCCGGAACTAAACTGATTTAACGAGAGTCGCGTCGACATATAATGCTACTAAACGAAATTAACAACCCATTCAGTGAAATGTAACTATACGTAGGCTTATTTTCATTTAGTCGCATCAAATAATAGATAACTTGCATTCAGTGCGAACATACCAAACAACATAGGTTCATCGTTTAGTAGCACTAATGACGAGAGAAACTATTCAAGCCTGTAAGAACAATCCGAAACTGGGCGACAAAAGTTGAAAACTAGAGTTATTCGGTAATGTCCCGGTAACGGACGACTGCTTGAAACTATCGTAGATGAGCATTTGCCGTTTTAATCAGCAGCAGCAAGCTACACCAGAAGAAATGATACTTGCGTTTAGTACAACTACGTGCAAGACTCAAAATATGAAGAATAGAAGCTTCTGGTTTCGCAAAGTTGAAGAACGTTGGCAGCATGGAAGTGCTGTCTGGTTCTCAGGTCTGCCGAAGACAGGAAAAAGCTTGATTGCTCAAAATCTTCCGCAAATCGAGTACTTCGACTGCACTCTCCCAAGCGTGCGCAGAGCGCTCGAGCATCCGCTCGAATTTTTTGCTCGCATAGGAGAAGGACGTGTAGTCTTCGATGAAATTACCCGCGTAGTCAACCCGCTTGCAATCATCTCTCTAGCGCGACAAGTCTATCCACAGATTCGAATCCTGGCCACGAGTTCGACTGCGCTTTCCGTGATCGCTGCGGACAAAGATTTGACGGAGGAACGCATAGAAGAACTCTGGCTCACCCCGATGGTCAGTAACGACCTTGCCGACTTTTTGCAACACGACTTGCAGCAAAGATTTTTGCGAGGTGGACTGCCACCATTTTTTCTTTCAGAAGGTTTCCCAGAGCGAGAGTTTGAACAATGGATGGACGACTTCTGGCTCAACTCGATCCAAAATCAATTCAGACTCGAGAAAAAAGCATCGCTTCAGAAATTCGCAGAGATGTTGATGATCGACAGCGGAATGATTTTTGAAGCGACGAGATACGCTGAACCATGCGGCGTCAGCCGGACAACAATCACCAATTACTTATCCGTTTTAGAAAAAACCTATTTCGCGAATCTTCTACGCCCGTTCAATTCACGCCGCTCGACTGAAATTATTGCTGCACCCAAAGTGTATGGCTTCGACACCGGATTCATTGCGTTTCATCGCGGTTGGAACCAGCTGCGGCGCACCGACCTTGGACCAATGTGGAAACACTTTGTGCTAAATGAGCTGCATGCAAGCTTGCAGACACGCCAGTTCTATTACTGGCGCGACAAACGAAATCACGAAGTTGATTTTATTTTCGCAAGACGAATTCATACGCCTACTGCAATCGATTGCAGCTGGTCATCATCCGATTACGATCCCACAGGGCTGCAAGCTTTTCGCCGTCAGTATCCCAGTGGTGAAAACCTGGTTGTATGCCACGATGTCACACAGCCATTCACGCGCACATACCGAAAACTTACTGCCAAATTCGTTCCACTAAATCAAGTTGTGGATGAACTGGTGTCCTGATCAAAGCGTGATACCCGAGTACATCATGTTACTTATCAAATTTGACTAAGTATTGGCACGAGCCTTCCGTACCAAAGTACAATCACTGCAACCACGGAACTCAATTGTGCTGAAAGCCTTGAAACGAGTCACAGATGTAGCGATCTCAGCCACTGCGTTGGTCGGGCTGGCACCTGTGCTCGCAATGGTTGCTGTCGCGATCAAGACCGATTCAAAGGGTCCAATCATCTTCAAACAGAAGCGCGTCGGACTGAACGGAGAATTGTTTGAAATTTATAAGTTTCGAACAATGTTCTACGGCACTCCAGACGTGCCAACAGACCAGATGCTGAAGATGCCCAGTCCCATTACAAAAGTTGGCGCGTTTCTGCGCAAAACGAGCCTGGATGAGCTGCCCCAGTTGGTTAACGTCCTTAAAGGCGAGATGAGTTTGGTTGGTCCACGCCCGGCTTTGTATAATCAGACCGAGCTAACGGCGATGCGGCAAGAATCAGGCGTTCTCAAGTTTCCACCCGGCATAACCGGTTGGGCGCAAGTGAATGGCAGGGATGAATTACCAGACAACGTCAAAGTCGAAGCAGACAAGTGGTACTGCGACCACTGGAATTACTGGCTCGACTGGCAAATTATTTTCTCCACGTTTGGTGCTGTCGTCAGCAAGCGTGGCGCGTTCTAAGTTCTGACGACTAGAAAAACAGGCGGAAAAATGAAGGGACTAATTCTGAGCGGCGGCAAAGGCACTCGCATGCGACCGATTACGCATACTGCGGCAAAGCAACTGCTGCCGGTAGCGAACAAACCGATTCTATTCTATGGAATCGAAGCGTTGATATCTGCGGGCATTCGAGAAATCGCCATTATTATCAGCCCGGAAACCGGCAACGATGTGCGCGCTTCAGTGGGCAACGGCGACCGCTGGGGCATCAAGATCGAATACGTCCTGCAAGACGAACCGCTCGGTCTGGCTCATGCAGTCAAAACAGCCCGACCATTTTTGAAAGACGATCCATTTGTCATGTACCTGGGCGACAACTTGATCAAAGACGGTGTCGGTCCGCTGGTAAAGCGCTTCGAGGAAGGCAAAGCAGACGCTTTCATTTTGCTTAAGGAAGTTGAGAATCCAAGCTCATTTGGTGTGGCTCAACTCAATGATGACGGCAGAATCCTCTGCCTGGAAGAGAAGCCAGCCAAGCCAAAATCCAATCTGGCACTGGTCGGAGTTTACCTGTTCAACAAAAATATTCACACCGCTATCGATCAAATCAAGCCAAGCAAACGCGGCGAACTCGAAATTACAGACGCGATTCAACAGCTAATCTCGACCGGGCACCACGTCGACAGCCACATTTTGCGAAGCTGGTGGCTTGATACCGGAAAGAAAGACGACATGCTCGAAGCCAATCGGGTTGTGCTTGACGAGATGACCGACGTCTCCATGCTTGGCACTACAGACGGTGGCTCACGAATTTCAGGCAGAGTGCATGTCGGCAAAGGCAGCCAACTGAAAAACTGCATCGTCCGCGGACCAGCAATGATCGGCGAAGATTGCATTCTCGAAGACAGCTACGTCGGACCGTTCACGTCAATCGGCGACGGAGCCCGGGTTTCGCACGCTGAAATCGAACACTGCATTTTGCGTGAGCACTGTCAGATCGTCGACTTCCATGGTCGTATAGAAGATTCATTGATTGGTGTCAATGTCGAACTTAAGAGAAGCAACAGCAAACCGATTGCATTTAGATTAATGATCGGTGATGACAGCAAAGTCGAGGTTGTCTGATCGCCAGCCATTCAGTGTTGACAACTTCATTAGACAAGATTCACTGCAGATCGGCTGCACATTATTTCTCTCACGTTGACCACGGCGGGGTTGTCACTGGACAATTGCTCCTGACGACTGGAAAGCTTTGCGGTTGTCAAGTTTTCAGGATTACCGAGGAGAACTAAATGCAATTACTCATCACCGGCGGACTGGGCTTCATTGGAAGCAATCTGGTGCGCTACTTGTTGAATAATCATCCGGATTACACAATCATCAATCTAGATGCCGTCACCTACGCGGGACATCCAGAGAACTTATCAGACGTACACGATAATCCACGCTACAAATTCGTCAAAGGATTGATTCAAGACGTAGCGCTCGTCAACGATATCGTTTCTGGAAAGCGTTTCGGTAAGATCGATGGCATCATCAACCTGGCAGCTGAAAGCCACGTCGACCGCTCGATTTCAGACCCTGCAGTTTTCGTTGAAACAAACGTGATGGGAACCCAGGTGCTCCTCGAAGCAGCTTATAAGCACGGCAAGTTGCCGACCGGCGGATTCCGCATCAAATACGTTCAAGTTTCAACCGACGAAGTATATGGATCGCTTGGACCAACAGGATTGTTCAGCGAAGAAACGCCTCTGCAACCAAACAGCCCTTACTCAGCCAGCAAAACCGCTGCTGACCTGCTGTGCAGAGCTTACTTCCACACATTCAATTTCCCTGCTGTGATCACACGTTGCTCAAACAACTACGGACCATATCAGCACCCTGAAAAACTGATTCCACTCTTCATCACCAATTGCTTCGCCAACAAGCAAGTTCCGGTGTACGGAGATGGGCTCAACGTGCGCGATTGGTTGCACGTCGAAGACCACTGCGCAGCAATCGATCTGGCATTCCATAAAGGAGTTCCAGGAGAGGTCTACAACATCGGTGGAAACAACGAGCGCACCAATATGCAGATCACTCAGCTGATCTTGAAGGAATGCGGAAAAGGTCCAGAGCTGATCAAATACGTTGAAGACAGGCTCGGACACGATCGCAGATACGCTATCGATTCAACCAAAATTCAACGAGAATTGGGCTGGACTCCGAAGCACACCTTTGAAACAGGCATCTACCAGACAATCAACTGGTACAAGTCGAATACAGCCTGGTTGAACGCTGTAACGAAACCGGAGTTCGCTCCTATCGTCGTTCCAGTACCGACACCAACAGTCGTGGTCTAGTATCTGAGCCACGCCTGAACAAAAGCTGGCGTTACCAGCGAGCTGCTGTAAAAGTAATCGAAAGGTCCGCATCGACTCAGGTGCGGACCCTTTTGTTAACGCGCCATTGCCAGAGCCGGACAAAAGCCGCTCGCCGAAGCCAGGCAAAGCTTTCAAAAGACGCTCGGAGAAACCTTGCCCGGCGCTAGAAACTGGGGGCCTGACTTGCTATCATGTCGCATGGCTGAGCAAAACTCATAAGGTGGAGGCGTGGCGTTGCCGCGGATCTGAATGGAAACGATGAAACTTTTAGTCACCGGTGCTGGTGGCATGTTGGGTCAAGCTTTATCTGCGTGCTTGCAATCGCGTGGACACAATGTCGTCAGCGTGCCAAAAGAGCGCCTGGACGTCACCAACTACACGCAGTGCCTGGAAGTCATCGAAGATCAAGAACCGGATTTGATCATTCACTGCGGCGCCTACACAAAAGTGGATCAGGCAGAGTCTGAGCCACATCTCGCCTATCACATCAATGGATACGGCACCGAAAATCTCGCCGTTGCCTGCAATATTTTTGAAACGCCGATGCTCTATTTCAGCTCCGACTATGTTTTTGACGGAGAGCAGAACCAGCCCTACACGCCATGGGACGCTACGCGACCCATCTCAATTTACGGGAAGAGCAAACTCGCCGGTGAGAAGGCTGTGCAACGTCATCTGCAACGCTTCTACATCGTGCGTACTAGCTGGCTCTACGGTCCGAACGGAAAGAACTTCGTAGACACTATCTCCTCAATGGCTAATGACCGGAAAACGTTGCGCGTAGTCTCTGACCAGATAGGGTCACCGACATGCACACTGAGCCTCTCTGAGACTGTGGCGGACCTGATCGTCACCGGTCGATGGGGCGTCTATCACGGCACAGACGACGGCGTGACAAGCTGGTACGAATTCGCAAAAGAGATTCTGCGAGACAGAGACAATGAAGTAATTCCAATTGCAACTAGCGAAATGCCGCGCCCTGCGACACGTCCAAAATATTCTGTGCTCGATAAAACCACTTTGATAAACACTATCGGCAGAGAATTACCGCCCTGGCAGGAATCTCTCAAAACCTACATGCAACTGCATTCGGGGCAAAAAGCTGCAGCAACCAAGTAGGGATAAAGTAGTATCTAATTCGACAATTCGACGCGCACGACGACTTCGATTAGCAGGTCGATAAGCGCTGAAAGCTTCACCAGATAAGCCATTGACAAACTGAAAGCGTTCCGAAAGAGACAAGCGTTAGAGTAACTACACCTTCGCAAAGTGGCACAAGGTCTGGACTTAAGCGGGTCCTGACTGGTATTCTTTAGTCTTGTCATATGCTCGATTAGCACAACTTTCTGAAAAGGCGCTTAACTTCTCATGCTCAAACCGTTGACTAAAGACGCTATTGGTGGCGACTACAGTAGTGCACTCTCAGTGCAAGATTACGCAAAGAAGGTCACCATCGAAGGTGTCCAGCTGATCAACCTCAACTTATTTGTTGATGATGGCGGATCATTAGCCGAAATTGTTCGTCTCGACGAACAGGGAAATCTGCAGATTTTGCCCGAGTTCAAAGTACGTCAAAGCACCTACTCTCAAATGCTTCCGGGCGTTATCAAAGCTTTCCACCTGCACTACAATCAAGAAGATGTGTGGTTTATCATCCCGCAAGACCGCCTTCTCATCGGCTTGTTCGACGCGAGAAAAGACTCTCCGACCTACAACAAGACAATGCGTTTTGTACTGGGAGCCGGTCGAGCTCAGGCGCTGTACATTCCCCGCGGAGTCGCCCACGGCTTGGCGAATGTGGGAACTCAACCTGCCAACATGATTTATTTCGTCAATCAGTGCTTCGACGCCAGCAATCCAGACGAGCATCGCCTGCCATGGGATGTACTCGGCGAAGATTTCTGGGAAGTCAAAAAAGGCTAAATTTGTTTCATAGACAAATTCGCATCGTTCGTCCGGCAACCCTGCAGATCCCAGTCGAGTAACGTCATGCGCATTTGTCTCATCTCTCGCGAATACCCGCCTGAGACAAGCTGGGGTGGTATTGGTGCATACACGTACCAGCACGCAAACGCACTTGCGGCGCTCGGTCATGATGTCGAAGTCATTGCTCTGGCGCGCAAAGAAGATACTGTTGAGCCGCCTGTGGCAAACGGTGCGGAGAACTCAAAGCGCCACGTAATTCAACTGCACCGCGCGGTCTGGGGTCACCTGCTGGACGAGCTCGCCACGATCTGGATCTCGCTTCCGTACAGCCATTACCTGTTTAAAACAACAATCGCACTCTGGAATAAATTTACCGAGTTGCATGCGAAGAAACCGTTCGATGTCGTAGAAGCGCCTGAGCATCTTGCTGAAGGGCTTCTGGTGGCGATGACGAAGTCTTGCCCACTTGTTGTGCGACTGCATACTCCGCACTTCAAATTCGTTGCGGAGCGGTATCACGATCTCAAACCGTCATTCGATCACACACTCTTTGGAATGTTGGAAAGAATGACGATACTGAATGCAGATGCCGTCTCTTCGCCGAGTCAGGAGCTGGCAAACTATGTCGCTCGCGACTGCGGATATGATGCGAAATCCATTCACATTGTGCGTAACGGCGTCGACATAGAAAAGTTTTCACCGGCTGGTCCAAAGACGCTCGAACCCTCAGAGCAAGTCACAGTCATGTTTGCAGGTCGGTTGGAAGAGCGTAAAGGTATACATCAGCTGATTGACGCAATTCCTTTGGTTTTGGAACAGACAAAAAACGTTCGCTTTGTTATTGTCGGTCGAGACATGAAAGTGGGCAGACAATCAGTGGCAGAGACGGTGAAACGCAGACTGTTAGCCACGAATTCAAGTCAATACGTGCAGTTCATCAACCACGTGCCACTGTCTGAAATGCCGGGATTATATCGCTCAGCCGACATCTGTGTCGTGCCCTCCCTTTACGAGAATGCACCATATACAGTGCTGGAAGCAATGGCATGCGGACGCCCAGTTGTGGCAACCAGCGCCGGTGGTACGCCGGAGTACATAGACGACGGCGCTACAGGCTTTGTGATTCCGCCCGGTCGCCCCGCCGACATCGCTGCAGCAATCGTCAAACTGGTTATATCGCCCGAACGCCGCACCGCATTTGGTGAAGCGGCCCGAGACAAAGCGCACGCCATGCTGGAAAGCAAGCGCGTTGTACAAGATGAGTTGAGTGTCTACGAGAAAGCGATAATCAATCACCGCACATCTGCGCAATATGCGCAGTATCGAAAGCCGCCCGAAGAAGCTTTCGCGGACATACGCGACCTGATTTACGCATATCATCTAAATCTCTATCAACTTATCTACGTTCATTCCTTGACCTTCAGAATTAAACACTGGCTTCTGCTTGGACTAAAGCGCCCGCGTTTATGCGCCGCCAAGGCGCTGTTGTCGCCGCTGAACATCGCTCACAATTTAAGCGGCAATCGCTCAGCGAGACTGGCCGAGTTTACAGAAAAACTCGACACAGATATTAGAACGAAAGAGCTGGAGCGAGAAGAAATGTTCAAATCGCTGATCGGAAACAACATAAGAAAGCCGTTTTCTACCAATCGATCCTAAACGCGATGAAAGAGCTGGGACGGTCTTTTACCTCCCAATCGTCTCAGACACTGAATGCTAAGAGTGGGCGCAGCAGGAGTTCTGCCCGATTATTGTCAATGAAATATTCCTTGTGGTTTCGCTAAGGTTGCGCAGGATAGTGTGTTGGTTGAACCCGGGTAAAGCGTTAATTGCATTTTCCGTTACCTGAAGGGCGAAAGGCATTGACGGGAATAGACGACCGGTCTAATATTGGTGAGCCTTAATTGGGCGCGGTTGGGTAACTTAGAACGAGGAGAGAGAGGTATGAGCAAATTGGCCGGGAAGGTGGCTGTAGTAACGGGGGCTTCCAAAGGTATTGGAGCGGCGATAGCGAAATCACTCGCAGAAGCCGGAGCTTCGGTCGTAGTTAACTATGCGTCCAGTAAAGAGGGCGCTGATGAAGTCGCGCGAGCAATCACCGCTGCTGGTGGCAAAGCTGTAACTGTGAAGGGCGACGTGGCGAACGGAGCTGAAGCAAGCAACATTATTGAGACTGCAATTAAAAATTTCGGACGTTTAGACATTTTAGTTAATAACTCCGGTGTCTACGACATGAAGCCCATTGAAGAAGTCACGGAAGAACATTTCCACCAAATATTCAACATCAACGTTTTGGGTTTGTTGCTGACTACAAAAGCCGCAGTTAAACATCTCGGCGAAGGCGCTACCATCATTAACATTGGCTCGCTCGTTGGTCGCATTACACCTCCTAACAGCTCTGTGTATAGTGGCACTAAGGGTGCGGTGGACGCGATAACCGGTGTGCTGGCTCGCGAATTGGGACCGAGAAAAATCCGCGTTAACTCGTTGAATCCCGGTCTCGTAGCAACAGAAGGCACACAAACAGCCGGTTTTACAGGCTCGGATTTTGAAAAGGAGGCTATCAAGAGCACTCCTCTGGGTCGTGTTGGACAACCTCAAGATATCGCATCTATTGCCGTGTTCCTTGCGTCTGATGAGTCAGGATGGCTTACTGGTGAGCAGCTTTATGCAAGCGGCGGATTTAGGTAACCGCAAGGAGCATTCTCTGACAAGTAAATGAGATCTGACCGAGAGTTGTTCCATTTCCGGATGGAAGAGCGATTGAAGCTGGAATTCGTTAATCACAAGGGGCCAAATTAATGTCAGGCTGGCAATCTCGCCCGGCTGTCAAATGGCGCAACCAAACGGAGCCCTATCTGGATCACGAATCCAATGCATTACTGAGGAATGGACGCCGACGAAAATTGGTGCCGTGGCCGGCAAATTGTCCTGGACGCCCTGGACAATTTGCCCACTATGGTTGATTTTTTCCTAAGCGGGCTCACCAGTACGTGCGGCCAGAGCAACAGCATCTGCGACGACTTTATGCACTTCGCGATCCAGGATGCTCGGAACGAGATTGTCCATTTTCGTCTGACCCGCAATTGCATGGGCAGCGGCAATTTTCATCGCATCAGTAAAGCGCGGTGCGCCAGACATGAGGGCGCCTTTGAACAATCCCGGGAAGGAGAGCGCATTGTTAATGGTCCTTCCGTCAGCGGCGAATTTCGCCCCGCAAGCAATAGCGAGATCTGGATCGATTTCCGGATCTGGATTTGATAGAGCCAGAATTACCTGTCCTTGCTTAACCATCTCAGGTTTGATCAACCCTGGAACTCCTGTCGTGGCCACAACTACGTCTGACTCCTGCATTACGGCTTGCAGGCTGACAGGATGACCACCGCGCGATGCAAGTCTATCCATTGCAGCTTGCTTCAGGTCAGTTCCAAATATTTTCTTGGCGCCGAAGCTATCGAGCAATTGTGCGATACCAGCTCCAGCTGCGCCCAGACCAATGATACCGATGTTGCACGAAGCAAGGTCGATTCCCATTCTCTGAGTGATGGTCAGCAACGCACCGAGCACAACAATCGCGGTCGCATGCTGATCGTCATGCAAAACCGGGATGGAGAGAGCATTTTGCAGGCGCTCCTCGATATCGAAACACTCAGGGGCGGCGATATCTTCCAAATGGATGGCACCGAATGTGGGGGCAATAGCTTTGATCGATTCGATAATGTAGTCACTGTCTGTTGATTCAATCAAGATAGGCACGGCGCTGATGCCTACAAGTTGGGAGAAGAGCACAGCTTTCCCTTCCATAACAGGCATGCCTGCAACGGGACCGATGTTTCCGAGCCCAAGAATGGCGGTGCCATTCGTAACGACAGCAACAGTGTTTGAAATGCTCGTGTATTCCTTGCTGTAATTCTTGTCTTTAGCGATCAATTTGCAAATTTGCGCCACTCCTGGCGTGTAGATGCGCCGCAACTCCGCCAGCGAAGTCAGCTCAATGCGGCTGCGCATCTCGATTTTGCCGCCCTGATGCACTTGTTGCACAGGGTCGATAATCATCTCGACCTCAACTCCCTCAAGGCTGGAGACGGCGTCTTGAACGCGCTGCAGATGTTTTTCATCATCAAGCTGCAAACTGATGTCGCGAATAATAAAGTCAGGACCCTGGCTGTGAATGTGGATTTCGCCGATATTCGCTTCAAGATCACCAAGCAGCGTGGCGACTTTACCCAAAAATCCGGGTTTGTCCGTCACTCTCAGTCGTAAAATTCTCAGGATTTTGGGTTGGGTTCTGCTGGTGGATGTGGTTGGTGCCATGATTTTTTACTACAATTGGGGGCACCCAGTTTAACGCACTTGGCAAGCTTTTGGACCGCGTGTAACTGAAACGGAAACGCTGCTTTACCTGACAGGAGTTTGTGATGTCTGCCATAGCTTCCTTCTATGTGATGGAGCGCGCAAAATTCGAAGAATATTGCGCTATGGCTGACTTGCACCTGATTGGCTCGACTTTGACCAAAGCAGATGACGATCAAAAAGCAGAAGAGCACAAAGTGTTGATGGCAGTAACTCGTGACATGATGAATTCACCTGCTTTTAAAGCCCGAATGAAGGACTACAAGAAAATCTACAATTTCCTGGTCCAAAATTCAAAAGAACCTTACCTGTACAACTGGTCAGGATATGTGATGGCTGAACTACTTGCCTTTTTGAAAGACGAGAAACAAATTGACCTTATGGCAAAAACTTATCAAGATCGAGAAGGCGAGTCGCAACGCCACTTATTAGACAGCGAACTGAAAGAAAAATATTTGAACAAACTCGACCCTGCAAAGTTTTCTGAAAACGAGATTGCATCGGAATATATGCACGCTGCTGAGCAGTACCGGGAAGAAATACTGAAAAAAATGGCGGCGGCAATGCCACCAGAAAAAATGAAGGAAATAATGGCGATGCAATCAACAATGCCACCAGCGGAAGATTTTCCAGAACGCGGCAAAGCCATGATGGATGGCATCAAAATCGTTCACGATTGTCTGAAACTCGTCACTGAATCCACAGTCGTTATGATCTCAATCGGCTAAGTCGGCTGACTCTTGTGCCAGAGCAACAGTCTTGCAAAGTGGACTCAGAAAACAGACTCAGAGCGGCAAGTGCTCCGCAAACGCCACCCAGTTAACGATTTTCCAGGCGCCGCTTTTGTCGCGCTGCAGTACGTCGAGTCCATGTTCATTGTTTTTCTCGAGCAACTTTCCATTTTGGTAAGTGGCGAGGTGCCAGGTAATGCGCACTGCGGCTAAATCGCCGTTGTGATAAATATTGTGGACATCGTACGTGTACTGGTAACTTTTACTCTTATCTGCAAACAGCTTTTTAAAACCACTTTCGATCTGGTCGTAGGTTTTGTGTGTCGCATCGGGAAGCGCAGCAGTGCAGGTTGGAGCGAAAATCGACATCGTTCCCACCATGTCCTTTTTATTGAAAGATTTTGTCCAGTCGGCATACAGCTTGTCGAAAGATCTCGAATCGGATTTCGCGTCTGATTTCGCATCCAATTTCGTATCGAATTTCGCGCCCGATTTCGTATTGGATTTCGTATCCAATTTCGCGTCCAATTTTGTATCAGATTTCGTATCCGATTTCGTGTCAGATTTCGCAGCCGCTTTTACATCGCCCGCTTTTGAATCAGCAAGAGCCAGCGTCGAGCCAGAAGAAAGCAGGCACATCGTAAGCAGCCACGACCGGAAAAATTTTGCACTCAAAAACATATCACCCCCTGGGAATCATTTTGTTTTCTGCCAACCACCGTTCGGCGAGTTTGGTCCACTCGGAGATAGGTAAGTTCGATTGCTTCAATCCGAACGCATGTTTTCCCTCGGCATATATGTGCAATTCAGCGGGCACTTGCGCTTTCTTCAAAGCTGCAAAATAAGCGAGAGAATTTTCCACATCATCGACGGGGTCGTTTTCCGCCTGCACTATAAAAGTGGGCGGAGTGTCTTTGCTAACTGGAACATATGGATTCAGCTGAAACTTTTGGGTCGTGTGCTCGTTCAAATGCCCGGGATAAAGGGCAATAGCAAAATCAGGACGCGAACTGAGCTTATCAGCGGCATCGATAGGCTTATACAACTGCTTGTCGAAGAGTGTGCTCGTAGCAGCTACCAGATGACCACCAGCTGAAAATCCCAACACACCAATTTTGTGCGGGTCGATCTTCAATTCCGCAGCTTGCGACCGAACAAGACGCAGCGTTCTTTGAGCATCCTGCAATGCGGCTGCAGAACCAGGATAGCAGCCCGACCGTGGATACAAATGATCCCCGGGCACACGATACTTGAGCAAGATACACGTCACGCCTTTGTTAGTAAGCCAATCGCAGACATCGGTTCCTTCGAGTTTCATTGCCAGGCAATAGTAACCACCACCAGGGAAGATGACCACAGCTGCGCCATTCGGCTTGCCTTTGGCTGGATAAACGGTCATGGTCGGGATCGAAACTTTGCCAACAAAATCTCCGGCTGCGTTCAATTCTTCCGGACCTTTTACCGAAAATCCTCCCGGAACTGCGTGCGCCGGCCATATTGGGGTTTGCTTGAATCCCTGCGCCGGCTGCCAGTTCCCTGTGTGCCACTCCGACTCGTTTCGCTTGTCTGCCGCTACGGTCTGTAGCGGAATTGTAGTCATGGACGCGCTGAAAGAAACTGCAATGAGCAAGGACAGTAAGCTGAGCGGCTTCGACAAAACTCTTCCTCACAAAGACATCGGCGACATCATAACCTGTCATCCATGCATTTGACTTTGATACTGCCTCGGACTTGCATGTCCTCAGAAACTGACACCTATCACAAAACACCCGGCGAGCACTTCACACACCCCAACAAAAAACAACCCGCGAGCACTTCACACACACCAACAAAAAACAACCCGCGAGCACTTCACGCACACCAACAAAAAACAGCCAGCGAGCACTTCACACACACCAACAAAAAGCAATCCGCGAGCACTTCATCAAGCTCGCGGGTTGCTGTCTAGCCTTACATCTGCTGCCGAGCAAGATGAGACTTAGATCGTGACAAAATATAGTTCGGAAAGGAGCGGTTCGGAAAAAAGCAGTTGAGCGTACTGGGTTAAATGCGGAAGAACGGTGTCTCTACAACTTTGTCGGCAAAGAAGACTTGAATCTGATACTGTCCCGGTCCAACCTTTACGCTCGGAGCGACAACAGAACCGTCTTCATTTGTCTTTCTCGAGAAGACAACGCCGCGTTCAGCTTCGTTGATTCTCATTTCGACATTGGACAGGGCATTTTCTTCCTTGTCTTTCGCTTGCAAGAGAATCCGCAACTGGTCCGTGTCTACGTGCCATCCAAGATTGATTTGAATGTTTGCATCGTCGACTGTCTTCTGGAACGTTCCCAGACCAACCAACTGCGCACCCACTCCACGCAACGCTCCTGCAGGCACCATCTGCTGCCACGCCATCGCAGCCAGCATATCTTGCCATGTATTGATCGCCGCTTCTTTCGTGCTGCCGACCATGTCTCTCAGCTTCACGACAGCTTCTTTCACGACATCGACCTGCTCGCCAAGCAACTTCTCGGTGACACGCTTGATGATCGCTTCATCGGTCTTTGACAACGCTCTAAATTGAGACGCAGCCCACATTGCACCGTCAAACTTTGTATTTTCTCCTGGCAGCGGCAGGTCGTTGAAGTTCTCAGCGCAGAATTTCTCAAATGACTCAGCGCATTTCTTCTCGTCACTGATTGCGAGGACCTTATCCAACTTTTCATTCAGGGTGTTCATTTCCATCTCCTAGATACGCGCCTCGTCTCTGTCCAATTTCTCTTTAAACGCTTTCAGCGTTCGAACTATTTTCTTGTCGATCGTATCTATACTCTTGGGGTCCATTTTTAGACATGAAATCAAATCTTCTCTTTTGTAACCTTCGACATACTTCAAAACGAAGCAGGTGCGGTGGATTTGCTCTGGAAGCTCAGCCAGAATCTGATCTATTAGATCGTTAATCATGGCTTTTGCCGCCGGGTCATTCCCCTCAGAATTTCCAGACATTGTATATTCCATGCCGAAAACGTCGTCGGCGGTGCGACCATCCTCGGCGTCAAACATGGAGTCTAACGACGTCGTTCGCCATTGATTGGATGTGGAAGATTCCTCGCTGAAGGTTTTGCCGAGACCGTACTGCTTACGAGTCATCGATTCGCCGTCGTAGTTGGCGTCGTGCGCGGCAACGCCGATTTCGACCGTCTGGTCAGACGTTTTCTTCTCGTCGCGCTTCTTTAGTTGAACCTTGTGATAGCGCTCCAGATTCTGCGCGATTGCCTTGTTGCAGGCGCCCAGGCAGTAGGGAGCGAGCTTAGCCTCGGGATGGGAAGGGTCGAAGTGCTTTGTGACCAGCACAAGGGCGTTCTGCAAGATGTCCTCGACATCTTCGTCGGTAGCCAAACGCGCCCGCGAGCGGATGTATCGCATCATCCGCTGAGGGGTAAACTCCATTTGCCCCCGCAAAAAACTTCGGCTTTCCTTGTCGTTCATATCGCCGCGGCCGTGCCGTGGGCCTGATCTCCGTACTGTCCAGAAAGAACTATATCTGATCCTTGCGTGAATCTTGCGACTCTAAACAGATTGGATTCCTGGACCCCGTATCTATACCCGCCAGAGCTTTTATAGACACGCTAGCGAAACCACTCCTAGATGTTAGCAAATTAATGCTCGTCCGTACGCGATAGAAAGCTCCTGCTTGCGGCTTCACGAATTAGTCACATCGTCAAAAAGACCTTGCTGTAAAATGAATCGGCTCAGAGAGCGCCTCCAGGCGCTGTTCCTTTCAGTTTGCTTTCCCAAAGTACATTAAAAGGCTACCTGGCAGTCGTTTCGAAGCCTCGGATATACTGAACCCGCTCATGAATCGACACTTACTAGCCGTCCTCGGCATCCTGACAATCAATAACGCTCCAGCACTCGCCAGGGGTGCGGACCAGTTTTTGCAGGACGGCACCGACAATTATGTAATATCAGCTGGAATGCCTGCACCGGCTCGACCGATTGCGCCAAGCAGCAGTCAGACGTCGCCTGGTTCGACCGTGGCGCCCGCCTCATCGACGCCAGCGCTGCGGGGTCCGGTTTCACCGTCGGCTCAAGATGTTCAAAACCTTCTGGGCGGTCCTAACGGCGCCACGATTACTCCAACCGTACCAGGGCAAGTCAAAGGCACGGTGCAATATTCGACGGGTCAAACGCCACCGTTGCAGCCCGGACAGAGCGAGGGAGTGACGCTTTCTCAAGCGCTTGACGAAACACTGACCAAAAGTCCTCGTGCCGCCGCCATTCGAGCCCAGCTGCCCATTTCTAAAGCTGGAATTGCTCAGGCGGCGATTGCGCCGAACCCTTCTTTCTTTATGGATAGAGGATTGATCGCAGAACAAGTACGCCGTATCGGTACAACAACTGTTTACGATCCGCCCTGGAAATTGGCATTTCGGGTCTTGTCCGCAAAGCGCTATTACGACCAGAACAAAACTGATTTGCTGACCACATTGTGGGCGCTGAGAGCGACCGCCCGCAGTGCCTTCACGGATGCGGTCGTAGCTCAGGAAACCGCCAAACAGCTTTTTGATTTATATGAGCTGACCGAACGTCTGTTGAACGTGTCGACGAAGCGCTTTCAGGCTGGCGACGTTCCCGAGTTGGACGTTTTACGAGCAAGACTGGCTACTTCTCAGGCTCAAATCGAATTAGGTGTAGGCAATCAGCGCCTGGTGCGCAGCGGTCAAAACCTCAACGTTATTATGGGGCGCTCGGCAGAGTCACCAATTACGGTACCAAGGCTGCCTGACTTCACTGGACCAAAACCCTCGGCATTCCAGCTGAAAGCGGTTAAACCTGGCATTCTGCCTGACTTTAGCAAAGCCGAGCATCCGTTGCAGTTTTACATAAATCTGGCGCTGGAAAATCGACTTGAGCTGAGAAGCTTGAACCAACAGTTGAAAGTCAACAGCGCTAACATGAAAAATGCTATTGCAAACATCATGCCGAACCCTCAAGTCACCTATGGGCAGTCAGTTGCAGGCAATCCCCCGAGTGGACCAAAACTAAACGCGAACTTTTTTACGTTGAATATCGAAACGCCCGTAAGCAACATGAACCAGGGCGACATAGCCAAATATAAAGCTATTGGAAGGCAGCTTGGCTACGAAATTGGCTCGCAGAAAAACAAAATTCAGGGTGACGTCGTGGCTGCATATAACGATGTTCTGACCGCTCGCGAACGAATCCGCGTCTATCAAGAACACGTGCTGGCAGACTCGAACGAAGTGGCTCGTCTATCACGCCGCAGCTACGAGGTGGGACAATCCGACATCAACTCTACGCTTCTTGCTCAGCAAGCCAACATTCAAATTCGCAACATGTATTTGGACGCGGTAATGCAGTATCAGCAGGCGTATACAAGTCTTGAACAAGCTTGCGGCTCGCCGCTCGACCTGTAAACCCGAAAGTGTTGATCACTGGAAGGGATAAAAGTGTATGGTTCCATTCGACCAGACTTGCGGAGCAAATGGCGGCTGAGAAACGCTGTTGTTTTCGTTGAAAAACAGCAACTGGCGAGCATGCAAAGTCGAGCGCGTGAACGTTATCGGTATCGCAATGGCTGGCGCGATGGTATTAGATATGATATCTGTGGCGATCATCGTAGCAATATACTTGTTTGATACACCGCCCTCTGTGCCAGCTAAAGTTGACTTAGGCACTCGGGGCTTGTTTGAGCCGAACAAAGCGAGATGGCTATGGAACATAGCGGGAGTGAAGGATGCGGTGGTCACTTCTGCGGTGTAGGAACCATCAGAAGGTTCAATCTTGACGGAACTAGCTGGAATTTTGAACGGATAAGCCCGAGGGGAAGTAATCGACTCCAGTTCGGAGAAATTGACTGTGCGGCGTGTACCATCAGCCAGCACCATATCTAGTGCCGTCGTTGTAGCCCCGGCGATATGCCCGGACAAAGTAGCACCGTCCTTCAAAGTGACATATTCAGAAGCCCGATTAGGACCCAGATTGCTCAGCCATTCGCCTTTCGTAAAGTAGGCAATTCCTGTAACTGTATTTGCCGTCCCTGCAGTTACCAGCGATGGATTGATTACAACCCCTGTGAGGACAGGATGGCGGTCGAATAACCAGTCTGGCACAGCATTGACTGTGATTGTATTTCCGGAAATCGCGACTGTGCCCTTTGGGAGCGCCACACCGCCTATGCTGCGAGCTTCGCAATCGCCCTCGAAAGCTGTGATGTTGCCACCGTTGGCAGTAAATGCCAGTGTGCTAGCCGACACGCCCGGAACGGATGCAAGAAACGCCAATGATACCGCGAGAGACGAAAATCGCCTGGACAAGAACATTCAGAATACCTGCAGAACCGGGGATATTATCTAGCCACAACCTGAAAGGATCAACTCAAAGTGCTTAAGAATGTGACCATCAGACATGAAATCAACGCAAATCAGTATTGCCAAGAGAGCCGAGCATGCTCAAATTTTCAGTGGAACTCCGACGTCACGCTCCAGGTCTGCCCACGCATTCTGATAAGAGACAACGGCATCAAAGAAGCTCGACAATGTTTGCTGCGACTGTTGTTGCGCGACCATCGCAGTACCTAAATCCACAGAGCCCTTCTTATAAGCCTCCAGCGCCGCGGTAGCCAGCGCGCCAGTCGTGGGTAACAATCTTTCCTTCAACAGTGAAAGGTTTACCTGTGTTGTTTTAATCATGTTGTAGTCGGCAACAATGCTTGCCGCAGTCTGTGCCCTGAGCAGGTCAACCTGCAGGTCTGACTGACGAACAGTTGCTGCGGCTTGTTTAATTTCTCCCTGGTGCTGATAAAACACAGGGGCTTCAGTCGACATCGTAAAGAACGCACCTTCTCCGAAATAATTTCCAGCGCCGGAAAGCCCAGCGGGCTGATTCTTTGCAAAGGTGGAGAAAGTGAATCCAGAGCCCAGAAAAACATCAGGCACACGTTCAGCTCGCGACAACGAAAGCGACTTGCGGCTGAGCGTTGCTCTCTCCTGCGCCATTTTCAAGTCAGGTTTCGCGGTAATTGCGAGCCGAATCAAGTCTCCGAGCGCTGGCAGGGCACGCTCAGGCGCAGGAACATTGTTTGTAGTCTTATTTGATTCGAACAAACCTGTATCATCCACATCGAAAACTTCAACGCGGTCAGGCTTCTCGCCAAGCAAAAGAGTAAGATTGGTTGACGCCTGTTGCAAGCGCCCCTGCACTTGATTGAGGAGCGGCTCGAACTGGTCGACGTTTAAACTCGCCTGCAGCACATCCGCGTCATCCTTGACGCTTCCAGCTCTAGCCTTCGCAATTTCCAATAACTCCAATGCTGCCGATTTTTGCCGCTGTATCAAAAGGTCGTACGCCTCTGCCGCAGCCAGTTCGCAGTAAGCGCGCCTGACGCGGTTGTGCACATCAAAACGCAAAGCTGAAAGTTGCACGTCAGATATTTTCAAAGTCTGTTTTGCAACAGCAATCTTTTTGGAACGTTTGCCCGCAGTTTGGATTTGTTCAGTTAAAAACGCTTGCTGCGTTTGCCCCGTGAACAGATACTCGAACGCATCTCCAAACCCGGTCTGCACTTGTAGTTGGGGATTTGGCAAAGCTCCAGCAATCTTGATTCCTGCCTGCGAAATCTGCAGGTTATGTCTGGCAACAGCAATATCCTTATTGTGTTGATCGGCGATGCTAAAACATGCATTCAAATTGTATATTCTGCTCACAGGAAGACGTGGCACCTTGCCATAATCATCCCCATCGCCTGCAGGTTCTGCCTTCGCATGTGGTGGCACTAAGAACGCCGCACAAGCCAGTGCTCGAACGAAAAATTCGAACAATCGGTGATGATTCCCAGGCTTATGTCGATAGCGATGGTTCATAGTTTGAGAGGCACTCCCACGGCTTTCTCAAGATCAGCCCAGGCATTTTGATAAGCAACAACGCAGTTGAAGTACGTGGCACGAACTTGCTGATATTGGCTTTGTGCCGACACCGCGGTGCCAAAATCTGCAGTACCTGCTTTGTAGCCCTGCTGCGTGAGCTTTGCCACCTTGAATGATTGGGGCAACAATTCAGCCTGAAACTTCTCGATGCTCTGTCGCGCGACAAGCAAACTTTCATATGCCACCACAATATCGTTGGCGATCTGAGCACGTTGAAGGTCATTCTGTTTGAGCTGATGCACCCAGTTGATTTTGGCTTGCTCTATCTGCCCTTGATACTGATAGTACAGCGGGGTTTCCTCAGACACCGTCAGAAGGAAAGCAGGCTGCTGCGGAACACGGTCTAGCGGATTGCCGGGAAAACGGGTACCAGACGGGTCAAAGTCTTGCAACTGCTGGCGGTTGTAAGCGGTGAAGAGAAAGTTTGCGCCGATCTGAGGGTCTGGAATTCTCTGTGTTTTAGCCAGAGTGAGTGATTTGCGATTGCTGTAAGCCTGTTGTATAGAAGCTCTGAGGTCGTTGCGAGATGTCCAGGCTGCGGGCAACAGCTTTTCCAGTGCAGGCAGTCCACGGTCCGGAGCCGGGACAATTTTGTTTTTTGTCGCCCCGAGTGCGAATACATCATTGTCCTCTATGTCGATAATTTCCTCACTATGAGGAGTTTCTCCGAGAAGGAGCGCCAGTTGCGCAGAATCTTGAACGACTCGGCTTCTTGCACCATTGACTTGCATTTCAAACTGCATCACAATCACTCTCGCCTGCAGGGCTTTGGCGGAAGTCGGGTCAGCGCCTGCATCAGCGACCTTGACCAGTTCGTCTGCAATGTTGCGCTGATTGCGCACCAGACGATAGAAAGACGTTGATGCCGCCAGGTTAGCGTAGGCCCTACGCACACGATTGTGTACATCGAAGCGAGTTGCCTCAAGCTGAAGTGCCATCTGCAAAAAGTTTGCAGATGCTACACCGGCTTTCTTCGTGCGCCGCCCGGCGACTTGAATTTCTTCGGTAATTCCAACTTGCTGATTGTTACCGGCAACAATGTAGTCCCAGGCTGGTCCCCAGCCGTACGTCATGTTGTAGACAGGATTAGGAATAGCCTTTGCGATGACAATTGCCGCCTGAGCAACCGGAAGTTTCGCAGCCGCTATCTGAATCTCCTTATTATTTGTATCGGCGCGCTCGAAGCATTCTTGTAGCGTCAACTTTCTGCGAGAACCATATTCGGTACCATAAACCGTGGTTTGTTGAGGCACAGGCTCTGCCGTCAGCGTTCGCGGATAGCGGGACTCGGACGATGCCGATGAGGACTGCGATATGTTCGATGGCGAGGACCACGGCGATATATGCGATGGCGAGGATGACGGCGATATATTCGACGCCAGCAACGGATCATCAACACCGAGTGCGACACCAAGTACAACAGCCAGTGCCACAGATAAGATGGACGCACGACCGGCGCGCACACAGGGAATTGAACAGCTCGGATAGATCGATCTGGTCATAATTTCAAAGAGACACCCATTGCTTTCTCGAGATCAGCCCACGCCGTCTGATAGTTCACCACAGCATCAAAGTAGGACGATAACATCTGCTGGTATTGCTGCTTGGCGAGAATCGCCTGCGCGAGGTCAGTGTTGCCGCGTTCGTAATTGCGACGAGCGACACGGGCAACGCGGGCTGCAGCAGGCAGTAAATCACGTTGATATTTCCTGATCGTCGCCCTGGTAACAGACACGGATTCATAAGCACTGACCACATCGGCAGCGACCTGGTACTGAAGTTGCTCAATCTGATCCTGGTCTTGCAGGTACACCTCTTTAGCCTGCGAGGTCTCGCCCTGATGCTGATAAAAAACCGGAACCTCAAAAGATGCATTGATATAGCAGCCCGGCGAATTAGGCACTCTGCCGGGGAAGAGATTGTATGGTTGCGTCTTTTTGAAAGTAGTAAATTGATAGCCCATCTCTACAAACAGGTCCGGTATGCGCTGAGACCGAGCCACTGACAGAGCGCGGCGGTCAGCGTATTTCTGCTGAACAGCCACCTTCAAGTCAGGTCGCGAGATCAGTGCGGAAGGAAGCAATTCATTGAGTGCAGGAAGCGCTTGATCGGGCGAAGGCACAAGGTCACTTCTGGACGCTGATAGCTTGAAGAGACCATTATCGTCCACGTCGATTACTTCAATTTTTTCGGGTATCTCACCGACAATCAGAGCCAGAGCAGCCGAAGCAGTCTGTAAGCGCGATTGTGCCTGAAACCGCTGCGTTTCGAACTGCAAGACTCCAAGTTGAGCTTGGAACAGATCTGATTGACTGACTTTTTTCTGGTCGAACCTGCTTTGCGTTGTCTGCAGTAGTTCAACAGCGACTTTTCTTTCTGACTCGATCAAATCGGCAAAAGCTTCAGCAGCAGCCAGTTCAGCGTAGGCACGGCGCACGCGATTATGAATATCGAACATGGTGGCGGCATATTGCAATTCAGCGACGCGATAACTGGCGCTAGCGAATTCAACCAATTTTGTGCGTGTGCCTGCGGTTCTAATCTGATTTTGAAAGCCAAATTGCTGCGGATTTCCAGCAATGATTACCTGGAAAGCTGGTCCCCAACCATACTGCAAATTGAATCGAGGATTTGGCAAGGCCCCGGCAACTTTGATAGACGAACGGGCGTAGTCAACGTTGGTTTTAGCGGCGATTGCTTCTTTATTGAACTCAACGGCGCGATCGAAAGACGCGCTCAAAGACATCATTCGGCTTGGCGTTATGGATGCGTCTGGCGCCGAGTTGGCACTATGCCCAGAAACAGTTCCCTGAGCCGGGAATTCACTTGGTTTAGAGCCAGCACCTTCAGCGAAAGCAGCAAGCGGCATGTAGGCGGCAGGCGGAGCAAAAACCGAATCACAAAAATTGAAAAATGCAGAAAGGCAAGTCGCCGTGAGCCATAGCCGGCTAGGGCATTTGCTCATTATCTTTCACCCAGGAATCAGTACCTTCAAGTTCGCTCTCTGGGATCTTATGTGGACCTTGCGACGGTGCAGTTACAGCACTGCCTGCGGTGCCAACGTTAATAACTGGTGCAGAAGGAGCAGCTTTTGTTCGGCTTACAGTAGAACCAGTGTAGCCCTGGCGCAGACTGGGATCGAGATCGTCGTCCTTGTTGCCGAAAAACATTGGCACGCCTGCATTATCCATCACATGCCAGAGAAAACGAAGAGGTGCAATGCCGGCAGACCTGGTTGTCTCCGCTGAATTTGGCGTCGTAGATTGAGATTTAGCCACGGCATTCCGCTCTGGCAAATTGGAATTACTCGACCGACCAACGGGGCCGCTATCCATTTGAAAAAAAGAGTCTATGCTTCCCGTTCCCTGCGAGTTGACGCTGGCAGAGCCACTCAAACCTCGCAGCGGCACCTCGACATTCAGTTTGGAGCCATTTTTCGAAATAGCTTCACCGTCAGTGGTTTTCGGGGAGGCTTCATTAGTTCCTGTCGGATTCGCCGAGTTCGCGCCTGAAGAATCATTTGAGCCGCTCAAAGTCTGCTGCAGCTCATGCATCTGCTTATCAGCGTTAAGGTCGCCATCAGGCTTTCCAGACTTTTTAGTATCGAAGAAAACAGTGCCCGGGCTGGGCGGAATAGTGGTTGCAGGTTTTACGACACTTCTATTAGGAAGAGATGTTGGGCTCTCAATCGGTTGAATCTGCTGGATTTTGCGTCGCGGCGAAGTCGACGAGGAGAATATTCCGCCAGTTCCAGCTTGACACTGTGGCACACAGAGCACCATCAACGATGCCAGAAGAATCACATGATTGCCACGAGTTAAAAACACCGAATAAACACCTGTAACATCCAGACAGACTAGCGAAAGTCCAGCCACTAGCATAATGTCTATGATATCGATTTGCCGAAAAACCCGCCGCAGAGTGCATTAATTGCGTCTGATCTGGCGCTATTCCGGGGCTTTTTCAGGCTCGGGATTGGTTGCTGGTGTCGGTGCCGGCGTAGTGCTGGGTTGTGGGGCCACGCTGGGCGTTGGTACCGGAGCGGTATAAGGCTTGACCACAGGCTCAGGCGCCTGACGGGCTTCAACAGCATCGTTGGTCTTCGGCGCTACGGCTTCGCTCGGCTCTGGAGTGGTAGCAGACTCGTGCGGCACCACATCCAGTGTCTGATTGTCTTCAATCGGCATAGGCGACAAATCTGTCGATTCCAGGTCAGCCGTATTCATGGCATTTCGCTTGCCATGCTTTGTATGATTATGCGCGACGGTCGTAATCATCGATTGCGGACGAGGCGGAGGTGCGAGATACGGAGCATCCTCGCTCGACATAGCTATCTTATCGAGATTGATATCGTTGAACGCAACAAGCGTTATAGACGTAGTCAAATTGCCGATCGACGCATTCATGATTTGACCGATATCGCCAAGATCTTTTTGCAACATTTTTGCGTCGGCGATGCTGCCATTCTGTGCGATGATTCTAGATTTGGTGTAAACCGGCGACCGATCGTCTTTGCCGAGACTGCAGACGTAGCCGAGTTTACGCAGAGCCTGAGCCACTTTCCATCCGAACTGGGGATCTGTAGTGGCATTTTGAACACAGATTGAAAGATTTTTTCTGCTGACAGGCAGCTCAATATCAGGATTGGCGAGGCGGGCAGCAACATTCCTTGCTTCGTAGCCAGTCACCCAGTCTCCATTCGGTGAAAATTCACCGGGCAGCATGACAAATCTGATGTTCTCCTTAGGCACACCGTGAGCGAAATTCAGCGCCTCAATCAGTTGCATCTGCGTCATGTCGGTGTCGATATTCTTCTGAGCGATACTGAGCAACGCAGGAACATGCACCCATGAACGAGGGTCAAGCATCTTACGACTGACTGCGTGCAAAAACATTTGTTGACGCTGCACGCGCCCAATGTCGCCCAACTCGTCGTGACGAAAACGAACGAAACCCATCGCCTGGTTACCGGTAAGGGTGTGAACACCTGGCTCCAGGTCGATCTTCAGCTTTGCGGTCCAGTCCATATATGCCATCTTCTTGGGCACTTCCACAGTGATACCGCCAAGCTCATTCACAAGTTGCGTCAGAGCTTGAATGTTCATCACGACATAGTGATCGATTGGCACGCCGAGAAGCTGCGTTACAGCTGTCTTTGCGTACTCAGGACCACCAATGGCGTTGGCCGAATTGATTTTTTGCACACCATATTTGCCGATTGCAGCCTCGGTATCGCGAGGAATGTGCAGCACGGAAACCTTGTTGTTTGGCGGGTTCAGAAAGACAAGCATCATAGTGTCGGACCTGCCGTTCAAGGCAACTTTGTCCGCATGAAGATGTCTGCCGGCACCATCGTACACAACGTCTGTGCCCATGAACAAGACGGTTTCTGGTTGCGTAATCGTTGCAATCGAAACGCCGGGCACTTGCATCTTCGAAATGTTCGAGAAGTCGATGTGCCTGCCGTTGGTATTAATCGGACCGGAAGGTGACAAAACCAGCCACGCAATAATGGCAAGCAGTCCCACGATAACTACCCAACCTACTTTTCTCAAATCAATTCTCTTCGCTGTGACTAATGAACTCTTGCCGCATGCTTTCTTCCGCTTCGTCGTCTCCGCAAGCAGCCGCCGGAAGAGATCTTGTCTTGGAACCGCGAATTCCCTATTAGAGTGTAACCGGAGACCAGCCTTAGCCGCCACTGGTCCGCTGGGCGGAAGCTGCAAATTATCCTGCAAAGTGCCTCTCCAGGTCAATTTTAAGGTTAAAGAACGTGTTTTTCGAGGGTCGCGGATTGAGACAAAATTGTCCAGACATCCCAACTGTGGCGGAATTTAACCCAAAATAGAATGAGAAGGCGTACGCTTGTCAACCGCCAAAACTGAGAGGCGGTTCACGGAGATGACATGCCGTCCCTGCGCGGTGAAGCATCTTGAGAACGAGCATCCAGTTCTGATGGACCCGTTGTCACAGGCAAGGTAGTTCCTCCAAATGATGTCGGTTGGCTCGCGGGCTGAGCCAGCTCAATCTTGGGGTGCCTGGTCATAACAATCCACCCGATGAAAGTTGGCACTATCAACGCCACTAGCACCACAAAAGCAATCAGGAGTGGATTCTTCGGACTAGGCTTCTCATCATAGTCGTCGTCGTCGTCCTCGTAGTAGTCGTCCTCGTCATCGTCACTTGCTTCTTCACCTGCGACATCTTGGTCGCGTGAGTTGAACTTATCGAGGGCAGCATTCGCATTCAAGCTTGCGTTAGATGTTAATTGCGCGTCGACAATCTTAAATTGAGGTCGAGAACCCGAATAAGAAGTCTTGCCAACAACAGGTTTCGCTACTTTGGGAGGCGTATCGTATTCGGTCTGCAATAGCGATTCATTCCGAACGTGCACGGGCTTTGGTGATTCATCAACAGGTTCAGGAATCACACTCGGAGGTACAGGCGAAACAGCAGGAACAGCCGGAATAGCCGGAATAGCAGGAACAGCAGGAACAGCCGGAATAGCAGGAACAGCCGGAACAACCGGAATAGCAGGAACAGCCGGAACAGCCGGAGTCGCCGGAACAGGCGAGAACGAAGTTCCAGTATCCGCCGGAGCGAATGGCAATGATTGCGCACTCTGCATCGAATTAAGTCTAGACAGCGTGCCTTTTGAGCCAGTGTACCTCTTGCGATACTCCTTGGCTCGATGCTCGATTTCTGTTGCCCGCTGCGGCTGATTCAGATACTTGCGAAGCAAAATTGCGTAGCTCTCCATCATGCTTCCGATCAACGGCAAGCCTGGCTGCAACCACTTTTCACCAACAGAGATTGCTTCCTCGTATGTTTTCGTGGCCTCTTCGAACCGCTCCAGTCGTTCCTGACACTTGGCGACTTTAAAGAGAACAGCCACAGTATCAGCGTGATGAATGCTCAGTCTGCGGCAGCGAAGTCCATGCAGACGGCTGTAAGTACTCAACGCTTGCGCGAATTTCTCACGTGCAAAATAGATATCACCCAGGCGCATCAGGCAGGAATCTACATCAGGATGAGCCTCGTCGTAAGTGCGAATGAGCATCGCCAGCGACCGCTCATACATCGGCTCAGCTTCGGAGATTCGACCTTTCCGAAACATTCGGTCAGCAAGCACAAGTGACTCAGCCACTTGCCGCAAATCCTTATCACTGTCTCCAGAAGGCATCGTCAATCGACCAAACGCGTTGTACGTCTATAACATACCTCAATCAGCAATTTCTCACTAGCCTGCGATTGACGCCAAGAAAGCGCCACTGAATATGATACCACTCACCCCCGGAGGTTGCGAACCGGCGGTCAAATCTCCGGAAGTTGCGTAACGGCTATCAAATTCCGAGAGATTGCGGAACGGCAATATAATTCAACAAAACAGCCTTCTTAGAAAGCAACATGTCACCGCTTTTGATGCGGTCCAGTCCTTTTCAAATCGACCATCATATGCGTGCTTCGCATTAACGCGGCGACCTGATTATCTGAAGTGGTGATAGTCGTCTCCACAACGGTCATCCGACCTTTGCGAATCACCTTAGCCTCGGCGGTCAGTGGACCCACGGGGTCATTGGTCAGAAGATTGACGCTCAGCTGAACAGAGTAGGGGAATTTCTTGTCAGTCTCATGCGCATCCTCCATGGGTCCGCCATGGATCGCAGCCGAAGCGACCTCGTCTGCGAGGGTAACGATAGCCCCGGCATGAAACACGCGCGTCGGCTGCATCACCATTTCAGAGAGAGGCAGTTGCCCAAGCGCGTAACCGTCGCGCACCTCTTTCATCTCTCCACCTAGCGCGCTGAGCATGGTCCACTTATATTTAGCAGTCACAACAGTCTCCTGAGCCGCGGCTCCATAGTTCCACCTACCGAAGGACGTAGCTTCGGCGTCGTTGCGCCCATCATACCGACCCGGAAAAAAATTTTTCAAGTTCCGGAATCAATTGGAAGATCCTGTCGTCTATCGAAACAGGCAAGTTTGCCAGAGAGCACTGACCGACGTTTTCAAGGCAGGACAAAAATGAATTTGAAGCCTCTTTTACCAGCGGCGGCGCTGCTGGTGTTGCTGATGCCTAGCCAAGCCTTTAGCAAAGATCATTATGATTACAATGACGTCAATAACGGTGCAGTCACTCAACCTGGCTCACTGACTCCATTCAGCAATGTTGATGGAAGACACTACCTGACCGGCAACGTCGATCAATACACTAACGGCGTCGATCCAAATACAGCAAACCTTGGCGCCAATCAGTACGGCAACTACGGTGGATTGACGACGCAGCCCTACAACAGCGGCGCTTACAGCAATAACTACGACTTATCAGCTAGAGCGCACATGCACCGTCACCACGACGGCTGTGGCAGCATGAGAAGCGAAATGGAAAACGCCATGCGCAACGGCGGCGTCAATCCATACTCGAATCCAGCTTATGTCAACGCGATGAACAACATGAACAATCCAGCCGTAAATCCTTACGCTCACCCCATGAGCACGCCGTACGCAAACCCTTATGCTAATCCATATGCATCGGCCTACAGCGGCAACCCATACTCGAACGGTAACCCGTACGCCAATCAGTACAATCCCTACCCAAATGGCTACATCAACCCCAACAATGGTTTTATCAACAGCGCGACCAGTCCAGGCAACTTAAGTCGCCTCGGAAGCGCTCTTAGTGGCAGTGGACTCGGCAATCTGGGCGCATACGTCCAGAACGGCAACTTGAACGGTGGGAGTTTAAGTGGTCTACGTGGCTTATTGGGAATCTGATTGAGTTGGGCAGATTCATTCAAGCGGGGCGCCTGCGGGCGCCCTCCACTTTTTCTGGCAAAAAAATACAATTCGGAACAGTGGCATTAAAAATGCGTCCATATTGCCATTGCCGTACTAGGATTGATATGTTCCTGTCATGACATTTCGAAACGCAATGGAAAAAGTCGGTTCAATAGACATATTTTTCGTCGAAGACAACGAGGTAATCAGGTTTTGCCTCAGAAACTTCCTCAAGAAAATTCCCGATTTTTCGCTCGTCGGTGAGGCTCAAGACGGTGAAGCAGCTCTCGACGCCATCACTCAAGCGAACCCGACGGTTGCACTCGTTGACATTGGACTGCCTGGTCTGAGCGGGATCGAGTTGACGAAGAGACTTAAGCAACGCGTACCAGGCTTGCGGGTGCTGATGCTAACAGCAAGCGATAATCAAAACGACATTTTTGACTCGCTTGACGCAGGCGCTGACGGCTACGTGCTCAAAGGTGATTTCTCAGTCAATCTGGAAATGGCGATCCGCAGCGTGAAGGTTGGGGCGGTCTGGCTCGACCCGGGAATAGCGCGGCAGGTGCTGGAGATGACTCAGCGAAAACTGACGCCAACAGTGGAGCGGGCGCTAGACCCTGTCATTCCCCAGCTGTCGAAGCACGAGGAAGCTTTGCTGAATGGAGTTGCCGCCAGCAACTGCAAAGATGGCGTTTGCCTGGTCGATCCAACGTTCTTGAAAAAGCTGAAGCGCTTTTCTCAGACTGGAAATCACACCGCCATCGAGCCTCCACGCAAGTCGACGCTTTCTTCAAGTGAAGGATAACAGGCAAGGAGTCTGGATTGCGTTTAGATAAATGGTTGAAAGTGTCTCGCCTGATCAAGCGGCGCACAGTGGCACAAATGGCTTGCGATCAGGGTCGCGTCTTCGTAGATGATCGACCGGCGAAGTCATCGACAGAAGTGAAGATTGGCAGCAAGATTCACTTAGAACTTGGTTCGCGTGCGCTGACGGTACAAGTGGCGCTGGTGCCGCCGGGCGCAGTTCCGGCGCAAGACGCTTCCACTTTATACGAAATGATCGAAGAGATTCGTCGACCACCGGAAGTTTTAGACTGGATGCCGGAAGAAGAATAAATTCTTGACACATTCTACAGTCCCACCTGCATAGAATTCACGAAGAGCATTGAACGAATTGCGACAGCTGAATCGATTGCACTTCATAGCACCGTGGAAATAGCGGTTCAACAATGGCAGTAATAAAAGATCTGCTGGGGCACCTGATGCACCTCGCGGTGATGCGCCAGAGTCAAAGTATGAGTTGACGGAGATATCGGCTGCGCGCAGTTTCTGAGCACGGTCCACTAAGACGCTTCTTGAAACGACAGAGTCGTTGATAGACGCGGGTGTCAAGTTCAAATCGATTTCCGAGCCTTGGGCCGACACAACCACGCCTGGTGGCAAAATGATCATGACCGTTTTCGCAGGCATCGCAGAATTTGAGCGAGACCTTATCAGAGAGCGCACAGGAGCAGGACGCAAGGCAGCTCTACAGCGCGGTGTTCGCTTTGGCAGACCAAAGGCGATATCCGCCGAACAGAAGAAAATGGCTCTCAAACTGCGAAGAGATGGACACTCGATACGTGAGATAGCCGACGCTTTCGGGGTGCACGTCGCAACCGTCTACAGACTGGGTATTACTTGATTTCAAGACTGCAATTTATCATGGATAAGAATCACGCAAAATAGAATGCACTTTTACAGAAACGCCCAAAAGGTCGAAAAACGGCGAACATAGTCCACCTAAAACAAGTATTTTTAGCGGACTTGGTATGAAAAAAAACACACCGAAAGCAAAGCTTTTGAGCTAACCCGTTATGAAAAAGCGCCAAAATCGGACATAGTTCAGCGGTTTTTGCCTCTTGGAATTTCAACTTTTAATGAATATTTGGCTATTGCCGGCTCAAGAGTCGCCAGTGTTGTCTCCTCGTCACGTCCGGTTATTACATACATTCGCTCGTCAGAGCTGGTTGGCAGTTGTGTCATCTCTCCGCTTGTCAGCGAGAGAAGTTCTGCAATCTCGCTCTCTAACTCTGCGAAATTGTCATGATTTTGAACATGAATTATCACTGTTCCTTGAACTGGTTTATTGCGAATTTTATATCGCTCGAATGGTTTTACGTCTAATACAAATGCAGTAGCAAGCGCAGCCCAGAAGCCCGTAATCGCATACGTTTTTAACAAAATAGGGGCAAATTTCAGAAAGATTGTCACACTAGCTTTGCCGAAGGTATCAATACTCCTAGCATGGCGGCGCTTGCAGTGCTGATTGCCAGATAAGCTACGAATCGAAACCGTCCTGACGAAAACAACATCTTCTGGCGATTTAAGGTTACGTGAAGAAGTACCATAGTCATCGAACCAACTGTTCCATGCAAGAATCCAACTACTCCGCTGAGAATTATGTATTCGAAGGTATTTCTATCCCAAACTGCTGTTGAGAATACAATCGGGATGCTCATCAATATTGCATTTGACAAGAATGCTGCAACGGAGCCAGCTATTAGCGAAACGACTATGTCTACAAAGTAGAGTTTGTCGCATTGCCTAACTTGCATACCGCTTCCTTTTTGAAAAGTTGAAGAACACATCTTATGGTAAACTTTTACCCTTCAGGACCTTGACAACTCCGTCTTGATCAGCGTACCTTTTCGGAAATCCATGCGATAAGGGAAATAGTGAGCACTGGCGCCCGGTGGGTCTGTAGATTGGTGGTCGAACGCGTGATCGTAGCTAACTGATAGGGTTAACCTGCCTGATAATGAGCACTATGTTTCAGTTAAGATTAAACGCTGCGCCACCATATATGGTGCCTTGTTGCTCAAATTTTTTTAGAGATGTCCAGAAATGTTGAAATGGGTCACAATGACTGTTGAAGATCGAGTGAAGAATCAGACAGATGGTATGACCTGCTATAACGTTTATTATGGTCTTAACGGGTGATTAATACGAAATATGCAATTCTTTTGATGCTTGCCACAATCGCATGTGGTGCTTTGCCAGCGCGGTCAAATGATTCCGGCACCAAAACGATCACCGAAAATGATAAGGAAAATTTACGCCGGTGGTGTATTTTACCGGCTGAGATAGGCTCTGTTAGTGCTCTCCCTTGCCATCTCGGCGTCCCTGAATCAAGAAGAACGCAACGTTTTGAGTTCATGCGAAAAATTAGGCATTCTGGTGAAGGTTTAGTGGCTGCCGTCTGTGAAATTGAGCCTAACGGAGAAGTTATCTTGAACCCTACCAACTTAAATTATGGTCCGATTCCAGCCGTCCCTAACTTGACTTTGTCGCAAGCAGATATGTTGTGGGGCGATGACACTACGGTTTTGGCTGATAAAAATAAACGCACTTATCAGCTAGCTTCATTTGACAATCAAATTTCGGAATTGGAAATAGAATTCAATGATCAGCTTATTAGTCGTTACCGAATTCGTGGTCCACAGCTAACTTTTAGAGATTGGACCGTTGTAAAAAGGGAAGGAGCAAATGCCCCTCCCCTTAAACAATCTACATTGTGAGGCTTTTAGGGAGTTCCGCCCGGAACACCCTTTGTTCCTTTCAGTGAGTCTTATTTTGTCCAGCCAGTTTGGCTCTTTCGATGTTGCGCTGCGCAACGACCGTTGATGCTATATCTGGTGCGACAGCGGCTGCGAGTTTATCGACGAGTTTGACCGAACCGTGCCCGGTCAAGTGAACGGTGTCAATGAAATCGTCGTCAGTAAAAGCTTTTGAGTCGAACAAGTCGATGACTTGAGCATGAAATTTTGCAGCGTGTTTATTCACGTCACTTTTATACAACTCATAAAAATTCGGCATCATGGCGGTCAAATTATCTTGCCGAAGCGGCATGTTTACGAGAATCACCTTGATTCCGCGCTCTTCTGCGAAACGCAAAAAATAATCCAGATAATAGAACTGGGCGTTATAAAGCTTCGGACGAAAGGGTTGATAGCAGAATCTGTAGCACTGCAAGTTATCGTTCTTTTCGATGTTCTTCGGATCTTCGGGAGCAACCGGAAGATTGTCGGAATAGTCGAAAGCACTGGTTTTTATGCCGATAGCCAGAGGTGAGATGATGCGCTTCGAATTCGCATTCGCTTCGATGACAGGCACAACAAGTGCGCGGTAGTTTCGCTCGAACGTTGTGGCCAACTCGTATTTGCATTTCGAAATCTCGGAGATTTTGTTGCACAAATCGGTGAACGCAAAACTTATCCGATCGAAGGTCGACAAACGTGCATGCGGGGCAAGCTCTCCCAGTTCAGTCGTATGGCCCATCAACTCGAACTGCTCTGTGGTGTACGGCGCTTCCAGAAGATTATCCAGAAAGTCACGCGGTGCAATTGTGTAGATTATTGTGCTTGGTGTCTTGTCGCGCAAGAGTCCATTCGCTACTACCGCAGCGTCAGATGCATGCAAACCAGCGAGATTGAAAGCAAATGTTTTGATTGGAACGCCAGTGCGTGACTGCACACAATCTTCCAACTGCTGAGAGCGGTTGTGCCTGGTGGCATTGATGGAGTGCTTTAGATAAGTCGCGTCGCCTTCGTTGACAATGCGAGTTAACAGCGACGATCCAAACATCACAACATCGGGAGTGTAAGGAAGCTCCTTGTAGCCTTTGACTTGCCACCACGTCCAACGGTGATTGGCAGCCTCGAACCGGTCGAAGCGCCCGCTGTTTACGGTCCATCGGAAGGCGGAATCTGCGCACGCAAACAAACACAGCGCTGCCAGAGCGCTGCTTTTCAAAATAGTCGCGGTTAGATTTGTAGTGCTCGTCAAAGTCCTCAATCCCCGCCGCACACGGTACCACAGCTACTTGGAAATTGCCCGGGCAAACCACTCAGCCACGGGGCAAAAGCCAAACTGCAGAGGCTTTCAGGGTCGCCTCAGGAGTTAAAACCTCTTTAAAACAAGCCGAGACCTCACGAGTTACTTGCCAAAGCCTCCAAAATCAAACAGGATTGAGATGGGCGGATTTTTGGTATGAACAGGTAGGAAACTCGCCGTCGCATTTATCAGACAGGGTGAGGCTTATGTCAGAAATTGTAGATGAGACTCAAACAGCAAAACCGAAAACATCGCGGTCTTCCAGGTGGTCGACCAGCGCCGAAGCGATGCAGCACATTGCTAAAGCTTTTTCCAACACAAAACTGAAAGTACGCTTAGCTGACAAAGTTACGCTGGGTCTGCTTCTGGCGTCAACACTCATGGCCGTCGCAGTCATACTGTTTCCTCAGTTTGCTAACATGACTGCGCTAGTTTGCGATGTATTTTTTGCGCTGACAATTATCTTCTTCATCGCTCAGAGACTGGGTATCGTAACGACATTCGACACTAAACAAACTGTATTTGCAACAGAATTGATGTTCGGCTTTTTGATCGCCGGAATATTTATCGTCATCAATTTGACTGTTCTGGTCATGCAAAATCTCAGATAGCGTTACAGCTGTAATTTGAGCCTCGACTCAAAACCGATGACCTGTGATGCGGTCAGCTTTGACACAAGCAAGCTTCGATACAAGCAAGCAGCATTTAGCCCGCATATACGCTACAATTCGCGGCTGAGTCATCAGGGAGAATGTCATGCGGAAAAGTCTGCTGTTTTCGTGCCTCACCATGCTGTGCGCTACGCCAGCTTTTGCGGAAGATATTACTATTGCCGAGTCGTCGCCGAATCTGGTGGCAACGTCTGATGCCACCATCAATACGTCTCAATCGATAAATCTGCAGAAGGGTCAAGAGAAGTTGCAGCTGTTTCTCACGTACTATAACGGCGATGCAACAGCGCCTGGCTTCACAACTCTGCGCATTTCCTCTTCAAGCCTTCCCTATGTGTCAGAGCAAGCGTTTGGCAAGAATAAATCGGTCACAACGAATGTGACCGGAGATCTGGGTTGGGGCGGAAATCAAATTTTGATCACAGCCCGAGGTCCCAAAGGTGCTACGTTCGGCTGGAGGCTGACAACGCCGAAACCTGTGATCACAAGCCTGTCTCCAGAATCAGTAGGAGCTGGTAGCACACTGGCAATCAACGGAACAAATCTTTGTTCTGATCCAGCAGACAACGAAGTGCTTATAAATGGAAAGAAGGCACAAATCGTCTCAGCTACTGCTTCGCAGATAGTCGTTAAAGTTCCCGAGGTCTCAGCTGGTGGATCAACCACTGTCACCGTCAATGGTGCCGGCTTGGATGCAGGAAAGTTGCCCCTGAGCATTAACGCGGTTCCCTATCTGAAAGGACTCAGCGCGACATGGGCCTGGCTCAACACTCCAGTTACAATCACGGGCGAAAACTTTGGCACCAATGCCGCTGACGTCGCCGTCTACATGGGTCCGCTCCGCGCGCCTGTCGATTCAGTAACGCCGACTCAAATTGTGTTCCGAATACCGGAAGGTTTCTACAATCAGGGTGCATCAACATGGGGCTACAATCAGCCGTTGAAGGTGATCGTAAATGGAGTCAGATCTCGCAACACGCTCATAATGAGCACAGGCGATCAGATCGGCATTTAGGCAGGCTGAATACTCCGTCCATCTAATACGCACACCAGCAATACTGAACACAGGCAATCGGTTCGGCATTCAGGCGCCCTAATTACTCGCCGTCCATATATTCGCGCAAGCGTCTGCTTCTATTCGGGTGACGCAATTTGCGCAGCGCCTTTGCTTCGATCTGTCGAATGCGTTCGCGCGTCACGCCAAAAAGCTGACCGACCTCCTCGAGCGTGCGCTGACGACCGTCGTCGAGCCCAAAGCGGAGACGCAGAACATCGCGCTCACGTGGCGACAACCCTTCCATAACTTGAACAATGTCGTCGCGCAGAAGCTCCTGCGTTACTGAGCTTGCCGGTGTCGTCGTATCCTTATCCTCGATGAAATCACCGAGTTTACTATCTTCTTCCTTTCCTACCGGTGTCTCCAGTGACACGGGCTCTTGAGCTACTTTGACAATATCGCGCAATTTACTGACTGTAATTTCCATCGCATTTGCCAGTTCTTCTTCAGTTGGCTTGCGGCCTTTCTCTTGAGCAAGTTGCCGCGTGATCTTTTTGAGCCTGTTAATTGTTTCAACCATGTGCACGGGAATGCGAATGGTACGAGCCTGGTCCGCAATCGATCGAGTGATCGCCTGACGAATCCACCATGTCGCATAGGTGCTGAATTTGTAGCCGCGCTCGTGATCGAATTTTTCGGCGCCGCGAATCAGTCCGAGATTTCCTTCTTGAATAAGATCAAGGAACAACATGCCTCGACCTACATATTTCTTGGCGATAGATACGACCAGGCGCAGGTTTGCCTGCACAAGTTTACGCTTCGCAATCGCACCATCTGCGCCACCAAGCTCAATTCGACGAGCCAATTCGATTTCTTGAGCAGCAGTAAGTAAAGGAATGCGTCCAATCTCTCTCAAGTACATGCGCACCGGATCATCAGATGCTAAGCCCTTCGACGCGGTCTCAGCGAACTGGTCGGGGTCGGAGTCGTCGACTTTTTCGTCGTCATAACCACCCATGAATACCGGGTCATCATTACTGTCGTCGCTGTCAGAACTACGCCCTGCCCGAGGTGGAAGTTCGTCATCATCATCGCCTTGATGAATGAGCATCTCTTCCAGTCCAGTGCGCTCTCGTTGTTTGCCAGCCTCTTCAAGCTTATCGAGCTTATTGATGAAGGTGTCTTCTTTATCTTTACTCTGAGTCACGCAGCAGGTCTCCAGTTAGGAAGGTCGATGGTCTTACGCCGCCATGGCAGTTTCGATGTTTCGTTTAAACTCGTCCAGTTCTTCTAAAGTTTCTAATGACGGTGTGGTTCGATTGAGCATATTCAATTTGCTAATTCTACTCTGCAAAGCCAGAAGATCAGTCTCATTGTCAGCAGCAGTGAGCAGAGCCTTCAAATTTGCCAGGATGCGCGTCACTTTCTCGCTTAGCAGCCTTTTTTTGCACTGAAACAGCGTTACATCGATCGGCATTTTCATCTTTCGCATTTCGTCGACGCGTTCCATCACCTCGACAAATGCGGCTGATGCCTCTGGCTCAGGCGCCAGTCGGTCCATGAGTTTGAACTGCAAATCGTCAACGGTGTTGAAGTCGGTGCCGATCCCCTCGATACATTCCTTGATGAATTGATTCACCGGTGTGAGGAAATACTCGTTTTCCAGAGCGATTGCTGTTCGCTGGTAATCCTCAGGCGATGTGAAATAGAGCGCCAGCAACTGCTGTTCAGCCTCGACATGACCGACTTTGACCGGTCCACGCTGGCTTGCGCGCGGGCGTGACGGTGCATTGCCTCCAGCATTCAAACCGATGCGGTTGTCTTTGCGATATTGCGAAACGTCAGACAGCAGCTCCTCTTCGCGCACACCGACTTTCATTGCCAGCTGTCGAATATACTCGCCACGGTCGACGCTGTGATTTATTTGAGCGAGAATCGGAATGACTTTGCGAGCTGCGTCAATTTTGCCAACGTGGCTGGCTATATCGCACTCGCTCAAAGCCTGCTCCAACTGGTAATCGATAAGAAGCGGCGCATTCTCAATGGCCTCTGCGAAAGCCTCAGGTCCACCTTCGGCGCGCAAGCACTCATCAGGGTCTTTGGCACCAGGAATTCTCAAGACACGCAATTCGATGCCAATGCCTTCCGCCACTTGATGCAGAACATGAGCGCCTCGCTCAACAGCTGATGCGCCTGCTGCGTCTGCATCGAAAGCCAGATAGACACGCTTCGATTCGGTGTAACGCACAAGCGACCGCGCCTGCGCTTCAGAAAGTGCGGTACCGCAAGTGGCAACGGTATTTGTGAATCCATACTGATGCGGTGTGATGGCATCGAAATATCCTTCCACCACAATAACTGCGTCCTTAGCTTTTATCGACTCTTTAGCCAGGTTGAAGGCGTAAAGCTGGCGGTTCTTTACGTAGATCGGACTTTCCGGTGAATTGACATATTTCGCATCGTCATTTCCCAGAGTCCTGCCACCAAATGCGATGACTTGCCCGCGATCATCGCAAATGGGAATCATCAATCTGTTGCGAAACAGATCGTAAAAGCTATTGGTTTCCTGCTTGCGGCGCACCAGTCCAGCCTCTTCCAGCGTCGCCGGCGCCACCTTGGTAGTGCTCGTCAGGTAATTGAGCAGACCGTCCCAGGTCGGTCCAGCGTAGCCAATCTTGAAGCGCTCGATGATTTCTTCTGGAATGCCGCGCTTGCTTAAATAATCGCGTGCAATCGCTCCCTGCGCGGGGTCATGTAACAAGTGGATGAAATACTGACTGGCTTGCTGATAGAGCATCAGCATGTGGGAACGCTTATCGTATTCCTCACGCTGCTCTGCCGTTTCGACGATTTGAACCCCAAATTTATGAGCCAATTCTCGAACTGTGGTCGGGAAATCTGTGCCTTTGATCTTCATCACAAACGCGAAAACATCGCCTTTTGCGTGGCAGCCGAAACAGTGGAAAAAGCCCTTATCGGGCACCACTGAAAACGACCCCGACTTCTCGTCATGGAATGGGCAACGACCCATGTAGCTTGTGCCGCTGCGCTTCATCGTCACAAATTCTGAAACTACTTCCAGAATGTTGGCGCGGCTGCGGACTTCGGATATATTTTCGGGCGGAATCGTACTCAAGCAAGCACTCCTATCTGGACAAATCGACTTATCATCTCAGCCAAAACTGCTCTCATCTCAGCCAAAACTGCCTCTGCACTGTTCAAGCAGCCACCCCGGCAAGCGCCTGTTCAGGCAGCCCTGAAATTTGCCCCACTGAGGGGCTGCCGACCGCAGCCACACTGGCGTTGCTCAATCGCCACCCACAGTTTTATAGCATGCTGCCCACTGCCGACATTCCGCCTGACAGGTTAATTTCATAGATCCTAATATGTGTTTTCAGCTAATATGTCCATCGCTAATATCACCGCATGTCGAGGAGCAGGTTTATGAAAACCCTGATCAAAAATGGACGCATCATCACGGCAGTAGATGACTATATCGGCGACATTTTGATTGAAGACGAAGTCATTTCGGTGATCGGCAAGCAACTAGACATGGAAGCCGACAAGATAATCGACGCCAGAGACCGGCTCGTCATTCCCGGCGGCATCGATGCTCATACTCACATGGACATGCCGTTCGGCGGCACGACATCTGCCGACGACTTCCGCACCGGCACGCTTGCGGCGGCTCACGGGGGCACGACGACCATTATCGACTTTGCCATCCAGAGCAAAGGTAAGTCGATTATCGAAGCGCTCGATACCTGGCACGAGAAAGCCCAGGGCAAGACAGCTATTGACTACGGCTTCCACATGATTGTGACGGACCTGCCTCATGAGCGATTGAAAGAAATCAAGCGTCTGATCAACGATGAAGGTGTCACGAGCTTTAAGATGTTTATGGCGTATCCAGGCGTTCTGCTCGTTGACGACGCCACGATTTTCCGCGGCATGAACTTTGCCGGGGAGCATGGCGGGCTGGTTTGCATGCACGCCGAGAACGGTATTGTTATCGACGAAATCGTTCAAAGAGCGCTCGCCAAGGGACATACAGCACCTAAATACCACGCCCTGACCCGCCCTACGTTGGCAGAAGCTGAAGGTGTGAACCGCGCCATCGCACTTGCGGAGATGGCGGAATCACCGGTTTACATCGTGCACTTGAGCTGCTTCGATGCGCTCAAGAAAGTGAAGGAAGCGCGCGATGAAGGCATTCCGGCATTTGCCGAAACATGCCCTCAATACTTGTTCCTCGACTACTCAGACTATGAGCGCGAGGGCTTCGAAGGCGCCAAATACGTGATGACACCTGCGTTACGTGATAAGTGGAATCAGGACGAATTGTGGAAAGGGTTGCGAATGAACGACCTGCAGGTCGTTTCGACAGACCATTGCCCCTTCTGCATGAAGGAACAAAAGGAACTCGGACGAGACAACTTCTCGAAAATTCCCAACGGAGCTCCGGGTGTCGAAACGAGAATGAGCCTGCTCTATGACGGTGGAGTGGCAGCAGGACGAATCTCTTTAAATCGATTTGTTGAGATAACTTCAACCGCTCCTGCAAAAATCTTTGGACTATTCCCACGCAAGGGTACGATTGCCGTTGGCTCAGATGCAGACATCGTTATTTTCAACCCAAATAAGAAGATGACAATAAGCGCCAAGACACATCACATGAATGTAGACTACAATCCCTATGAAGGTAGAAGCGTTCAAGGGGTGACCGAGACAGTTCTATCCCGCGGCAAGGTTGTTATCGAAGACGAGAGATATGTCGGAAAAGCAGGTGACGGCAAGTTTTTGAAGCGATCGACGGTTCAGCTTCGTCACCGCGAAGTGCCGGCGGCGGTGCACTAAAGTTTGCAACTTGTTCACACAATGCGCAATAAGATCACACAGTGGGTATTAAGGTTTAGGCGACAATAAGGGATCAAGGGGGCACCGAAATGGGCTTTACACAAGAATTCAACAAGATGGTGACTGAGGAACGGAATGAAAAAACGATGGACCTCGACGTCCTCGATACCGTTGAACTCGTCGAGCGAATTCAAACTGAAGATTTCGAAATCGCTAAAGGTGTGCAGAAATGCGTGCCGGAAATCGCAAAGGCTGTCGATATCATCACAAACAAATTGAAAGATGGCGGCAGATTGATTTACTTCGGAGCCGGTACAAGCGGGCGGCTGGGTGTGCTCGACGCGACCGAGTGTCCTCCGACCTTCGGTGTCGAGACTTCGGTTGTGCAGGCATACATCGCCGGTGGTAAAGATGCGATGTTCCGCTCTTTCGAAGACGCCGAAGACTCGAAAGAAATGGGAATTCAAGACGTAGTAAGCGCGCAGATTTCCGCTCGCGATGTCGTGATCGGAATTACGGCTAGCGGCAGAACACCTTATGTCATTGGTGCGCTGCAAAAGGCTAAAGAACTAGGCGCAGCTACGGTAGGCATCGTCAACAACTTTGATTGTGCGCTGGCTCGCGATTGCGATGTGCTGATCGCGGCGGTTGTTGGTGCAGAAGCGCTGACCGGCTCAACCCGCATGAAGGCCGGCACTGCGCAGAAGATGGTCCTCAACCTGATTACGACTTGCACGATGGTGCGTCTCGGAAAAGTCTACGAAAATCTGATGATTGACTTGCGGCCAACCAATGAAAAATTGAGAGAGCGCGCCGTTTCAATCATCTCCATCCTCGGTGGTGTGCCGCGGCACCTCGCCGAAGGTGCGTTGGTTGCATCACACGACCGCGCTAAGACAGCCATTTTGATGGTCAAACGCAAACTTGGTCGCGCTCAGGCTGAGCAACTGATCATAAAGTGTGATGGCTCACTGCGCAAAGCCCTGGTAGCTGACGTAAACGGTCAGTAACGTCGATAGCCGCTGATTAGCGGCTAACCAGTTCCACCACAGGTGCGTCAGCTTTGATGGCGTGTTCGGCCTGTATTGCGCGAATCTTCGGTAGCGCCTTCCGCGCTGCAATCTCGCCGGATTTGATAGCCGCCGCCATTTCGTCGGGGTTGAACGAAGTCATCCGCATGTAGGCCACCTTTGGCTCTATCAGTACATCAGCCTTGTCTACGGCTTTGTTCTCAATTTCGGCAAGCAGGATGCTTGTGATGCGATCGCCGTAATTCATTGTCGTGTCGAATTCTTTCTGGTCAACCTTCTCTAGATAAGCCTGCAATCGCACTGCCACTACCGCTGGTGCCCCTTTAGCCTCAGCAATCTCTGTCGGCAGATTGGCACGAACGCCGCCGTCGACCAGCACTTGCTCACCTACCTTGACTGGTCTGAAGAAACCGGGAGCAGAATTGCTGGCTCGTATTGCGTCAGCGATGCTCCCTTTGCTGAGCCAGACAGCTTTGGTCGTGGTCAGATCAACTGCTGCGCACGAAAACGGGATCGGCATTTGCTCAATGTTCGTAACACCTTCGGGAAGGTGCTTGTTGACGAATTTAGCGAGAGAACGTCCACTGTAAAGTCCAATTTGCGGATGAATCAAAACAGCTCTTGCCATGAAGTATGGTCCAAAATAAGTCACAGCCTGCACTTTTCGATTACTGGGGAAGTAGGCCTTTTTCATTTCGCCGGAAAGTGCGAGACGCTCAATCTCTTTGACAGGTACACCCGCAGCATAAAGTCCACCTATCATGGCACCGATGCTGTTGCCTGCAACGAAATCTGGTCTGAGGCCTTCTTCTTCGAGCACCTTCAGCACACCTATATGCGCGGCTCCTCTAGCACCTCCGCCAGCAAGCGTGAGAGCGAATCCGCTTTTGTGATTGATAGGATTGACAGGAACGCCGTTAGCAGAATCCTGGGTACCTGGTGTCGTTGATGAGCCTTGTTCAGTCGCTTCCTTTGACTGCTTTATCGCTTTACCATTCGGTATAACTTTACTGTCGGGTACAGCGAGGTTAGCGTCTGCTGCATAGACCTGACTGGTCTGTATCGTTAAAACCCCCGCGACCATAACGGCGCGACTGAACCACAGATGCTTCACCTACCCACCTCATTGTGATGTGCCGGGTGAGGAGACGGCAGTAGCCCGAAATTGGTTGCCGAACTTCGGCTCGATTGAAAGATTCTTTTTGACGTTAAAACCGAAAAAATTACCTGAGTTGAGCAGTTTATACTATTGAGCGTTTCGAGCAACCATAAGGAAAAAAGATGGGACTTTCGCTCTGCGTTGGCATGTTGGCAGATCTGCTGAAAAACGATGAGGAAGGAGCTGCATGGCTTCAAAACAATCTCCAGAGCGTCAACGAATTTCTTGCTTCCAAGAATTTGAAAGCGCATGTGGAGCCCCGAGATTGCAAGGTTTTCTCGTGCGATATGTTTGGCTATTCCGGATTACACTACTTGCGACGACTGGCTGCGCACTTAGATCTGTACAAGAAATTGCCAGAACCAGGCGACGAAAGTGCGCCTGATGACAAAGAATTGGAAGAATACTTCGATATGTTCGATCCAGATTCACCACCGCGTGCGTTCGATCATCTCATCTTGCACAGCGATGCAGAAGGCTTTTACTTACCGCAAGACTTTGACTCCGTACTGTTTCCACCGGAATCGATGGAAATTCCCGGCGGCATGATCGGTTCGTGCCCGCAGTTAAAGAAAGAGTGCGAGCGCATTGCAAAAGAACTGGAATTGCCGCTGGATACCGACCCAGAAAGCGATGAACTTCTGGAAGCCACGGAGGATCAGGGGCAGGACAACTCGAAAAAATATTTGAGGTATGGAATAGAGTCGTACTCGCTGCTCAATCTATACAATGCTTCTGTGCATGCGATAGAAACGGGAGCAGCTCTGGTATTCACCTAACGTTTGTTGATCGGAGAATTTGCTGGTTAACGAGTCGTTGATCAAATTTACAGCAACGGCATTTTGATTGCTTCCGCAGGCGGCACCAAACTCCAATCTAAACATCAGACGGCAAGGAAACCCAGAAGGTACTGCCCTTGCCCACCTGGCTGCGAACACCAATGTTGCCGTGGTGCTGCGTGACGATGGCTTTGCAGATCGCCAGTCCCAAGCCACTTCCCTGTCGATTTTTGGAGTCGCCCTCTTCAACTTGAGTGAAGCGGTCAAATACAGTCTCGATTTTGTCGGCGGGAATACCGCGCCCGTGGTCAGTGACCTCAAGCAAAACCTGCTCTTTATCAGCTTTTGCGCTCACCTCAATGGTGGTGCCGGGAGATGAGAATTTAATCGCGTTGGAAAGAAGATTAACAAGCACCTGTATGAGCCTGGAACCATCAGCATTTATGGAAAGGTCAGGACAATCCGACTTGATTTCAATTTTCTTTCTATGCGCCAGCTCATCGACGGAAAAGAGTGACTGCTCGAAAACTGTCGACAATTCAATTGGAGAGATATTCAAGCTCATAACGCCGGCTTCGAGCTTTTCAACGTCTAGTAAATCGCCAATTAAATTCAGTAACCGCGTAATGCTGGCATCAACGCTATGCAAACTCTGCGCACCGTCCTGACTCAAAGCTCCATAAACGCCACGATCCAGACACTCATGAAAAGCCTGTATCGAAGCCAATGGAGAGCGAAGATCGTGACTGATCATAGCGACGAATTCTTGTTTCATCCTTTCGATTCTCTTCGCTTCGGTCACATCGTGAGCAACGCAGAAGTAAGACTGTTTTTCATCCGACCAGCGTACGGACCATTCAAAATTGCGGTATGAGCCATCTTTGCAAACAAGACGATTTTCCAGCGGCTTCTCTAATTCGCTGTTTTTAGCTTCAGCAAAATAATCCAGCGTTTGCTCAATGTCAGCAGGCGCGATGATAGAAACGAAACGAGTACCTATCAAATGCGCAGCGTCATAACCTATCAAAGTTTCAACAGCCTGATTGACAGACGAGAAGCGAACATCGGCTCCGAGCGAACAGATTACTTCTCTGGCGTTTTCAACCACCGCCTGTTCGTTTTCACGGGCTTCAGCAAGAGCTGCTGTCATTTTGCGGAATGCTTCATCAAGAGCAGCCAGTTCGTCATTACCTTTGAGCGGCTCACGTAAAGGCTGATTGGAAGCCAATCTCAAAACGTTGTCGGAAAGAACCTGCAGCCGAGACGCCAACCCTCTATTAAAAACAGCAGTCAGCCCAATTGCCAATCCGACATTTAAAATCAAAGTCAATACAAGAGCCATTTGAATCTTTTTGCGGAAATCTTCCTGAATTCCGGGGCTCTGCTCCTCAATCTGCTTTTCGCGGTTGAGAAGGATGAAGAGGTTATCCGCGACGCGAGGAATAATAGTCTTCGCATCGACACTGCTCTTAACGAGATATGTCTTCGCTTCTTCGAACTCTCCCTCTCGCAGGAGATTTTTGGCGCGATAGATGTCATCACCCATTCCGAGCAGCGGCCCCTCGACGTTGTTCACTAGTTGCTGCTCTTCTTTGTTATCTCCAATCAGCTTGCGCAACTCTGCCAATCTTCGTTTGGTTGTCGGATACATCTTGTCGATAGCGCGCGAGGCTTCTGAGATTTGGAATTCGCGTCCCATCTTCACAGCGTTTCCGGTAAAGTACAGATCGCGAATCGTTTCTTCCACCAGATGAACAATTTTGGTGGAATGCTGATAACGAGCCAGTTCTCGCTCAACTTCGTTTTGCAAAAGAAATTGAGCGGCAACGCAGATTATCTGAAGGACGACAGACAGCAGAACGATTAACAAGCCTTTCTGCAAGATGGTCAGTTTCACGTTGGCGCCTTTGGTCGATCAGGAGAGGGAATGCACATTGTCGCAAATTGATAACTCTGCCGTGAAGAAAATGATCAATTTTTTCCAGAATCAAATTTAGTCTCACAAAAAATGACTATGCAAGAAGTTTGCAATGTTCTGGCGGTAGATTCAATTTGCTGCCCCTGACTAGCGTGAACAAAATGGTCCACAAGCCGGAACACCACGTACATGATTTGACCAAACATGGCACGCATTTGCACAACCACGTTCGCGACTTCGGCAGCGGACATGGCGGGGTGCACTCCAGCGACCACGGCAGCGACCACGGCAGCGAGCACGGTGGAGTGCACGGCACCGACCACGGCGGAGAGCACAGTGGAATTCACGGCAGCGACAATGGCAGCCTACATGGAAACGCACATCGGAACGAACCTCATCATCACATGCTCGATGAAGTTCGACACCTGACGAAACCAGGTCAGTTATCGCAAAATGCCAGACTTTCGGAACGAGCGCATCAACCCGAACATCGCAACGATTCGCAATCAGATCATTTGACAAAATCTCATGACGCACTAATTTTCACCCCACTCTTCACTGACAAGCATCATCCGGTTCCTTCACACATCATTGATTTCAACAGCCCTTCGCTTCACCTCAAAAGCATAGACGGTGAAAGACGCACTACCGGAGACAGTGTCGCGGCGCATCAATCATCGCAAGTTCAAGCTGAAAAGCCACAATTTGACGCCAGGAAGTCGGTCGAACAGAACATCAGAGAAGGAAATTTCAAGCAGGCGTCAGACAAACATGCCGCAGCCGACCACAAACCTGTTGAAGCGGGGAAAGCACCGAAGATTACCGTTGTGTTCGAGAACAAGAACGCTGACGCGCACGCAGCAAAGCCCAATTTTATCGTCAAAAAAGATGGCTCTGTAACTGTCGTCCACAATCCGGAAGGTCCTCCTCACGATGCAAATGTAGTTATCCAGGTTGCCCGTGATGCCAAACAAACAAGTGCCCCAGACAAAGTGCAACAAAAGGCGGTTGACGATCTCGTCGAATATCAGGGCGCTCGCATCGTGGATAAATTCAGCCACGCTTTGAAAGATGTTCCAACCCGCACAGGCAACCTGAAGCAGGTGGAAATCGCTGATCCCCAAAATCTGGTGAGCGACAAAGTAGAGCAAAAATTCGCTGAGAAACTGGCTCCCGAGGTGAGCAAAGCGGCACCACCAGCAATGCCAGTTGACGTAAAGCACACTTCAGATCTGATGAATCGCGTTCGCGGCAGTCACGGACACGCGACCATTCCTCGCGAATCAGCACCAGGCAGGCACGCTGGAGATGCAAGCCCTGCTGGCGTAGATCAGATGATCCCCTCTCGTTCAGTGCCACAAAATCCCAAAGAAGCGAATTCAGTTGCAGCCGCCAAAGATGCTGCGGCGGCGCTGTTCAATCCAGACCGGGCGCACCCTTACCAGACAGTTAGAGAGAACACAGACCATAGCTATCGCGTGGGTAGATATGGCTTGAATCAGGGTTTTACCATGCTTGGACTGGCGGACTTGATGGGCGTCGACCTCGGCAATCCGCCAGACCTTTCGAAATTGCAAGCCTACATGCGCGAGCATCCACAAGCACTGGAGAAAGCGATTGAAAGCTATGCTGCGAAGGTAAATCATGATGCTGACAGAGCACATCTCGCTCCAAACGATCCTGTACGTGACTCAGTTAAGGCTTTAGACCACTACGCTAAGTCTCTGGAAAATCCGCAGGTTCAAAATGATTTGCTCAAATTTTTGAGCGACATGAATGGTGGTGGACAGCCGCTTACCCAGGATCAGTTAAACAAAGTTCTTCCCAGAGAGATGCAGGAACTTGTATCCGAAGCTGGAATCAAGCACGAGGCCAAATTGCTCGGGGCAAACCCTGACAGGCTGAGTGACGACGATGCGGGCAAAATCTCACTGGCATTCGTGCTTGGTCGCACGCCCACTGCGGCGGATTTCGACAATTCGCGATATACAGACTACAGACAAGCCGGTGCAAACATGTTCAAGTTGGCGGAAAGCCGCATGCATAGCCTCGGAGATATCACAGTCAGCGATGCGCAAGGCAAGATCATGGCAGCAGCTGACCGCAACGTGGGACACGCCATGTGGCAGAAATACTTGAATGGCGGACGATTGGGCTGTGCAGCTTCGGTTTCCGCGGTTTTGAACGAAGCTGGATTTAGCTATGCAAACTCGATCAGCGTCTCAGCACTTCAGGACCAGCTGGTGGCGCATGGTTGGACGGTTTCAACGACGCCACACGCAGGCGACGTTGTCTGTGGTTACCGTCGCCCCAAAGGAAGCGGAGCGGGCGGTTATGCTCATACCGGAATAGTTGGAACCGACGGCACCTGGGATAATCACTCCAGCTCAAAAGTCTGGTCGCACGATCCACTCTCGGCCTGGAATACTCACGCCTACCGGGCCGGCGTAGTCTTTTTGCGTCCCCCTGCGGCTTAGCTGAAAGGTTCTAGCTTTCAGTGGACCAGAAAATCCAGCAACAATCAGTCGAATAGCACCAGGACTGACATCACCCTGGTCTGCCGATAAATGTCCAATTACGGCCGGTCGCCAATCCAGTGAGAAGTTCGCGTAAGCTGCGTTGCCCGAATGTCTGCAAATAAAATACACACGAGCCAGGCTAACTTGATCTGAACGCCTTTGCCTCGCAACCATGAATGCACGTATTGTTTTTCTTGAACGACCTCGAGCCCGCCTCCAAACTGCCCAAATCCTATGAAGGACTGCACTTTCACAGCTGAAGCCGCTGTGTCGGGGATGGCTGTTCGCGACGAAGTGGTGCTCAGGAGAGCGCGCAAGCTGCGATAGGTGCGCGAAGAGATTTTCTTTATTCCATCGTTCTCACAAGATTCGTGAAAAGGAATCTTCAATGGAACTTAATGCAGGAGCCTACAAGAACAGGCTCGTGGTGATGTTCGGTTTTCATCCCGACGACATCGATTTTCATGCCGCTGGGCTCGCAGCCTGGTTGATAGAGCATGAAGCTCAGGTCATCTATGTCGTGGTTACGAGCGGCGATGCCGCAGGCAAAGTACGCGAGCGCGAGCGTGAGCAGATCAAGTCGGCCCTGGCCGTGGGCGTCAAGAAAGTAGTGTTTCTTCAACGCAAAGATGGAGGGCTGAAGACCGAGTACAGCAACGGTAAGTTGGATCGCCTCGTGGCAAATGTGATCAGGCGCCTGCGGCCATCGGTAGTTGTGACGTTCAGCCCTTCCAACATCAAGACGACATCATGGGGCGCCGAGCACCCCGATCACATCTACGGTGCGCGGTCTGTGTGGGAGTCTGTGTATCCCCTCGCGAGGTCGCAAGAGGTGCTCCCCTGGTGGCTTTTCTGGCGCAAGCCGCTCGCTGGTCACAAGGTAGAGGAGGTGTTGTGGTTCGGTGACGAACTTCAGGAGCCAAACGATGGCAACTGCTTTGTGGAGGTGCAAAACTACTGGTCTCAAGTCGAAGCTGCGATGAGCGCTCACGTCAGTCAATGGGGTGACGATGGCTGTGCTGCGGCCATCGCCAAATCTCGAGCGCGAGCAGAACGTGCGGCAGAAAGATGGGGCAGGCGAGGGCAGGTTCTTCTGGAAGAGTACCATCAGGTCAAGATTAGCTAGGCTTGTTTGATAAGCCCGGCGAAGCAAAACGCGCAATGCAACCGCACATCGGCAACATCCGTGTCCAAACGATGACAGAAAGAAGTGACACACATGTTCGCAGCGCTACTCCACTGGCTGCTCAATTTCACATCGGAGACAACGCAACTGGCTGCCTGGTGGGCTGCTCCCACCGCCGTCATCCTCGCTGTCGGCGCCTTCTTCTGGTCCGGCAGGAAAGTCAAGAACACCGTCATCACCGCACTCGTGGGCGGCTTCGCCGTGCTGTACGGGTTGAAGCTGTGGTTCTACTTCGTCAAGCCCACGTTCAACGGCTTCCTCGGCGGCACATTCTGGATCATTTTCTTCACGCTGCTCATCGCCGCCATCGTCGGCTGCGTCAGTTCTTACTTCTGGGGCAAGGAGAAGCCGCAGCCCGAGCAGTCGTCGCGTTACAACTCCTACGGGTCCTCGCGCTCATCTGAGGACATTCCGACTGCCGTCTGGGCTTCAGCCGGTTCGTTTGTGGTACCGGTGGTGGTGCTGGCTCTCACCTGCATGATCTGGACGATGTGTACCGCGTGGGGAACCGGGCACAAGGAGCGCCTTGCCGGGCTCGCGCACATCACGACCGCGTCGAAGGACGACAAGCTCCCCGACACCGACCCGAACCACATCGTCATGGTCAGCCAGGCTATGGCGGCGTACCGCGGTCACCAGGTGATCGGCAGCACCGGCGGCAACCTCGGCAGCATCTGGAAGACCGACATCTCGGACTACACCCTGCAGTCGGTGGGCGGGCACCTGTGGTGGATCGCTCCGCTGCAGATCCAGTCGGGCTGGAAGAAGTTCTGGGATTCCGCACCCGACAGCCCCGGATACATCCGCGTCGACGCCGAGGACCCGAACGGCGTCGCTGACGTGAAGCAGGATTACAACATCAAACTGATGCCCGGCTCGTCGTGGGAGCGTCAGCTGGAGCGGCACCTCTACATGAGCGGCTTCATCAGCGTGCATCTGGACGAGGCCACGCTCGAGGTCGACGACAGCTGGAAGCCGTTCTACACGATCACTGCCTGGAAGTATGCCTGGGCTGCGCAGGGTCAGGTCGTGTCGCAGGTTCTGCTCGTCGACGCGCAGACCGGCGCCATTCAGAGCTTCGCACCCGACAAGGTGCCGGTCTGGGTCGACCGCGTCATGTCCAGGAGCATCGTCGAGAGCTACCTCACTGACTGGGGCGCCTGGAGCGACAAGCGCAGCAGCTGGCCGAACTTCTCCAACTCTTACCAGCAGAAGCCTGATGGCATCGAGCTCGTCTACAACAACGCCGACAAGCCGGTGTGGGTCGTGCCGATGACGTCGAACAACGACTCGGACACCAGTGCCAACGGTGTCATCGTTTACAGCACGCAGGACGCCAGGGGCACCTTCTATCCGGGGCTCTCCGGCATCGGCGTGGGCAGCATCGTCAACCAGGCGTTCCAGAAGATCCAGGCCAACACCAACAACAAGATGGACGTGCAGAGCGTGCAGCTCTATCAGATCGAGGGTCGTCCGACCTGGGTCGCCATCTACGGCATCGCGCAAGACAACGGCACGGAGTCGTTCGCCGGTGTGGGCTTCGTCGACGCGCACAGCCTCGACTCGGCTAACGTGCAGTTCGCCAACAACCGTCAGGACGCGCTCAACGCCTACAAGGGCTGGATCGCGGGTGGCGGCGGCAACTCTGGCAACGTCGCGCAGCAGGGCACCAGAAGCACTCCTGTCACGGGCGTCGTGAAGCGCGTCGGCTGGAACATCGTCGCCGGTACCTCGACCTACTACATCACCATCACTGGCGACAGCCACACCTTCACCGTCACGAGCAAGGTCTACGACTCGCTCGCGCTCGTGCGAGAGGGCGACGCCGTTACCCTCAGCTACGTCGACTCGAAGGAGCAGCAGGAGGCGGTGACGACCTTCAGTGACCCGTCGGTGAAGTAACCGCACCGGGGTGGTCAGCCAACGTCGATTGCGTCGCCAGGTCGACGTCAAGCCGTGCCGATGACCTGAGGGGCTGATCCACCAGCCTTTCATTGCGTTCGGGGAGGGGCGGCGCCCCTCCCCGGATGCCGGTTTAAAAAATTTCTCCAAAGATAACCTAAAATAAACTTTTTAAGTCAAATTTTTGCAAGTGCCCGTGAAAAATGCTGGAGAAATCGCACGCCAGTCTTCATGTCAACTTCTTGGATTGAGACAGAAATTCGGATTAGCGTTAACATCAATAATTGATACTTCGGCAGGAGCGAATATGCGATTTGAATTGTCCTCATTGGGACGCCTGGCATCATTACTTCTCACACCTGCGTCGTTCTTTCTATTGGCTCCGGCGGCACCTGCAATTAACGCTACATGCCCGCCGTCAGACTTATCGGCTAAGACCCTCTACCTGAAAGCGCATGCACTGAATAGCCAATCAAAGTTCGAAGAAGCCTTGCCATTATTGAATCAAGCAATCGAGCAAGACCCGCGGTTTACCGATGCGTACATTAGTCGATCGTTTTCATATGGCAAGTTAGGAAAAATCGACAAGGCAATCAAAGACGTTCAGAAGGTTCTGGAACTCGATTCAAACAACGAGATCGCCTATAACAACCGGGGCTTCTTATATCTGCGCCTAGGGCAGTATGACAAAGCGATAGCGGACTTTACAAAAGCCGTAGCCCTCAATCCAGGCGACGAGGCAGCATGGGCGAATCGCGCAGAAGCCTACTGGCGCGCCGGAGACCCAGCAGATGCTCTGACAGACTGCTCAAAAGCGATTGGCCTTGACGCCGGTGACGCAGACCCATACATCACGAGGGGCGACATTTTAGCTAGCCAGGGAGAAGCCGTTCGCGCAATCAGCGATTACGACACGGCAATCGGCTATCACCCCACCACCGCAAACTCTTTCCACGAGCTCGGCGAAGTTTACTTCAAACGCGCCGAGCAGCGTAGGTTTTTGTCTAACAGAGATTTGGGAACCGCCAGAAGCAACGGATATCCAGTGGATCTGGCGGAAGCTATCAGTGCTTTCAAATCACAAATAACTGAACTGAGTGCGCCGAAAGCCGTCTCTGACGCGTTACAAAACGCGGTCAAAAGCGGGCAGATTGCCTCGTGCTCGGTAGTGGATGACAGAAGCGTCGATATCACGCTTAAAGACCCGTGTTCAGCAAAAACATTTTGCAAAACGATCGGCTGGAACTCACCATATTTAGTATCACCTGATGTTCACCAAACGACATGGGAAATTCAAATACCCAGAGATCCGATCGGTAAAGTAGAGGACCACAGAGTGGCAACCACTTACCCAAAAGTGGGCAGTTGGTCGGTCCGCGCGGTGGTCAAGTCGCGACCCGATGGTGAGCTTCCAGAAATAACTGCCGGTGCATCTCCTGCCTACAGCCTGGCAATTTATGACTCTGGAATCACGCACATTCGGCTGGAAAGCTCAAACTAAATCGTATGCAAGTTTAGTCTCAAACAAATGTCCACGCAGTTGGGTTGGAGCGTGGTCACTTATTCTAAAAACTGTCTATTTACTTATGCAGCTATTGGCTTAGGCAACTCTTTTTTCTCGCCATTTGCTTCCAGATATGAGGCAGTTCCAGTAACAGCATCTTTGGTCGAATTTCCTACAGTCGAAACAACCTTGCGATCAAATACTTCAGTGCTTGCCAGTGAAACTGAGCGAGTGTCATTTGCGTTGTCTGGTTTTGACTTCAAATCGGCTTGCTGTTTGACAAAAGCTTGATAGTCTGCGGGCGAAGCGAACTGTGTCTGAATCGTATACGCGTTATCTCCGGTACCGTTTGTGGAGGCTAATCTTTGCAGGTCCAGTCTGTTTTGAGCATGCGAGATGGCACCAGCCAGATTGGCTTGAGCATAAGAACCTTCCTTATCGAGGAAGCCACCATTGATGTCGCCATAAGCAGAGAGCGCAGCGTTTACGTCAGCTTCAGTCGCGACTGTGGTATTCATGACGCGGCTCGCGACATCATTGCCTTTGGCGATGGCGGCTTGATTTTGAGCGGGAGTATTTTCGTGACCAACCAGTGCGAAGCCAGTCAGTCCCCACGCCGCTGCATCATGCGCCGACATGTGCTTATGAGAGCCGGTCACAGCAGCCATCAGATGCGGGTCGCCCAGCAATTGGATTGCCTGAGTCTGAAGATGTCGATCGACGTTGTCGAGTTTGACTGTGGGATCGACGTGGTCGCCAGGGTGATTATGTTTGTCGAGCATGACTTACCTGAAGGGTTTGGGGAAAGTGCGACGCCGAGTTTCAGCAGCACTCAGAGCCAGTCTGAGTACGCATCGATATTGAGCCGAAGGGGAACGCCGAGGGTCAGCCTTTTGTTCGAATTGCCTGTTTTATCAGGTGGCGAATCAAAGTGCTCACGCGTTTAGCGTGGGTTGGTTGAACTACTAAGGTGATAGGGGTAATGTCAATATATTAGAGCCGTCTCACTTTGGCAAATTAAATTCGTGGCGAGAATGTGACACGCTAATCCTGTGCGCGTTTCAAGACATAAAAGGCAATTTTAGAGGTCAGAGGGGTGTTTACTCAGATTGGTAGTCGAAGCGATGCAATCAATTCTGCTTCAACTTGGCCGATCTATTAGATGCATCAAATGTATCCACCAAACTCACTAACAGTTCTGAGCTAGCGCAGGGCACGGATCGTTGTTAGCGAAGGGGCGCAATATGCATTAGTTTGTTGTCTCTCATGTAGTCAGCGCTTTGTTGTTTATAAATCGCCTCTTTTGATAGTTTCAAAACATCTCTTTTCTTTTTCCAACACAGTAACTAACAGCCCCGTTTTACGAACCAGACATCGCCGTGCTTGCACAAGACAGGGTCTTGCGGTGTGGTATGAGATTTTTCCAAACGCTTCACGCATCTGCGCCGATGGTGATGAGACAATCTGCGGATTGCCACTGAACTGGTGCAGATGACCTGGAGAAAGGACTTCACATGAAAATAGTCAAAGCCACCAGCCTCTACGAGGACTGGGTCAAAAGCTTTATTACCATCGTCGCCGCCGATCTCGATGCAAAGCACCAGATGATGGCTGACGATGAGTTTGCTTTCTTGCGCGCCACCTTCTACCGCTGGGCGCAGATTTTTCCCGAGCTGTGCCCGGACTTGCAAGACGCTCCTGGCGTCAATTCCATCGGCGACCTCCACGTCGAGCAGTACAGCACCTGGCGCGACATTGAAGCGAGGCTGATTCTCGGCATCGCTGATTTCGACGAAGCGTACAAGCTGCCGTACACATTCGACCTGGTTCGCCTGGCCACAAGCGCCGCCAAAGCGATTGCTGTCGGCGACCTTGTAATCACCAAGAACAGAGCCTGCGAGGCGATTTTGCGCGGCTACATGGCCAGCATCGCCTGCGGTGGCAAGCCGATCGTGCTGGAGGAAGACAATCCCGAGCTGCGCGCCATGGCAATTGCCCGGCTGGCAGTTCCGTCGCACTTCTGGCGCAAGCTCGACACGCAGTGCCGCGCCGTGAAATCGCTGACAACGACAGCAAAGACGGCAATCGAGAGCATGTTGCCGAAACCCAAGCCGGTCTACCGGAGCTTTCAGCGCCGCGCCGGTGTGGGCAGTCTGGGTCGCCAGCGTTTCGTCGTCATCGCCACGCACGATGGCGCGCGCATCGCCCGCGAGGCTAAGGCGCTACTGCCCTCGGCCTGCTCATGGGCATACGGCGACAAGAAGCCGGAGTCGCACCTGCAGGAGGTGCTCGACGCAGCCATCCGGTCGCGTGACCCCTACCTGCAGACACAGGGAAAGTGGGTCGTGCGGCGGCTTTCGCCCTCGTGTTCCAAGATGGAGCTGAGCGCTCTGCCGAAGGTTCGCGACGAGGAAGCGCTGCTTTTTGCCATGGGCTTCGAGGCAGCAAATGTGCACCTCGGCACGAAGGGTGCTGCAGCCAAAATCAAGCGCGACATGGCCAAACGCCCTTCGGGCTGGCTGCGCACTGCCGTGGACACAATGAGCGCTGCCGTACACGAAGACTTCAAGGACTGGAGACGGTCGCGTAATTTGACTGTCGCCTAGCTCGGCGCTCGTTTATCAGGGGATGCCGGTCGCGGATTGCGACCGGCATCTTTCCCTGCGTTCTAAAAAATCGAAGCGATACTTAGACATATAGTAAATCAGGACGCTTCCGCTGCACATTTCGCCCAGAGTTGATGGAGCAGTCCGTCCACAGGCAGGTCCTGACGCAGCTCCTGACGCAGCTCCTGACGCACTTCCATATTTTGCAAACGTCACTTAGATTCGATTTTGCCGATTTCTTTCGTGCCACGCACCACCATCATCATCTCGAGAAGCGGGCGGTTCATGCCCAGTATCATCGCGTCGACGGTGCGCAGCATGGACAGCCGGTCTGAGATCAACTGGATAGTCAAATCATCCTGCGCTGTCGCAGTCAGCAGGTCCAGTTGATGATGAGTCGGTTTTTCAGTGAAATAGCGAATGTTGCCGTCTTTCTGCCACCAGTCAATCAAAAACTCCAACCGAGTTACTTTCGGACCGACTGGTGCCTGGGAATTCAGCCATGTCCAGACTGAATCAGGGTATTCCAGCTCGGGAGTGACATGATAGTTGAACACCTTCGAAAGCATGTTCGGATGCGGCTTACGCTCGAATCTGCCGCCACTGTCCTGCCGCAAGGCATAGAGTGAAAACGCGCTTGGAGCAAGACCGGCAACGATTCCAACAATTCCTGAAGGAATTGAATATTTGGGATGTGCATAAGTGGGAATGTCCAGCCCTTCAGCAGCTGCCCAGAGAACACCATTAGTGCGGTATCCCCAGGCATTCGAAAGATTTACTTTGCGGTTGCGATCGGCTGTATAAGCTGCCAGCAATTCGCTGTGCACTGCAATTTCCCGCGCCAGTTCAGCCTGCGCAAAATCCACTTCCAGGCGAGTTTGTTCGATAACTTCAGTGACATCCTCTCTCAGATCTCGGTATCTTTCGACTTGCTCGCTGGAAAGCGAGCTTTTGTCCGCTTCACGAGCCTTCCTCAATTGCGACAGTTCAAACAATCGCTCGGTCAGGTGCAACTGCTGAGCCAGCTGAATCGCCTCGGCAGAGAGCGTGGTCGAGTGAACGTCTGATGTGTATGGGATGTAAACGAAAGGCAGCTGACTTTTCTTGACAGTCAAATTGACATTTGCCGACTGAACAGGTAATGAACCGATGAACTGCTGCAAGATGATCAGCAGCGTCGCCAAGACTATCGCATGAGGTCTGGCACTGCGCGTTCCGGAATTGAGATTAAAGCGCATCAGAACTGCCCTGAGTAAAATCCTGGACAAGTATAGCCTCAGTCAAAAGCGGTTGATTGAAATGGAACCACCACATGACTTCACGAAAAATGCATATCCCGCTGGTATTAATACATCATCCAGACGAGGGAGTCTCTCTATGAAAAGAGCCAGGGTTCTGTCTATGCTTGCGGTATTGGTATCAGCCAGCGCCGCGCTGAGCATTCCTGCTGCACAGGCTGAAAAGGTCCTCGAAGGGCAAGTTTGCTCAGCGCGCGTGCATGCATTGACCAGCGACATCGATTGGTACAAAAACCTGAATAAGGCTGAAGACGAAGCCCAGAAGTCAGGCAAGTTGATTTTCTGGCTGCACATTCTCGGCAAAATCGACGGAGCAACGTGAAGTGCCGGAAATAGCTTGAGAGCCGTGTCGCTCTCGCAGGACCCAGCCTTTTCGATGCTCAAAGAACAATTCGTCTGCGGTTTTCATGACATTTCTCATGAGAAGTATGCCGGTGCGTCGGGCAAACATAAACCCGATGAACAAGCTGTTGACACTACCAATGGTGCAGGACCGCACAATATCCAGATGTTTGTGCTGGCTCCTGACGGTACTGTGCTCACCTGTCTGCCTGGATATTGGAATGCGGCGGACCTGGCTCAGGAGTTGACGCTGGCGCAGCAACTGTATCAGGTCTGGATTAATCCATCTCTCTCGACCGTGCAGAAGAAACAGATGTTCAGCCAGATGCAAATGGAGCACCTGCAGAGCCATTCCAAGGCTGAAAGCAATCGCAGCCGCATGCAGGGCTTTGATATCCAGTTTGAAGCGCAAAAGAAGTTGGGCGTCACAGACGTTTTCTACAATCCCGGCGCAGTCGATCCATCCGGCAAGAACATTCCGCCACGTAACGTAAAAACGACAGACGTTCTCATGCACGAGCGCATGGCGATGCGACCGTTTGTGCCTTATGAACAGTTCGACACGGCGGTCTACTCTAGCTACGGAAAAAATCTGTACGACAAACATGAGCAATTCAGAGATCCTACAACTGGGCAGATTGCTCAGGGCGCCAATCTCAAATCTGAGCCATTCATAGGCAACGACCCCAGAGCACATCCAGTTGAAACTCAAATCAAAAAACAGGGTCCACGAGTTTTCTCAGGGCTGCTGCGCTACGGTCTGAGAGCGGCGATGTACGCAAGATAATCACGTTGTGTAAACCTGGCCGAAGCGCGCTAGCTATCCGCCTGCGCTAGCTTGAATAAGCCAGACAGCAAGCGCATTTGATGAAAATTCCGCTCACTTTCAAACCACGTAACGGTTTGTCATTCGCGGTCAAACAAAAATGCCCAAATCACCTATCCTGCAAGTGGTACACACTCCTTGACAAATACCGGTCCGACATCGTGCGCTAGCTCGCGCAGTAACCCACGCCCCTGTACTCCTGTAGGCTCAGGGCATTGACTGATCACATGTAGTTTCGACAAGGAACATTCCTCGACCTCACACTCTGAAGCTTTCGCTCAAAATTCTCGCTGCACAGGCAGTCGGTTTTGGCATAGCTTCAAGGCAGGCGCGTGATCGGTTGGTTGAGTCAAGTTTGCATGAACAGCCATTCCGGTTGATTCGTGACGAATCTTGTCGCAGATAGCATCAACCAGCGAAGGCTCGTCTTTCGCTAACAAAGGCTATTTGCAAATGAAAGCTACCAGACGTTTCCCCAAATTGGCAGCTGGACGCAATGACAGTCGATGTTGGCGTGTGCATGGTGCCTTCGCGAAAGCAGAAGGACCAGACCATGACCACCTCAAAGTCGACTGAAACCAGCACCACCACCACCCGCAGGACGCGCACTCCATCTGCGAAGAAGCCCTTTACGGTTTACTTCGCTGGTGACCTCTGGACCCACAAAGACCTGATCGGAAACTCCCTGCTTGGAGAGTTCATCCGCAAAATCTCCCGCGGTCGCTACGAGTGCATTCTGCCTCAAGATCTGGAGGAGCCGGTTCATCGCACTGTCGATATCCGGAACCTCGACCTCAAGCACGTCATGACCTGCGACATGGCCATCTTCAACTTCGACGGCGCCAACCTCGATGCCGGCACCGTCGTGGAGTTCATGTACGCCAAGATGCTCGACGTGCCCTGCCTCATCCTCCGCACCGACTTCAGGTCGGCGGGAGAAGGCGGGCAAGATCAAGACCCGTGGAACTTGATGGCCACGCACTGGCCTCGCACCGAGGTGCTCAAGCTGCACGGCATGGTGGAGTATCAGACCAGCAAAGATAAGGCGCGACACGGAGCGGCTGCCCTCGCCGCGACTATTAAGACCCTGTACCGCAAGTTGGCGAGCCAGGTTGTTGATGGTCTTGACCGAGTGCGGCAGCAATCGCCCCTGATCACCGATCCGCAACAGCTCCGCACCATCTACAACTGGGCGGTGCAGTGCCCCGGATCCGGCTATCCTGACTTGTTTGCCGATACTGAAGTGTCGGCACTGCTGGACCGGAAAGTGAAAAAGGGCTTACTGGCCGACTAGCCATTATCGTTAACCTGTGATCGTTTTCTTCGCACCCCGTTTGCCTTTCCAGCAGCGGGGTGCGAATGAACAACGGCCCAACTCAGAGATCGAGGAGGCCACTATGTTAACTAACGATGTTACCGTTGTGCCTTCGGGTTTTGATTTAGCGGTAGAGCGAACCCAGTTCACTCGCCTGTGGGAAGAGCTCAAAGGCGCGGTGCAAGACGCAAATGAAATCGAGCTGAATATGCACTTCGCGTGCGAGCAGATCGCTGAGGTCGATAAGCTTCCACGACATGACACGATAGTCGATGATTCGGAATTTGACTTCGCCCTGTTCAACCGATGCGCTGTCGACGAAGGGAGTACTCTGCGCGGGGCCATAGTCGAGTTGCAACAAGCACAACATCGTGTCGAGAAGGCCAGAAAGCAACTGGCACATCGTCTCAGCGGCATAGACAAGGTCAACATCGCTGATCGCTTGCAGCGACACCTGACTGAGGGACAAGCTTTGCTCGACTCGATCAGAAAGCGAGCCAGGTTCAGCAAGATCGTATACAGAGCTTTCGAAGTGCGTCGTCAGTACATGATGATGCTCTTCATCCAGCTTGACTCGTTTCACGGCGACCTCACCAGGATGCGTGCCGAGCGCAAAAGCATCGATGTCTTCGAAAGCTCGTGCGCAAGGCTTCTGCTGCTTGCAGAACAAGCTGCCCGCATAAGAGCCAGGGTGGCTAAATGGCGAGACAATCCGAGCCAGAGAATTGGTTCAAAACTACGCGCCGAGTATCTGCGGTTCATCTCTGTTCGTAAGGAACTCAATGAGCTCCGACTCGAAGTGCAATATGACTGCCGACGAGGCGGTACCAAGTTCTACAATCGACAGGGAGAGTGCTGACATGCGTAATTGGTTTACGTGCGCTCTGCTATTGCTGGGTGCGGGAGTGTTTCTCGCCCTGGTGGCGGCGGAAGATTACTCATGGACGAGCAGTAAAGCTTATGTCAGGGTGCGAACCGGAGAGCTGGCAGTGATTGTGATTCTGTTCACAGGTTTCTACCTCGTGGTGGGAACCTTTGCACTGATTCACTGGCTTCAGTGTAAGCTCGATCAGGTGCGCCGCTGGCTCACAAGCCGCTAAGTCCCATCTCACGCAGCTGAAGGCATACTGCCTTTCGAAGCATGCCAGCGTACACTTTGACGACACCTTCTCTTCGCACCGCCAATGGTGCCCAACGAGCTGAGCGTGGGCAGAACTCCTTCACCGAAAAGTAGAGGGAATCTGCGCACAAACTGAAGTCAGGAATTGCCAGACCCGAAAGGAAATGACATGACTTCCTGGAACATCGGTGACAACGCAAGCTTGTCCAAAACAGTCACGCGCGCCGACATCGAGGCTTTCGCCGCGGTGACGCTCGATACCAATCCTGTTCATCTCGACGAAGCTTACGCTGCGGGCACGATCTTCAAAGGTCGCATCGCGCACGGTATGCTTTCGGCCGGGCTGATATCGGCGGTAATCGGCACGAAGATACCCGGTCCCGGAGCGATTTATCGTTCTCAAACCGTGAGCTTCCACCTGCCCGTTCGCGAAGGCGACGTGATCACGGCAACCGCTACGATCACAAGCTTCGAGCACGGCGTGATGAAGCTGAACACTACGGTGACCAACCAGCACGGAAAGGTCGTCGTCTCCGGTTGCGCCGAGATCGGCTACAGACCGGAGAAATTCAAGATCGCCTGAGCAACGCGCAGGTAATCTTGGCTCGAAGTGTGACTGGTCGCGTCTGAGTTACGTTCGGACGCGATTGGTACATCGTTATGTTTGTCGAACAACCGTTAAGGAAACGAATGAAAAATCTCGAACTTCTGATCGCCGCGGGCTTCAATCGCGGGCACAACGGCTCATCTGGGGCGGACCGAACGGTCAGCTCATTGGAATGGGCTCTCGCCAACATCGGCAATAGCGGCACGGCTTGCGCCTATGCCGATGACGCAGCCGGCTGCCTGGAGTCACGCTTGATTGCGGCTTATGCCATCAAGAGCCTGTCGAAGCTGAAGTGCGGCGACATTGCCGGCGCGTCGCGGGAATACCAGAAGGCAATGGCGCTGCAAAGCCTGGTGGCAAAGCCGGATTCTTCGAGCGACGGCGCTATGACGGCTCAAATCGAAGCGGTACTGTATGAACTCGAACGCATGTTCAGGCAGCAGCCGACGATGACGGCAAGAGCTGACGTCGGAGCGAACTGAGGTCAGCTCGCTCCAGCAAGACGTTTGCTGAGACCACAAAAACGCAAAGTGATGTGCACCACAGCCGGTGCACGTCACTTGCCTTTTGAAAAAAATACTTTAATACTCATGCATACAGTATTCAAGCCATGTCCCGGATAATTCACGGGAGTGATACCAAATTCATTTCTAAAAAGCACAAAAGCCCTGTCAGTTGGCTCAGAATCAGGTTTACCAAGACACTGTTTCAAGCAAAAAAACGGAGCTTTTGAATGCGCAAGTCTAAACCGAAT
>DATNPY010000027.1:0-92697 GCA_036702955.1 Drouetiella sp. | reverse complement strand
TCAGAACCAGCACCGCCAATGGATTTAGCGGCTGCACTGCGCGCTGAATCAATTTCATCGCTAAGCAAGGCGGTCAGCGCAGGCACGTCTTTAGGTGCACACGGAATCTGCTCCAGACTGCTCGCGGCAGCTTCGCGCATCTCCTTGTTTCCATTCTTAATTGAGAGAATCAGAACAGGCACTGCATCTTTCGCCTCTGCACCAAAACTGCCGAGCGCACGCGCAGCAAGTTGTTTTACAACCGGTTCCGAATCATTTTGAACCGCTGCAATCAAAACTGGAACTGCTGTTTCAGGCTGTTTACCAATATTTCCCAGAGCCGATGCGGCATAAGTTCGCTCATAACCGCCGTCGGTGCTTTGCAGAAAACTGATTACCGCAGGAATTGCTGGAGCCGCTTCGGGACCAATGCGACCCAGCGCGTTACAAGCTTCACCTTTAACGCCAGCAGCGGGGTCATTCTGCAAAATCGCTATCAATCCAGGCACAGCATCTTTGGCGACCGGACCCATTTCGCTCAAATGATATGCAGCACTTTTTCGTTCCCACTGGTCTTCACTCGACAGACCTTTCATCGCGTTTTCAACATCGGCTGCACGAAATTGTTCTGCGTTAGCGGCAGTTGTCAGCCCCAAAGACAACAACAATGAGAGCGAAAGGGCAAACTGCGCGCCTCTCTTGGAATTCATAACCTTAAAACCCTCCGGTTCTATCAACGAATGGTTGACTTGCTGCAGAAGAAAAATAGGAGAACCTGCAATTAGGAGCCAATCGGGGCTAAATTTGTTTTTGCAAGTTCATTTCACTCGGTAGCGAGTTTGAAAGGTAGCGATTCAATTTTTCTGCTGACAATTTTGAGTTTGACGCAAAATAGTAATAAAAGCTCTGTACAGTCGGGGAACTTACCAGAGCTCAATTATTTTATGGAATCGCAGGCAGAACAAGCTTTAAGCGCAACTCTCGTCGAAAAAGCAACACATGATGTTCAGTTGAACTCCGAACAAAAATCCGTACACGAAATTTCTCAAGTCCCAAATTTAGAGAAGTGCGCAGGTCTGGCGAGATTTCCAGACATCAAAATTCCAAACATGACCACTGCACCACATCAGGAGCCTAGTGGTGCGCGTACTGGTAACACGAATTTTCTAATTGATGGATGGTCAACGGTTAAACGGCGGTTGGCGATAATATTGGTGATCGGCGCCATCGCCTCGACCGCTTTCGCGTCAAAGTGGCTTATTGAGCGAAGTAAAACAGAAAATGCTTTCCATCACTATGTGGACCAGGCGCAGTTAGCTCAACTCGAAATGAGCTGCGTCAGTTATACAACGGATTGGAGTCAAGCTAAGCGCCAAAGTGAGGCGCGGGAAAGTGCGGCATGGAAAGGCGCGCTCGCAGAAGCCGCGAAACTCGATGTTAATTCGAGGATGCTCGGTGACCTGGCGGTAAAAGTTGCGACGACCGATCCTGCTGAAGCGCGCGAGTGTGATGACATCACGGCTAAGGAAACGCACCTGTACAAAGCGCTTCAATTTTATCGTATGAGTGCCAACACGCTTCTTCCTCAAATTCAAACCAATTGGATGCTAATTGAATCAATGGCTCCCACCGAGAATGTAAATTCGTTAAGCATTTCCGACAAGCAGCTTGATGCGGCACTTTTGAAAGTGCAACGGTTAGAAAAGCAAGGCTCGTTGCGCGAAGCTGTAAAAATCTTTGTGCCACTTCTTCAGAGTGCTTCTACAGAAAAACTTTTAAGCAGTCCGTATCGGCCGAAAACACAAGCGCTCCTTGCCGATATGAGAACAGGTCAATTACAAGTAGAGGAGATATTGCCAGTTGCTTCTGGGCTCAAAGACCAGCCTTTATGGTCAGCCAAAGATATGTCGGCTGCAAAAGGTCTGGACGCCGCTTTGGATGCTGCCTGTGTTAGAGCCGGACATTCCTCCAGGGATTATCAATTCATGAAAAGTGTGGGCGACAAGATGTTCGCGCAACATCTATACGATTCAGCATACATAGCCTACTTGCGATGTCAGGGATGGCACGACTCTGAGGATGTTCGAAAGTTGATTCGTGAATGCTATGCGAGAATCCAGCACAGGTCACCAGCCTTTCAAAAAAGATGCGTTCAAGTTCTCGATGAGCTTTTGAGACTTAATATCCAGGCCTTCGGCACTGAAAGCAGGCAGGTCACAGACGTTCTAGAAAGCTATGCACACATATATGAAAAAAACGGCAATTTAGAGATGGCAGAAGAAGTGCGCCAGAAACTTGTTCAGAGATTAAGCACAGGTCAAAGCTCTTATCTTTACGAGCATTTGGAATTCAAAGCTGGTAGAGAAGCACATGATGCTGCCAACGTGGCGCTTATGAGGCTTTATACCGTTGAAGGCAAATTCCTTGAGGCTCGACATATATATTTAGAAATTAGAAATGAGCCTGCGAATCGGTACGCGGAACGTGCATTCATGGAACTTTGTAGAACGGCGTGCCGGTTTGAAGATCCTGTACTGCAAAGTCTTTTGGTTGAAAAAAGGTAAGCGACGATGAATCTTAAAATCAAGTCGAAAAACCAACAGACGATAATACAGGCGGACGTATCTACGGAAATAGCTAACAGCCAAATTGTGCATGATGATACCAATCGCGATTCTTCGACCTCGGACGTCGATGTACGCCTTCATGTCGTTGCTACTGCGGACGCGCGAAACGCTCATGCTGACAAGCGCGCTTGCGCTACTCCAAATCAAAGTTCTTCATTTGCGGTAAAACTCGCCCACAATAAACTAATAGCTCCAATCCTGGGAATGACTGCGGCGATAGCGGTCTCTGCTTATCTGTTTGTTCAAACACAGCAAGCAGAAAGCATCTTGGAACAGCACAAAGCCGCTGCTGAACTGCAAGATTACGCCAGTAAGGCTGAGGCTGCTAGCAAGCTATGGCACCAGGCTATTGACGATGCGCAGCGACTGAATTTTAGAGAAAAGGTCAAAGCCGATTTGTACTTAAGAGCTGCGAGGGCGGAAATCAATTCTGCTTTCGATCGCGATTCGCTAACGACCAGGCCGCGATCAGATCTTTTGAGGGCAGCGGAAAGTGACTCCAGCTGTGCATTGAGAATTTTCCGACACATTCCTGATACCAGGGCAGAGCAGATTGTTGCCTCAGGTGATTTGATTAATGCGCTCAACGAATTAATTAAGCAGGGAAGTCCGTACGTCGCACGAGATCCTGCTGCCGTAACACAAAATGACAACACAGACAGCGATGACAAAGACTTGAAAGCGGGTCTGTTTGAATTGGAAACGTCTATGCCGAATCTCGGTCGTGCGGCTCTAACCAGTTATTTACGCAGAACGCATAACGTACACGACCTAACTATGCGAATCGCGGAAAAAATTGCAACCACGAAGGAAGACGATAGTAAGACCTTACTACAGCTTATCTTTTTACTCTGCGAAGTTATTTACTATAATGACAATGACAACGATGGTCTGCGCTATCAGTTTGAAATGCTCGACCATCTCTACGCTCTCTACTCGTCTTCACCTGGCTTTCGCACTTTGAATTTGGATGACCATTCGACGCCAACTCACTGCGCAATTATCGAATACACCAGACGACTCGGCGAGGTAAACGATGAGTCGATTAGATCAAAACTCATGATAAAAAGAGCGGAAGCGTATAAAACAGATCTGACGCTAGCTCAGCAAAACGACGTGAATGAAGATATTGATTGCTTGGAAAAACTAATAGCTCTTAAGGTGGCAGTCTTCGGCAGTGAGCATGCTGACATATGCAGCGACTTAAAAAACCTCGGTATTGCATATGGTATCAAAGATGATTTCAGGAACGCCGAGCGGTGCTTCAAACAAATAGAAAGTTCTCAACCCGCACCTTACAGAAATTCTGAGGCACAAATTTGTCTGGCTGAGATGCACAGTCAGCAGGGCAGATTCGATTCTGCCTTGAAAGGATATTCTGAGTTATTAACGAGAAAGAACAGCGGCATTCCACCATACGAAATTTGGTTTCGGATTGCCAAAACAAATTTCATCGCCGGACGATTCAAAGAAGGAAAGGTGGCGCTGAAAAAAGGTTTTGACACTTATCCAAATTTTGGTTGTACTGCTTACGGATGTAAAGGCGGTGTTGATTTGCTATTGGAATAAGGAGCGAGGTGACTAGTCCTTGCTAAATCTAAAGCGGCAAATTACCATTCGAACTATTTTTTGCAGATTTTCATTTCATGTTTGACACGCTCGATGTTGCGAGCCAGTGTGGCAACCATCGGTCCGTTGCCTGTGCGTTGCTTCTCAGCCTGCGCTGATTGTTTGAAATACTCCATCGCTTCCGGGTAAGCCTGGCGCTTTTCGTAAGCTTCGCCAATTAGAAGCAAAGTAATCGGAATATCTCTAGATTTCGGTTCCACCCGTCGACGTATTGACAGGAGCCTTTTGAGGTAAGGAATAGTGTCATAGCAAGCACCACCAGCACACGTTACTCTGACAACATCGTTCAACGGTTGAATGAGTTCCGCGGAGTCTTTTCCATACTTCCGTTCCTTCAATTTAAGCACGCGTGTAAATAACGGTCTGGCTTCATCGAATTTGCGTTGGCGCAGATAAATCTGACCGAGATCCTCTGAGCTTTGCAATACGCGCGGATCGTTCTCTTTCATATGAATGGTGTCTGCAAAAGCTTTCTTTGCGAGCTTCTCCGCTTTTACGAACTCGTTGCGTTCAAAAGCGGCGATAGCAGCGCTTCGATCCGCACTCCACGATCCACTAGCGTCGCATACCTTTTGCGATGTTCGGCTCTCGCTTTTTGCCTCTACGCGATCTGCCGAAACATCCATTGCAGCTCCCACTAACGTGAGCACAGCGATGATGCAACGGGCGGAGCGGATCATTTTTCTTTTTTCTCTTCCAGGTTCAACGCTGCCGGCGAGCGCATGATCGATTGACGTATCGCATCGGCGATTCCACTGAATTGATTCACCGGTTCAAATTTTGTATGGGCCAGACCGACATAACTATCAGCCGCACCATAATACACCAGATAGCCGTTTTTGCCGTCTGGGACGATGCCCTGAGGAAATACAACGTTTGGAACTTGATGAACAGTGGTTGAAGAATTTTCGATTTCCCAGGGCGTTTCTGGCGAGAAGACTGGTTTGCTTGAACGATAGAGAAGTTTGGTCGGGTCGTTTTTGTCGAAGACAGCCAGACCAGATTGATACTTGAACATGCCACGATTGCCTTCATACGGCGATCCGCCGCTATAAATAAGGTTGATACCCTTGTCTGTCAAAATCGCAGCTGGTCCGGGTTCAACGACATTTGAATCGAACTGCCCCGGTCGTCCAGGCAATATGGGCTGATCGGTTGCGTCGGTCCACTTAACACCATCGATAGACGAAGCCAATCCCAGTTCGTCGATGCCGTTTCGACTGCCCATATAGAACATCCAGAATTTCCCGTCAATCTTTTCAGGCACCATCTGTCCATTGATTTCGCGAGAAACAATCGATCCAGATTTCGTCCACTGCGTGTTCCAGGTGCCTTCGTTTGCGGGCATCATGATGCCGCGCTCGTGCCAGTTCTTCAAATCTTCCGAAGTCCAATCTGCGAGTTGCGCGTTCCGTCCGTCCCACTTTGTCGCAGTCAAATCATATTGATTTGGATGAACGGTATCTACCGTCAATCGCGGATCTTCGATACCGAGTTTTTCATTTTCAACCTTAGGTGCAAGAACCGGTTCCTCACTTCGTTCCAGGACTGTCTTGCCATCAGGAGCGGTGCGTGCATAACCTACTGTCGATACACCATCGAGGTCTTGTGCGCGATAAAGAATGGCGACATCCCCGTTTGGCAATCTGGTTGCTGTGGGGTTGAAAGCACCAGCCGAATCGAACTTGTTGCCATCGCGTGGACCGAGTATTGGCTCATCAGAGAGTCGCTTGAACGGAGTCAACATCTCCGTGACGCCTTTAGGATATGTTTCAATACCACGAGCTTCACGGGAGGCGCTGACGCCTTTTCCAATTGCATAATCGACTCCGGCGAAGGCTGCTCCGAAAAGCGCGAAGCTGCCTGCCTGCTCAGCTATTTCGCTGCCACTGGCCCAGCGATTGTTCATGATGCGCTCGTTCAACAGGGCATTCGTGGCACCACCGACGGCGCCACCTGCTGCATTGACGCCGATTCGTCTTGAAAGTGAGCCTTCGAAATTCGCGCCGCCAAACGCGCTCGTAGCCAGGCTCATGGCTGCGAAAGTTCCGGCCTGAACGCCAGCCTGTTTAAATCTAGAGGAAAGCAAATCCTGCCCAGGTTCTGTAGGGGTGAATACACCTCCGTAGAGTCCACCCGCTAAACCCATGGTGCTTGCTTGTGCCAGTGCGCTTGTCTCGCTTACACCCATGGAAGCGAACAACGGCTTGGTAGCACCCCTGGTTGCAACTGAAAGTGCCGCAAAGTCGACAACAAAACCAGTCAGCGCACCAGCTTTTGCTCCAAGTGAATCTTTGTTTTCAGCGCCCTGCATCTCGATTCTTTGGATTTTTGCGCCCGTGGTACTGTCTGCGATTTGCACAACAGCGTTGTACGGATTTACGAAGGCGCTGTGCACCAATTCTTTTCCAAAGTCAGATACATTTTCAGTGACTTTGCCAATACCGAATCGCTCTGACATGCCGCGCGCCTCAGAAAGAATGTGTGCATAGAAGGAGTTCACACACCCTAAATGCACAGGAGGGAAATAGTAATGGGGAAATTACCATCGCAAGCAATTCGCGCGCACCTGATGAGCTCAGATGTGGCGCAGGTCTGGCGTTCATGATTTACACAAAAATGTGTTTAGAGGACGGCGGAAAGCAAAAACGGAAAACCAATGTGGCACGAGAGTGTCACAGGTGTGTCAGGGAAGTGGCAGTCAAACATGGAAGTCGCAAATGCAAACGTGGAAGTGGCAGAAAATAGACACGGTACTGGCAAAAGGTTTGAACATGGTGGAGTGGTGCAGGAAGAACATGTCACTGACAAAGTGGCGAAGAAGAACTTATCGCTGCTAGGATGAACTTGTAGGGCTTGCGGTAAAAACGGTGCCCAATGTACGAACTGATTCTCAACTTGCTTGGTAAAAGTGTCGATGGACCTGAGTTTCGTCTTCTGCTGAACGAAGTTGGAGCGCCATCATCGGTTTACGACGTGCCTATAAGCGAAAACGATACCTTGCGAATGTTCGAATACTATGATCTTGGCTTTGGCGTATCTTATAGTATGCAAAGCCAGAAATTTCGAATGATTGGTTGCGAATATCGAGGTACATCCAAAATTCGCGATATGAAGCCGTTTCCAGACGCTGGTCCAGCCGGAATCAACTCCAGGGACAGCAAACGCACGGTGCAAAAGAAGATGTCCGTATTGCCACTGGCATCGCGCAAATTGAAAACTTATATGCGGGTGACCTACGCAACCGAACCGCATATTGTCGAGTGCCAATTTAACGGCAACGGTCACGCTCTGATGGGATTCACAGTGACTTTGCAATAAATTATCCTGCAACACAAAGAGACCGTTACCCGAGCTCAGCCGTGTATGCTTATCATCGAAAGTTAGAAGAAAGATCCTGGCGAGTTTTCCGTGACTCTGGAGGTAGATTGACCGTGCGCACTCGAATAATTGTGGCTTCAGCGTTGTTTGTTCTGAACGTCCATGGCGCCTTTGCAAAAGAAACCACAGCGCAATCAACTGCGGCACCAGGCAGTTTCAGCGGTGACTGGGCAAAGAAAAAGGATCCCTTTTGTCAAATGACTCTCACAGAGAACGGAAACAAGTTGACCGGCACATACTCAACCTCACCGAATTCAAATGGCAAGCCAGCTCAGAAGGGACGTATCGAGGGTAACATAACTAAACCTGGTCACGCAGCGGCGTCTTACACAAGCGAATTTGCGAATAAAGGTTCGAAGGGCAAGGTGGAACTCGATTTAACAGGCACAGGTTTGAAATGGACGCTAGTCACGCCGCCGACGCAGGACTACGGTGAAGATTATTCACCAAAATCTGTAGTGTTGACAAAGCAGTGACGGGCTGCCGACACGCTTAGACGCCAGGTTGCCAAGCGCCACAGGGCTGGCAACAGGGGTTACGAACACTGGTCCACGGGTACATAGAGGTAGATCCCTCGGCAACCCGGTCTAGCGCAGTTCCATGGCAAACAATCTCTCGAAAACAGAGCAAAGCGGGCTGCACATACCGGTTAATGCGTCAGCCGAAGACCAGGCCACTCGCGAAAGCTTCGTTCATGAATTCGTCAATTCAGCCGTCTACTCGGCGCTGGAACAACCGGCTCTTGGCGTGTCGCAGTTCATGGGCAAAGACGCGACAAAGAGCGTCAGCGGATTCTTCAAAGACTTCGGAGTCGAAGCTCCAAAAGCAGACTCCAGCGTCAGCGGGTGGACAGCAAATACACTCGGCGGCGCCATTGGCATGCTACTTCCTTTCGCTCTCACCAGAGGAGCCCTCAATAAAGCCGGGGTTTTTGGGGAAGCAGCCGAATCCGGTCTGCTTTCCAATCGTTCAACATTAGGATTGTCGCTTAAAGAGTCAGCCTATACCGGCTTCGCTTACGGTGCCGTATTGACCCCTAGCCAGGAAACCGACAGCACGGGCACGTTACTCAAGGACAGGCTCCTGGGAGGCGTGGGAAGCGCTGCCACCTTCACAACCCTGACCGCAGGCAGCATCGGCTTGGGCCGGTTAGCTGAGACAAGCGTTGCCGGGCGACTTGGCATTGCCGGGGCACTGAGGAATCCAATTCTCGCTGGCACTTTATCTGGGCTACCAGCTGGAGCATTCAGCAGCGAATACGACTCACTAACAAAGAAAGGCACGTTTGCGTCAGCATCTGAGCTCGGTCAATCAATGGCTGGCATGGCTCTGGTAGGAGGTGTGTTCGGCGCCAAGGCTCAACTTGAACCTTCCATCGGCAGCGGCACAACCTACATTGCGGACGCGCTGCGAAGTAAGTTCAACATGAATGTTCCGAAGTTCGAAACATCAACGCAATATCCAGGTGGCACCGGCCGTGATATCAACGAACCGCTGCCGATCATTCACGACCAGACAGAGCAAGCTGGTGCAGGAAAGTTATCCACAGCACCAGAGGTCAAGTCTCCAGGCACTGTAGCAGGCGAAACCGCATCGAGCCAGTCTGCGGAAGGCGCATCAGTATCAGGAGAGGCAAGGACAAGAACAGCAAGTGAAAGCACGGCAAGGGACAGTGCTCCGAAACCCCCACCGGTCGAATTGTTACCTGAAGAACATGTTTTGCTGGGCCAGATTGAACAGATCAAATCAGCTTCTGACTGGAGTCAGATGTCTGAACATATTGCTGAAAATGTGCGCCTCCAGACCAGCTCCTGGTTTGATACTCAGATGGAACGACAGGCTGCGGCTTTGCCTGATAGTGAGTTGCAATCGCTCTGGTCGAACATGGTCAGAACGGATCTTCCGCAGGCTGGGCGCGTCGCTAAACAGGTGGGCTCCGAGCGCACTCAATCGCTCTGGCAGCATCAATTCGAGTCGCTTGCCACATCGCCCGATCCTCAATTAGCCAGCGGACTCTCGAGGCTGACAGTCCTACTCGAACCATCAAGACAACTGCCGGCATTGCAAGAGTTGCTCAAACTCGAACATCCCCCCGAAAACGTCAACTTCACGACATCATCATTCGCTGCTGAGAATCAACTGCCTGCAGCAAAGATGTTGCTTGATAAAGGTATCGTTCCAAGCCTCGAACGGTCGAACATCCAAACGCCCGAGCTTGCAAACTGGATTTTCGAACAGCCACCAGGAGATGTAAGAGAGCAGCTACTGAGCCAACTCGGAAAGAAGATCGGTGGTTCCACCCATTCAAATGCGCACGAACTGAATGAAGCGTTCAAAATAGCCCAGGTGAAGGCAGAGCCAGGGGAATTCGATGCATTGAGAAACATGTTACTAGCCGCGGATCCACGTCAACAAACGCCAGAAAGCAGTGAGATCCGACGGAACGCCCTGAAAGATTTAGACGCAAAATTTGTTGGAAGATTACTATTCCACGAACACAACTGGATTGCTAGCGATCAGATTGCACAATCGCATCCAGACTTGATTAAGGCACTCGCCGTCAACAGTCGGCTTAACGGAGAAATTCCGCGCAACGACTATATTGCATCACTGATGACTTCTGAGCCTCCACTCACTCCGGCACGTCTGGCAGATTCACTGAGCGAACTGGCACAGAGAGGAATGGAACAAGGTCGCAAATTCCCGCTCAGTTACGGAGACCTGGAAGCTCTGGCTGAACATGGCGTCACAGTGGCACCAAATGAAGTATCACCTTTACTCGGTAAACTCAGAGAAGATGCTTTGCAAGCGTTCGGCATGGAGCAAAGTGATTCCCAGCAAATAAGCACAGCAAGACTGCTTTCCGACATGACCTTAGCTAAGGAATTCGCCAGGAACAACCCGGAACTTTTACAAACCGAATTTGCAGCTCCAATTGAAAAGGCGATGTCGGATCCAAATCTTTCCTACGACCGCAGACTCGAAGCAGCAAGAGCACTGGGCGAACTTCAGAGAGCCGGTTTCGATGCCGCACAGACAATCCACATGCCCGACCTGCGCATGGGTAAGTTCGCGGACCTGTCTGTGACAGAGCAAGCCGCCTACAGGAGCGAAGCGGAGAGAGCGCTGCTAGACCGGTCATCCATGGAACAGCTGTTGGGCGATGGACCGCTTGGACGACTGATGCCCTCGGTTTTCGGCTTCGCGAGCGAGGGAGGAATTGTAGGTCGCAGGCAACATCAAGTTCACGACAATACAGTCGATGTGCATCTGCTCGATGTTCTCGAAAAAGCAGGAAAAGACCCAAGATTTAGCAAACTGCTCCCGCAAGACCAGGTAAACACGCTATGGGCGTCATTTTTGCATGATGTTGCAAAACGCGAAAACATGGTCGACCTCGACCACGGATGGACGTCAACCAGCACAGCGTGGGGTGTACTGCGCACTCTTGGTTATCCCGAAGGTCAGATTCAGCGCATTACAGACATCATGGGACGCGACTTCGACTTAAGCTATGATCCCGACAATTTGAATTCGAAACGCTTTGAAGACACCGCTGTCTTAGATGACGTGGTGACATCGTACAGAATGCCTGGCGCACTGGATATGGTATCAATCCTGAATGCCTCGGATATTCAGTCAGTCAAGGCCGATGGCAGTTGGTACACGCCAGAAGTTGTTCAGGAGCTAGAGAAAATTCGCACAATGGCGCAAGACCGTGTCGATTATTTGAACCGCAACTTGCTTCCCGTAATGACGACGGAAATGCCAAAAGGGTTCGGTGCGCACGAATTGTCGGATTACAATGTCATGGTACATTCGTCACCTGATCTAACGGGGCAGCTGCTGCGCCATCTTTCAACCATCGAATCACCTCAATTCTCGATGTCAGTCTCTCTGCACACGCCAGACCATAGAAACGTTTACAACGACTTTCGTACCGTCGATTCGAGTGAATCACAGGTGGTGGCAATCGTGGACGGACCGTTCGAACACATAGCACAGGCACATAGAGGCAATCTTTCTACCGGCAAGTCTGTGGGCTGGGATGGACACGTCGAGCTGGTGAGAAGATGGGCTTCAGATTTCCGCGCCGAGAGGCTCGCTGCCGAGGCCGAAGCCAGGTTGGCGACACTCAACATTCCTCCAGATCCTAAAATTCCAGCAGAAAACCATCCGCGCCTGGCTCAACTGCGCCGCATTCTGTCCCAGTTCAATAACCTCGATGATCTCACCAGAGCCGCAGGCAAAGACAATGAATACGTGGTAGCAGCAAACGAAATAAACCGCATGCTCACCACCGAGCCTGACGGCAGACCGCTTTCTACGCATAACGAAATCAAGATCAACAACCCAATAGTATCTAGCATCGGACTACTGAGAAAGCCAAATCAGACAATCTACTTCGAAGGAGCGTCGCCCACCGACATGTATTACCTCTGGCAAGGGCACGTTCCAGATTATGTGCGGAGCGGCCAAGCTGGCGGTGCTCCAGAGGGTGCCTTGATTGTCACAAATGACCTCGTGAAATCTGCAAAAGAGAATAATCTACCGCTGGTTGTTTTGAATCCGCGAAACTAATAGTCGTCTCAATATGAAACAAGGTTTCGTTTGATAACGCGAAAACATTGACGCGAAACACTTCGCGTATAATGGCGCAGATTGATAATTTTATTAGAGGATCTTGAGATGAGTGAGTCGCAAAAATCGTCACCAGTCATTACGGATTGGGATGATAGATACAAACAAGGTCCTGAAGCATTGCCGTGGGATTCAGGAGAACCATCGGGTGAACTGGTTGCCTACATAGAATCTCTGAAAAAAGCACCCGCGAAAGCTTTGGAAATCGGCTGCGGAACCGGCACAAACGCAATCTGGCTGGCAAGGCGGGGATGCGAGGTTGTTGCTACAGACCTTTCTGAAACCGCGATAAACATGGCAAAGAAAAAACTTGCCGACTCAGGTCTGACGAATGTGGAATTCAAGGTCGATGACGTTATCGCAAGAGCACCAGTACCAGCTGGATCTATTGATTTCGTGTACGATCGCGGAGTCTACCACGTTATGGATCCGGGTAACAGAGACACGTTCATCAATCGCGTTTCCGACTGCCTTAAAGACGGCGGCGCCTGGCTCTGCCTGGCAGGATCAGCTGACGAACGTGTCTACGGGCGAGATCAAGGTCCACCGCAACTTAAAGCGAGCGAGTTGATCGATCTGGCGGAGAAGAAATTTGAAGTGCAGTATCTGCGTACAGGTGCTTTTCTAATGCCGGACGGAACGCCACGTAAAATGTGGGAAGTCCTGTACAAGAAGCGCTAATAACCACCCGCGCTTGAGCACATCCTTTCGATATCGCGCAGCTCGCTCAGTAGCTCATTTGCCGATTGATAACGGTCCTTCGCTTCAAAGGCCAGGCAACTCACCACCAGTGGTTCCAACAAGTGCGCGACACCTTTCAGTTGAGAGAAGCCAGCAACCTGATTGTGTCGATTAAAAACTGGCTTCATGCCGGAAAGGGTGTCATACATTACGAAACCCAGAGAAAAAATGTCCGAGCGAACATCGGGATCTTGCCCGAACCGTTCTTCGGGGCTGGCGCTTTCTCGGAGCTGATCGATCGCAAATGGCATTTGCAGCCGCAAAGCAGCACACACAGAGAAGTCTATAACTTTCACAGCAAAAATATCATGTGCCAGAGGAGCAGCAACAATTTTGCTTGCACTCAACCTTCCATGTATGATTTCCCTCGCATGTACAAATGCCAGCGCCTCACAAATTTGAATAAACAGACTGAGAGGCTCAATTACAGTTTGACTGCGATTCAATTCACGCAGCGTCAGCCCGGGCGCAAATTGCGAGATCAGAAATGGTGCGCCATTGCTGGCAATACCAAATCGATAGAGAGATGCAACATTTGGATGGTTAATCGCTGACACTGCCTCAGCCTCTTGCGAAAATAACCGCGGTGCCAGGCGACTCTGCATCAAGTCAGGCAGAAACAACTTGACTGCCACAGAGCCACTCAACCAGCTGGCGGTGGCTCGATAAATAAGGCTTGAGTCGGTGAAGGCGATTACTCCTTGGTTTTTGAAACCAGTGGTCGCGAAATTCGACTCGAACAGAGACTCACTTATTTCCGCGATGTCGCTGAGGTCCGCATCACCTGACAGCAGATTGAGTTCAGGAGAGACGGCGCTTATTGACCCGATTTCTCGGTTCCCCATTGGCCCCACGGACTCTACTTGTCGGTTTCGCGCAGGTCCCCTGGATTCCTCGTTTTGAAATTGCGAGTTGGCTCGTTCGGTTTCAATGAGATTTTTTCGCCGCTCGATGTTTTCTAACCCAGCCAGTCTCATCGTTGTTTCAGCGGCGGTCTCTCGCCTGACAGCGAAGTGCATGTTGGTGTCGTCACGTTTACTGTCGGTTACCACAAATTGAAGCCGCCCGACCCGACCTCTCGTCGACCGCTCCTCCCTTGCGCGTCGAGAGCAACTGCTGCACGATTCGAGGGCACCGCACGCCAGACACGAAGGTCCGCGACTTCGGGGGCTATTCATAGGAGCGCGTGATTCCATCGAACGAAGCTCTGTGCACTCGGCAAAGTGGGAATTATTGGTTGGAGGGCTCTAGAAGACTATTTCTTTTTCGTGGCAAAGTTGTGAAAGGGCGACGTTTAGACAGATCCCCACAGAGGATTTAAGTTGCGTCAACCTTAAATTTGTTTCGCGAAGGCGTTGACAGTTTCATCACCCCAATTTCAGCATTCGGCACCGTTGAGCCGTTCAGCCAAAAATGAGAGGACGCTAAACTCACACATTGAGCCTAACTGCTTTCGCACACCACCCCGACGCCTCTTGTCAAAATCATTTAATCGGCGCAGGTGCGGCTTTATGGTACTTTGACGGCTGTGGAAAAATCCAAAAAATCCGTGATTTCAGTTATTGGTGATGCGAGCCGACGCTTCGGTTCGAGCACCTTCCTGCTGGTCGTAGCTGCGTTTGTAATCGGCTACGTGTCACTTTTCTTTGGCATGAAAAACTGCACGGATCGTTCAGACGTCGCCACTCTGGAGCTTCCAGGTTGGATGCTCCAGTTCACGCAAACACTGCCGAAATACCTGGGGTCGACTAATAAGCCGGACGTTTTGCTGATGGGGTCTTCGCTAGTTTTAAGTCCAGCTGCATTGATTGAGAAACAACAGAACAGAACCGGCTTCGCTTGCACATATTTCGAAAACCGTTTGAAGGAACGCACTGGGAAGGCTATCCGCGTCGACAATGTCGGAGTGATTGCTGGAATGGTCTGCGATCAATACGCGATTCTGAAAGCGAGTCTGGAAGCCGACAAAAAACCAGACTTCATTATTTACGGCATGGCGCCGCGTGACCTGGCAGACAATCTAACGAGCGCCGAAAACTCTCCGACACAGCAGGTGTTGGCGTTCTGCCAATCGACGAATAAGTTTTTGCCTGAGTCACTGAAACCAGAAGACATTGAGCTGTGCTGGAATGCCCACAAGCTCGGTGCCAATCGCTGGCTCAAGACAGTACGAAGTGCTGCTCTGCATCTAGCATGCGATATCACAAAACACCCAGCAACGCTGTCTGAGGCAGTTCCTCAAAAGGTTGAACAGCAAGCCCCAGTGCACACACGGCAGGTCGTCATAGCAGAAGATCTAGAAATCTACAGACAGCGCTACAACCCACCAAACTTTGACCGACTGAAGAGTCAATCAGCATATCTCGATCGACTCCTGAGCCTGTGCGCAGAACAGAAAACTCCCATCTTACTGGTAAACATGCCGCTTCCCGATGTTAATCGCAATGTGATACCACCTCAATTGCTTGCAGCTTACAAAGAAACAGTGAAAAGAATCGCAGACAAATATGGAGTCGAAGTCTGGGACCTCGATGGAAACGCCGTCTTTGCAGAGAACTCCACTAATTTCAACGATTGCGTTCACCTCAATGCAAACGGTGGCAAAAAATTCTTCAATATGCTGGCTGACTATCTGGTAAAAGACAAACCATTTGATACGGCCTACGGCATTCAATCATCGTCAGTCGCGGAAAGCGGCAAAGCGGCGGTGTTCTAATGCTGTTCAACAGTCTTCAATATCTAATCTTTCTACCAGTAGTTGTGACTCTATTTTGGGTTTTGCCACCAAAATTTCGCATGCCAATGCTGCTCGTCGCAAGCTACATTTTTTACGCAAGCTGGATGCCCGTGTTCTTGCTCCTGATCTTTGGAATGACTATCGTCACCTGGTTCATAGGCAAGTTGTTGCACAAGTCGACAGAGAAAAAGAAGCTTGTTCTGATTGCTGGAATTGCATTCAACTTGCTTCTGCTGGGAATTTTCAAGTACGCAAATTTCTGCTACGGAACTTTTGCTTTGCTGGCCCTGCATAAAAGCGACGCGACGTTGAACATCCTTCTGCCGCTGGGCATTTCATTTTTTACTTTCGAGTTCATTCACTATCTCTTCGAAATCTATCGAGGTAAAGCGCCAATCGATAATTTCGTACTTTTCTCATTATTTGCGGCATTTTTTCCAACCCAGATTGCCGGACCAATTAAACGATATCCAGATTTTCTGGCACAGATGCAGGAAGTGCGCCCATTCAAACTGGAATACTTCGACGAGGCTCTGCCTGTTATCGTCACCGGACTGGCAAAGAAAGTCCTGTTCGCGGACAATTTATCGGTGCTTGTGAGCATGGGCTATTCGAACCCTTCGAACTACGGCGCGCCTGAGCTGTGGCTGCTCGCATATGCGTTTGCTTTCCAGATCTACTTCGACTTCTCCGGTTACACTGATATCGCGCGCGGTTCATCGATGTTGTTCGGATACCATATACCGCTCAATTTCAACATGCCATACATCGCCAAAAATATCAGCGACTTCTGGCACAGATGGCACATCTCGCTTTCCACATGGCTGCGGGATTATCTCTTCATTCCACTGGGCGGTTCGCGGAACGGACGCTGGAAAACCAACTTGAACTTGTTCTGGACTATGGCACTGGGCGGACTGTGGCATGGCGCATCCTGGAACTTTCTTGTTTGGGGCGCATATCACGGTCTGGCGCTGATTACTCATCGTGAGTTTCAGCAACTGAAACAGAAATATTCCGCAATCGACAAAGCGCTGGATACCGCACTCGGAAAGTGGTTTTCCATCTTCCTCACTTTTAACGCCGTGTGTATAGGCTGGGTGTTTTTCCGCATACAAGACATTGGCACCGCATTTGGTGTAGCGCGCAAGATGGTGACTTTCCGTCCGATCACAACGACAGCGGAAGCTCACCAATTTTTATTGTTCAAACATGATTTGCCTGTTATCGTACCAATCACCCTGACAATGGTTGTGATGCTGGTTCTGGCGAATCAGCCCTGGAGCAAACTGAACGAAAAAGGAATTCTCAGCGCATCGCCACCGTGGCTGCGAGCTGCTTACTGCTGCGTAATAATTGTTGCGATGCTGGCGTTCATGCCGGACAATTCTGCACCATTCATTTACTTCCAATTTTAACCATAGCGACTACAAGTGCAAATTTAAACACCGTGGATGCAGGGCAACTCCAGGCACCCGAATACAAAGCGACTGCATATGTAGAAAGCCCGCATCTCTCGGAGACGCGGGCCTTCTACATATTGCTCTTATTCTCAGACAACCGATTCTGGAGATCGGGTGTTTTTAGAATACTTTGACCAATCCAAGATTGAGCAAGTGATGATGGCTTTTCTTCTTCACAACAACTACGTTGTTCGCTGGAGGATTAACAATCACTGGCTGTGTTTCACGAATCACGACTGGATTTGATTCCACCGTTGTTTGACGTGTTTCAACTACTGACGATGGCATCGGATCCAAAGATGTAGTAGTTGTTGTGTAAGTGGTATCAGCATTAGCGGCTGTCGCTGCAAAACCGATGCTCACCAGAGCGCTCAATGTCAAAATAGCTTGTACTTTCATTTGCGTATCCCTCGCTTCTCTAACCCTTATCTGGAGATTCGACGTAGCACCCTCAAAAGTAGTTCCGCGAATTTTGCAGGTAGTTAAACCAGTCGCTGTTAAAGCGAGAAAACGGATCGTATTTTCTCTTCAGTTCGATGAACTCAGGAACCTGCGGATAGCAGCACTGCAGCTGGTTTGATGCCGCGTATCGGTTGTAGGTGAGGTAATACTTTCCACCGAAACTAATCGCTAGTTGATACAACGAACGGAAAGTATTGCTGATCGCTTGAATTGAAGAGTGGTCATGGTCGACATGCAAATTGAAGATAATACAGGCCCAGGGCTGTGTTGCCCATGCCAGAAATGTTTCGGTATCCGGTTCGATCAACCGAACAGTACCGTAGATGACGTCGGCATGCTCGTCGCGCAACAGCGTAGCCGCTCGCTTCATGAACTCCACCAGTCTTGGTCTAGGTACATAAAGCTCAGTTATCGCCTCGCTTCCGGCACACTTTCTGCCGAGCCGAGCGTCAACCTTCTTGTGATAACCATTTATATAGGTTGCGAGTTGAAAAGTGTCGGATTGATAGATCTGTCCGTTCGTCGACAAATAATGATCTCGGTACATAGAGAAAGCTCTGGCTTTGTTGCTGTGCGCCAGATATAACAATTCTTCCCACTGCGCCTCAGACAGCAGTTTTCGCCCGTCTGCCCGAGATAGGCGGACCGCGCAGGTTGCCGCATCTACAGGTTTATAAGTGCTGAGAATTCCCACATGCAAAAAGTCAGCTGAGGCTGAGTCGATTGAGAATTGGAAATCACCATATGTAGCACCATCCAACTTACGGCGCTCTAAAAGCTCAACGGCTCGGTCCGCGGTGCACACCTCGACAGAACGCTGTAACAGAACTCGCGGAATCAATCTCAGCGTCACTGTAGCAATGACTCCGAATACACCGTAACCGCCAATCGCTAGGCTGAACAACTCAGCGTTTATGGCACGATTACAGACTTTCACCGAACCATCGTGCATTATTATTTTGAACTCTTCGATGTCACCAACAAAAGGCCCTTTGTTCAAACCCCTACCATGCACATTGGCCGAAAGAGATCCCCCGATTGTCAGCAGGTCGCAGCCTGTCTGCTTTTGAGCGATAGTCCAGGCAGTTTGCAGATCCCGCTGCGCGTCTTTCAGATAGTCAATTACCGCCGGCCACATGATGCCGGACTCGACTTCCAGCAAACCTCGATCACGATCGAAAAGCACCACTTTATCGAGTCCAGTGATATCGATGAGAATCCCATCGCTTAAAAATTGCTGACCACCCATCGCGTGACGCCCGCCTGCTATCGCAATTTGCCGACGGTTCGAGTGCGTTTCAGAAATCAGCTTGATCAATTCAACCAGCGATAGAGGTCGTTTAATTTCGGCGACGCAAGTGGGGTTTAAACACGAGTGGTGATCGTTCACCATCGCCGTGCTCACCTGCGTATTTGAATAAGTTTTAGCAGCATTCATAACGACACTTTCCGCCTTTCTGAGATTAAGTAATGGTGCGTACTGGATTGAGCCGCGGAGGCAATTGCTCGACAATGGTTTTGAGCTAACACGATCAGAAACGTGGAAAGAATAAAGTGAAAGAAAATCGGAATTGTTCCGCTGAACCACGGGTGGTGCTCAAAGATTGTCATCCAGATCAACAATCGCAGTGCTACCGCCACGAAATATATCATCCCGATTGCTCGCAAAGGTGCAGCCAGTACGGGGTTCAGCTTGTAGAAAAATCCATTCCGCCTGTAAAAATCAATACAGACTTTTCCGTAAATGCCGATTATCAATGCCTGGCAAATCAAAAGAACCGGGTAGGGAAGCAACCCAGATTGCCACTCTGTCATGGGAGGCAAGAAGGGCACGTGACAGGTCGCAACCAACAGTTGACCAATGACGCGCAGGCAGAACAGACCGAGCAAGGAGCAAAGCACCGTGAGGGTTTTGCTCTCGCGAATGCACTGTTCAGGCTTCTCTTTCTGTGCCAGTAAATGGTCGAGTGACATTTATCTTCTCCAACGCTGGTTTCGATTATGTATCGCAACATGCAGCGGGGTGGGAGAACTCCATCAGTTGTGCAAGTGTTCAGAGCACCCTCCTAATCTTGTGGGCGGTTTCGGAGCCGTAAAGGCGCGCTCCTGAGTTCCAAAGCAGCCAGCCTGCTGAGCGTTAGACGTGGTCCAGGCAACCCCCTTTGAGGTTGAGCAAAACTAATAATCTTCGGAGACGGCTGAGGCGTCACCATGTGAAGCCCTACGTAGATCTCACATTGACACTGCCCTTGATTTTGCGGATAGTCGTTCTGTCACTAGAGGAACAGGTCACGGCATGGGCGATTGGGACTCACTACAGTTAAGAGATAGACCGGGGCAAACGACGCCAATGCCCGGCGGAGCCGACTTTGGCTCGCTCTGGACCCGCCCCGACCAGCGTAACCTGGGCACAGGTCTGCGCCCGACCACCGCTCTGGACCAACAGCAACCGATCTACCGCCCCACTGAGCAACAACAACAGTACCCATACGACGCCACTGTTCAGAACAATGTTCATAACGGAACGCTGGAGCTGAAATACGGCGATGCGAACACCGACAAAATTTTGGCTCAGGCGCGCAACTACCAGACTATACATATAGATACGCCGCCAGGAGTTCAACTCAAGCACTGGGTCGACCAGAATGGTCATTTCTTCTGGTTCCAGGGCGGCAACGATAACAATGCCAAGCATTATTACCCCGCGTTCTCAAAAGCGATGAACGTGAACGGTCAAAATTTCGACCTTGAAGCCCAGCGCCTCAAAGTAGATGAAGCTTATGCAGCCTCACAGGGCGGCGCACAGGGACCAATCTTCCAGAGCTTCACTGGTCGGACCGACGCCATGACTTACTTCAGTCGCATGTCGAATCTGTCAGGGCAAGCGCTGGGAACGCTCGAAAAGAGTCTCGCTAATTCTGTAGCCACATCGAACAATCCTTATTTCAAAATCTATCTGGCCGACGTCTACACGGCAGAGGCGATGCAGCCAATTATTCAGCAAGTCATGCGCGGCGGCACAGCAGACCTGAACAATCCAGACACATTGAGACGACTGGACAGCGCTATTCAGCTGTTGCAAGCGGCTCAAGGCGATTCGCGCTCGGGACTCAGTCGCGTCAACATGAATCCTCCAGCGAACGTTGTCATGCCTCTCGACCCATATGAAATTTATTCAAATCCTAGAAACACCGGTTACTACTACGGCTTCTGGGGTGGCAGTCTAGACCAAGCCAGGCACAGGGAAGTCGGGCTGACTATGCTGCGAAATCTGATCAGCTCGGGAGCTTTGCCAAAAATAGAATTACCTCCAGCGCTGCCTCCACGCTGAAAAAGAGACCGTATAACAAGTAAAATTGATCCCTGGTAAACGACGAGGGACCTTTGAAACACATAAGCCTGCTTGGCTCTACCGGTTCAATTGGCACACAAACACTCGATATTGCCGAGTCCCATCGAGATTCGATTTCGGTTGTGGCATTGGCAGCCGGAAGCAAAAACATCGAATTGCTGGCCAGGCAAATCAAACAGTTTCGACCAGATCTGGTCTCTGTGCCGAATAAAGCAGATATAGACAGTCTTCGAGAGAGGCTGGGCGCCGAGTGTAAAAGCACAGAATTAGTCTGCGGCGAGCAAGGGCTGATTGCAGTCGCCACTCATGGAAAAGTAGAAACCGTAGTCACCGGAGTCGTAGGTTTTCTTGGACTGAAACCCACAGCAGCAGCCATTCGCAAAGGTAAAACTATCGCGCTGGCTAACAAGGAAACACTCGTTGCAGCCGGTGCCGCGATCATGCCTATGGTGCGCGAACATAATGTGCAAATTGTGCCTGTAGATAGCGAGCATTCGGCTATATTTCAGGCGCTCTCGGGCAAGAAGTGCAGCGAATACAAGAAAGAATTGGACAAGATCTGGCTCACAGCCTCGGGCGGACCGTTTCGAACATGGACTCTGGAACAGATTCGTAATGCCACCGTAGATGATGCCCTGAAACACCCCAACTGGTCGATGGGTCCCAAAATTACTATCGACTCGTCAACGCTCATGAATAAAGGCTTGGAAGTGATCGAGGCGCGCTGGCTTTTCGACGTTGATCCAAGCTCAATCAATGTTGTCATTCACCCGCAGTCGATTCTTCACTCGGCTGTAGAATTTGTTGACGGCTCAATAGTCGGTCAAATGGGCGTCCCTGACATGCGCCTGCCGATTCATTACGCGCTGTTTTTCCCAGATAGAATTCATTCCAGCCGAGTGCCTCGCCTGAACCTGCTCGAACTTAATCAGATGACATTCGAGAAACCAGATACGACGAGATTTCCGTGCCTTGCACTGGCTCAAAAAATAGCCGCTGAAAACAACACCTTGCCATGCGTTTTAAATGCTGTGAATGAAGTTGTAGTTGATTTTTTCCTGAAAGGATTTGTCAAGTTCATCGACATTCCAACGCAGATCGAGCGAGTCTTGGAAAGACATAAGCCAGTTGAGAAACCCAGTTTGGACGATATACTTGATGCTGATCAGTGGGCAAGGCGAGAAGCAGTTCAAATGCTCTCGGCTGTGCGCAGCTGAGTATCCGAGCGCTCTGGAGCTATTGCAATGGTCCAAACTGAAACATCGTCGGTAAAAGTGGCTAATCATCCACTCGTGCAGCAGATTCTAACGCGCATTCGAGATTATCAAACGCCGACGGGTGAGTTTCGTCAGAAAGCGCTGCAGTTGAGCAAATTTCTGGTTTATGAAGCCATGTCGGAACTGAGCACTCGCGAAGTCGGAGTGCAAACACCAGTCGGTGCAGCGAAGGGCATCGCGTTGACTGATTATTTGATTCTCGCGCCGGTGCTGCGAGCTGGCTTGATCTTGGCGGAAGCAGCGCAAGAGTTGATGCCGTCAGCACGCATTTACCACGTCGGTCTGCGCCGCGATGAGGCAACTTTGCAGGCAATTTCTTATTATGCCAAGCTGCCTGAGGCACTGCCTTCTGAAAGCCGCGTCTATGTGCTCGACCCGATGCTCGCTACAGGCGGTTCGGCGGTCGCAGCAATCTCGCTATTCACCGACCTGAAGGTTCAAACGATTCACCTGGTCTCATTCGTTGCTGCTCCAGAAGGCATCAAACGAGTGCATGAGAAATTTCCTCAAGTTAAAATCACCACCGCCTCTGTCGACTCGAATTTGAACGAGCATGGCTATATCGTGCCAGGGTTAGGCGATGCCGGCGATCGAATTTTTGGCACATAACGAAATAAGTTAATCTAAAATCGCGTTCCTTGCGGCGCGGATGGGAATTTTACGAATTTACTCCCATCTGCTTCGCCATTAATATCTACGTACTGAGGAAGCGCCCTTATCTGACTCAGCCAGTTACCGAAACGTCTCCTTGAGACGAAGGATGCATCATGGGCAATGGTTTTGATAATCCGAATCAACAGCAGCAACAGCAAGCCGGCGCAAGCGGCTTGAACGCGACAGATGTTTATTCACCGCCACCGAGTTCTAACCAGCCATGGCGCCCAACTTATGGACAAGTTGCTCCAGCATACGGCGACGGCAGCGTCGGTAACCCAAATGGACAGCAAGGAGGACAGGTCACTTACGAAGGTGGCGTGCCAGTGCAACCACGCGTGGTGCAGCAACCTGGTGGAACTTATCAAAGCCCGTACAACCAGACACCTGGTGGTGACTCCGGTACAGGAACATATAATCCGACTGGCGGTGCAGCCTACAATCCCGGCGGTCAATCAGCATACAATCCGGGTGGCGGCGCGGCATACAACCCGGGCGACCAACAGGTGCCCCGACAGGCACCGCCACTGGGCAACAACGGACAGAGTGGTCCCGTCTGGAATCAACAGAACCCGCGCCAACAATCATCAGATTTGAACGCACCAGCATCATCATACGAGCCTGTCGTCAAGCCAATAGGTGTCTTTCCTGCCGCAATAATGGGCGGTCTTGGCGGTGTCGTCGGCGGCAACTTGATTCCGAACTGGGGTAACAAAGCAGCCGATGCAATCTTGCGCGACGCACCAGCCAAAGCTGCTGAGGGAGCCAAGCCCGGATTCTTTGAATCGGGTGGCACGTTTGAAAAAATCGTCGGCAAGAATGCTGCAGAAAAAGTATCGAAAGGTGCCGAAGACATCGGCTCGAAGCTGGATGGAGTCGACGCAACCGGACGCATGCAACGTGCGGCAACCAGCTGGCAAAATCAATTCGATCCCCGCTACCAGAACAGACCTGCGCTGCAAGATTTGCTCGACAAGAACAATGAAGCGCTGAAAACTTTCGAAGGCAGAGATCTCACTACGCTGAACGAGGCGGAATCTGCGGCTCATGCAGCCCTCAGAACAAAGGCGGATATTCTCTCGGCCGGCGAAGGTGCCGCGACAAAATTGAACCCAGCTCTGTTCACAGCCGATGGAAAGGCGCTGCTGGATGGCGCAAAAGGTTCCACTGCTCTCAGCGAAACCGAAGCAGGCTTGCTTAGAAGTCAGGCAACAAACCTGAACAAAGCTTTCCCATCGGCCGAACTGGCTGGCAAAGAAGTCGCACTGCTTGAAAGACCAATGGTCGGAAACTTCGCCAAAGGTGCCGCATTCGTTGGTGGCACGATGCTTGCGGACAACATCGCAGGAAACTTCATCGGTAAAAATGGCGCTGGTCATCTGAGTGAAGTCGCCCTGCCAATGGCGTTTGTCGCTGGCGGAACCTGGAGAGAGAAGGCAATCTACTCGGCTGCAGCAATCGTTGGAAGCAAGACAATCGACGCCTTGTTGCCCGCTTCGGAACACACCACACTCAATCGCATCATGGCACCGAACAGCGTTGACTCGCTCACAATGGGCGCTGCGTTCCTGTTGCCTGCCGCCGACCCGCGTACTCGTATGGCAATGATCGGAACAGCCTGGGGCTTTGGACGCCTGCGCAACATGAACGACACAGAAAGCTTGCTGACCACCGGCGGCTTAATGGGAGCAACTGGCTTAGCCTTGAAGGTTGGAAGGATCAACCCAGAGTTGGGAGTTGGACTTCTGGCTGCAGAAGGCGGTGCTTTCGTTCTCAGCCGCATCTTCAAGGGCGATACAGGCAAGTAAAACGGTGCCGCAAATATAGTCCTCAGTACAGTCGCGAAGTACGGTCCGGCAGTACAGTCCGGCAGTACAGTCAGTCCGGCAGTACAGTCCGGCAGTACAGTCCGACAGTACAGTCCGACAGTACAGTCCGGCAGTGCCGGCAGTACAGTCCGGCGAGTATAGGCCTGCATAATACAGTCCTCAGTACATAGTCCGGCATAATACAGTCCGGCAGCTAGACCTATGAGCTGCTTGGTAAGATAACGTGTTAGCTGACGTTGTTGTTAATAATCTGACGGGCGTGAGTATAGTATGGCTCGGCTTTTTCAGCCATTCCATTAGCCTCGAAAAAATTTGCCAGCTCGATAAGAACAGATTTGAGAACGAAGCTGATTTGTTCGCTATCAGCTCCGAAGACCCTCTCAGCTTCGGCTATGGCACGTCTGTATAGCTTTTCAGCGTCTACATAGCTACCGCTCTCGCGCGCTTTTTTAGCCTCGTCGAGCAGCGTCTTCCAGTTCGTCTCTTGTGAAACCATTTGCACCTCGATAAGGCTATCTTAACAGGCTTCCCAGACTTGGCTACGCTCAGGCGACAAAGTTGATTCTACCGGACGACTGTGGAGTTGAAAAGAGTGCGAGAAGATCGAAGTTATCAGACTCAAGTCTGATAACGAACTCAGGTCGCCGAACAAATTCGATCAGCAACGGGTTTTCCGGTATTTAAAACATTCGCACTGCGTCTTGCAAACACAGGCACCACATACAGTGCCCTCTCCTGCTGAACAACAAGTGGACGAGAGCACCGTATTTGATACCACGCTCTAGTCGTCTAGCTTGAATCCGACTTTGATGGTCACTTGAAATTCGGCAACCTGTCCATCTTTGATCAAGCCTCTTTGATCAACTACTTCGAACCATCCCAGATTACGAAGAGTCTTGCTTGCTCTTTTAACGCCTTCTTTTACAGCATCTGCAAAACTATTAGGGGAGGTACCGACAATCTCGGTCATCTTGTATACGCCACCGGCCATGTTTACTCCTTTGACTGACGTCATTGAACATAATAACGACCTAATGTAAGCTACTGGAAACCTTGACTGGCAGGCTATTTTGAAGCTATTACAATCCTTTACCGCGCAACAAATGCCCGCCAGAAGCCGCTTCAGCTACTCGTCAATTGAGCGCCGGCACGGTGGACCAGAAACGACTAGATGAAGTGGCTCATTCAATCCAGGCAAATTCCGGGCGGAAATCAGGCTCTACAGAGCAAACCATGTGCTGGTAAAGGTTTTAAGGATTTATAGCTTGTACCGATGAGTAAGAAATGCTGGTTAGCAATAACGTTTTGATAGGGTAACCCCTATCGAAGCAATTTTTGTGCGGGAATGAAAGACATATGCAGAATCATGCATGTTGGAGCAACCAAGGATTCTAGGTGCCAGATATGACGACCAAAACTTATGCAGAAGACAACTATGAGATTGACGAGAAGTTTCCTTATAGATTTCTCTTGAGGTGGACCTGGCCCGATCACATCGATCGTTATATACGCAGACTGATGTGGGCCTGGTTACAAGAGCAGTCCAGCGATAAAAGCGATGATGTGCAAGCAACAGATTATGTCGCGGCTCACTTGTTCTGGCTTATCGCAGTCAGTCCTGAGACACCAGGGGCGGTGCTCGACGCTCTTTGTGCGACCGGTTCCGCGTCCTTCCTGGAGCGCATCGCTGAAAATCAAAACACCTGGGCGAGCACCTTAGCTAAACTTGCCCAAACTGACTCTACCCGAGTCAGAATAGCTGTGGCCGAGAACCCAAATGCACCAGCTGCGACGATGCTTCAACTTTCGCTGGATGAAAACGCAGATATCAGATATGCGGTAGCCGACAACTGCAATCAGGCAGTGACGATTTTGGAATCGCTGACTAATGACGACAATGCTCATGTCGCTGCTCGTTCGCGGCGCACACTGTCGCAGCTAAACAGGGTTTCACCTGTTGTTCTTAAGACGTCTGCGAAAAAGAAGCATCGAAAGAACGCTGCGGCGGGCTAACGTAACAAAACGACTTAAACGAGCTGGCGTGATCGAAAGTTCACGCCACGACCGTTTCAGCGTTTCACCATTATCTGCCGGTTTTTGCCCTTGAGAATCATTTAAAGCGTCACCAGTTCCGCCTTGAGCCAGCTAACTGCCGTGCTATTATTGGGCCTTTTCAAGAGTCGAGTTCATGCTTGACGTTGAATTCCCAAACGCTCGATAGGTACCGGCTTGTCAGCCAATCAATTAGCCTTAAAACTGTGGGCTGTGCTCAAACGTCTGAGCCGCAGCAGTTTTCTCTATATCTGCCTGCTGCTCGCTGGAACTGATGTAGTGTTGAGCGCCTACGTGCCACGCGCCAATCAAGACTGGTACGAAAAAAGCATCAACGGAAGCAACGAACCGTTTTGCCGCAAAATATTCGAGTACATTTGCTCTCAATCTGACCCACAAGTAGTGATGATGGGCTCGTCACTACTGGCGGTACCATCAATTTCATGCGACCAGACATTCGTAAAAGCGAAAGGTCCGTACTACAACCTGCCAGATATGTTTGCCTTCAGTCACTACAAGCGTTGTGATTACTTCAAAATGCTCATTTCCAACAGTCTCGGCAGAAATGTCGACGTCGTCAATTTGGGAATGGCAGGTATCGTTGCCTCTGACCAGAAGTTGATTTTAGAAAAAGCATTGGCATTCAAGAAGAAGCCCAGCCTGGTAGTCTGGACTGTCGCACCAGCTGAGTTTGTCTGGAATGACGGTCGCGAACTCGACAAAACTAGAATCGGACTGGCATTCAAAACCTACGCGTGGCCGGCTGATGCTGGTTCTCTCGCACTCAACGCGGACCGCCTGCGCCGGGAATTTGTCTGGCATTTCGACCTTCTGGAAAACGAACTGGCTGCATGCAAAGCTCCAATGAGCAGCTACGTAAACCAGTTACTGCAGCGCCCGGAAGAGCCAGACAAAAACGCGGCTGCCAAACAAGCTATAGCTGAAAATCCAACTGAGGAAGTCTCATCTGAGATGGATGCATACGGTCGAAAAAACAGACTCGAAGATATTCCGCACTTCAAGCTGAACTACGCCAAAATCGACAACAAGCTGTTCAACAAGCAGTTGGAGTGTTTCAAACAGACTCTCGACCTCTGCAATCAGAACGATGTTCCAGTGGTAGTCGTCAACATGCCGCTCACTAAAAACAATCGAAACTTGCTCGATAAGAGCGTCTACGAAAAATATATTTCGTCAATAAGCGAGATTGCGCAGAAGCATCACAGTCCACTTATCGATATGGATAATTCGAATCAATTTGCCATGTCAGATTTTTATGATTCGACACATTTAAATGAAGTAGGCGGCAAAAAGCTGTTTACGGCACTGGCGGAGCGGATTCCCAAACTGGCTGCCGATCAGCCACAAGTTGCCGGCATCAACACCACGGCCAACTAATACCGCAACGAGCTGTGAAATACGATGGTTCTTTCAAAATTCAAACAACTTCCCACTTACATCAAGGGCATCATTCTCCTTGCATTGGCTGTGGTTCTGGGTCTTGTGTCGGCTGGTGCGGCAGTCTACATGATGGTGAAAGACAGTTTCAGCCCGCACAATGCTGAAAAAGTAGCCAGCCAGTTAGTGACATTACCGAACCCCCTGCCTGACGGCTGGGTGTGGGGAGTAGGGCTGGATGTCGGATATCAACGCACCGCAAACCTTCAGAATCGCCGCACAGGGAAAGGGCACGCGCTAATTCAATTCAGTCAAATAAAGATCAAAGGAAATCAAAGAGCAAAAGTTATGGCAGAGAAGTTTGTCATGCCATCAGTTTCTGGAATGAGGTTCGAACTCGATTCCAAAGGTGAAGAGACAATCGCAGGAAAGACAGCTTACTTCGTTCGTCAGCACGGCTCTGTAATGGGAAAGAAATCTGCTATGGAAATCGCGCTCGTAGACTTTCCTGGTGGTGGCATCTTGCAAATTCAATCAAGCGAAGACGGGCTGGAAGAATTTGATCCAGACATTGTTGCGCCGATTCTGAACGCCATCACCAGCATCGGGCCATCGGAAAATCCAGCCAGGTAGACTGAATCATTCGCAGAGTATCAAGCTCCACATATGCCCTTGCTAAAAGCCCGCCAACTTGAGTTAGCGGGCTTTAGTGATCTTGGGCTCAGCCTGTGAGCTTGAACATCATGATGAAGCTGAACTTCAGGATTTGAAGTTCGGACTTCCGGCTTTGAAGTTTATACGCTAGCCAATTGCGGCTCAGCGGCCGTACCGGCAAGAGCAGTCATGCGACCGGTGCTCTGTCCGTTTGCGTTGCGAATACCAAGAGCATCTTGAGCGATGATCAAGCGTTGGATTTCGCGAGTTCCTTCGTAGATGTTCAATACTTTCGCGTCGCGGAAGTAGCGCTCAACTGGATACTCGTCTGAGAATCCATATCCGCCGAAGATTTGCACTGCGTTGTGACCAGCACGGTTTGCAGCTTCGCCTGCGAACAATTTTGCAATCGAAGTTTCGAGCGTGTTGCGCACGCCTTTGTTCTTCAAGTGTGCAGCGCGCAAGTAGAGCAATCTTCCCGCTTCAGCATCAGCAACCATGTCGGCAATCATTGCTTGCACTTGTTGGTGCTCGCCGATTGGTTTGCCGAAGGTAATTCTCTGCATCGCGTAGGTGGTGCAGGCGTCGATACAACCTTGAACGAGACCGACAGCACCGGCTGCTACCGAGAAGCGACCGTTGTCCAGAGCTGACATTGCAACTTTGAAGCCGTCGCCAACTTTACCGAGCATGTTTGCAGCTGGCACACGCACTGAATCTAAGAACAGTGACGACGTGTCTGATGCGCGCAATCCCAACTTACCTTTAATAGGTACAGCCGAGAAGCCTTTGGACTTCGTGTCTACAACGAAGCAGCAGATGCCTTTGTGACCCAGTTTAGGATCGACGGTGGCGAAGACGAGTGCATGTGTAGCGATCGAACCGCAGGAGATCCAGGTCTTCTGTCCGGTCAACAAGTAATCCGAACCGTCTTTGACAGCGCGAGTTTGCTGGTTACCGGCATCGGAGCCAGCTTCTGGCTCAGTCAAACCGTAGCAACCGATGTACTCGCCGTTGCACAACTTAGGCAACAGTTCTTTCTTCTGCTCTTCGGTTCCCCACTTCAAGATTGTCAGAGCGACCAGCGAAGTTTGAACTGAGAACAAGGTTCTGGTAGACGAGCAGACGCGGTTGATTTCTTCGGTCATCAAACCGTAAGCGACGTAGTCCATTCCAAGACCGCCGTACTTCTCAGGAACCGGGCAACCGAGGAAACCTTCAGCGAAGATTTTCTTGGCGATGTCCCAGTCGAATTCACAGGCACGATCGTTTGCAGCAGCTTTAGGAGCAATCTCGCGCTCGGCGAAGTCGCGCATGTGTTTGCGCATTGCCATCTGCTCCGGTGTAAAGTCAAAATCCATAGTCCTTTTCTCCAATTAAAATACGGTCTAACAGTAGTTACGGAGCAATTTTGCTTTCGTTATCTTTTTGGCCCGGGTGATTGTCGATCTGCGCTCTCTGCAAGCGTCCCGAGTAGTCGACGTATACAGACTTCCACTCGGTAAACTGGTCGATTGCAGTCGTGCCGGCTTCACGGTGTCCGTTGCCGGTCTGTTTAACGCCACCGAAAGGCAACTGAATTTCAGCACCAATCGTTGGAGCGTTAATGTAGACGATTCCTGACTCGAGCTCTTCGATAGCTGCGAATGCGCGGTTTACGTCTTTTGTATACATTGAGAGAGACAAACCATATTCGGTGCCGTTAGCAACTTCAATGGCTTCTTCGAAATCATTGACTTTGATGATGCTCACGACCGGTCCGAAGATTTCCTCTTGAGCAATGCGCATGGAAGGTTTGACGTCACCGAAGACAGTCGGTTCGTGGAACCAGCCGCTTTCCATGCCGTTCTCTTTTACGATGTTGCCACCGCAAAGGAGAGTCGCGCCTTCTTTCTGCCCGACTTCGACATAGTCGTGCACGCTATGCAATTGCGCTTTTGAAACGACCGGACCAACGTGAACGTCAGGGTCCAAGCCGTCGCCGAGCTTCAGTGCTTTAACGCGAGCAACGAATTTTTCGGTGAACTCTTTGTAGCGATCTTTATGCACGATGACCCGGCTTGCTGCTGTGCAGCGTTGACCGGCTGTACCGAAACCGCCCCAGACTGCGCCTTCGACGGCTAATTCGATATCGGCATCTTCCATGATGCAGATTGCGTTTTTGCCACCGAGCTCGCAAGAGATGCGCTTCATCAGTTCGCCACAACGTCCTGCCACGCGCTTCCCTACAACGGTGGAACCGGTGATGGAGATGGCGCGAACGCGAGGGTCTTCGACGATTGCCTGACCGACTTTGCTGCCCTCGCCAGTGACGAGGTTGAGCACGCCTGAAGGCAACCCTGCTTCGACCAACACTTCAACGAGCATGACTGCGCAAAGTGGAGTGTCGGTGGCTGGCTTGAAAACAACCGTATTGCCGGCAACGATGGCTGGAAAGATTTTCCAGCTCGGAATGGCGACAGGAAAGTTCCAGGGAGTGATCAGACCGACCACACCGATTGGCGCCCTCACTGACATTGCGAATTTGTTCGGCAGTTCTGATGGAACGGTAGTGCCCATCAGACGACGACCCTCGCCTGCCATGAACTTGGCCATGTCGATAGCTTCTTGCACATCGCCCCGAGCTTCCTTTATCACCTTGCCCATTTCGCGAACCATATTTCGCGCCATTTCTTCTTTGCGTGTTTCCAGCAAATGTGCGGCTCGGTAGAGGATCTCAGCGCGGTGTGGAGCTGGAACTTTTTTCCAGGTCTTCAGCGCTTCTTCAGCGGCATCGACAGCCTTTTTCACATCATTGACAGTCGAAGCTGCGAAATGTCCGATGATCTCTTTTTCATTGGCAGGATTTGTGCTGGTGAACGTTTCACCGTTCTCAGCCTTCACCCACCGACCAGCAATGAAGTTGTGGTAGACGCGCGGAGCATCTGCCCTTGTCTTCGATTGAAGAGTCTGTGTACTAGTGCTCATAGATTTCTCCTGGCTTTTTTCTGATGTGCAGCGAAATTCGCTTAGATCGTCATGGCCTTTTCGAGGATTTCCATTGCCTTTTCAGCATCGGCATCAGATATGTTCAAAGGTGGAATCAAGCGGATAACCTGACCGCGGATTCCGCAAGTCAAGACAATGAGCTTGTTCTCGAGGCAACGCTCGGCTACTTTTTCAGCGATATCTTTGCTTGGTTTGCCGTCTTTCTCGTCAAACTCGATACCGATCATCATGCCGAGACCGCGCACTTCGCCGATGTATGACTTGTCTTGAGCAAATTTCTGCAAACGCTTGAGCATTTCGCCGCCAACTTTGGCTGCACGCTCGGGCAATTTCTCCTCCTGCAGAACGTCGATGACGGCAAGTGCTGCCGCGCAGGAAACTGGATTGCCACCAAATGTGGAGCCGTGGCGACCTGGCAGCCATTTGCTCGTCAACTCGCGGCGTGAGATGAAACCAGAAAGCGGCATTCCGCCAGCGATTCCCTTAGCCATGAGCATGATGTCTGGCTCAACCGGTTCGTGTTCGCAAGCAAACATTTTGCCGGTTCTACCGAAACCAGATTGCACTTCGTCGATGATGAGCATGATGCCGTGCTTGTCAGCCAACTGACGCAAGCGAGTCAAGAAGCCCTTAGGTGGAATTACATAACCGCCCTCACCTTGCACAGGCTCAACGATGAATGCTGCAACTTGTTCGGGGTGAATGAATTGGTGGAAGAGAGTGTCGAGTTCTTCAAAAACTTCATCGACGACCGCCGCTGGATTTTCTCTCAAATGCGAACGATAGGTGTAAGGGAAAGGCACTGTGTAGATGCAGCTTGGCAGTGGCTCATACTTTTCGCGGTAATAGAGTTTGGAAGTGGTCAGCGCCATCGTCAACATCGTGCGACCATGGAACGAACCACGGAAGTTGATGATGCCTGGTCGACCAGTCACATAACGAGCCAGCTTGACTGCGCCTTCAACTGCTTCAGCGCCGCTGTTAGCGAGAAAAACCGAGTCGAGAGTTTTCGGGGTGATTTCAACGAGCTTCTGTGCCAGTTCGATGTAGCGCTTGTGGTGCACCGTCACTGAGGTGTGGATCAACTCAGAGGCTTGCTTCTGAATCGCAGCAACGACTTTAGGATGACAATGACCGACGTTGTTTACAGCGATACCTGTTGCCATGTCGAGGTAGGCATCACCGTTCATGTCGTAAATATAGGAACCTTGCGCTCTCTCAGCGACAATACGAGCCGATCTAGAGAGAACCGGGTTGACGTATTTATCATCAAGCTCCAGATAAGCAAGATTTTTGTTCAATCTTTCAGCCATCACCATGACGAACTCCTTTTCAATTTCACCCACAGCAGGTACTAAAGCAAAACAAAAATGTTTGCTTGTTTATTGAGCACAAACTCGGATCGTTCAACAGTTTTTAATTGCGCTGAAGGCTAACCAGAGTGAGCTTTGCCCAAATGTTAAGCATATCAACTTATTTGAAGATAAAGCGCCATATTTAGCATTATTCCAGTATTGGCAAAACGCTGAAGCGCAGCTATATCAGAAGTCTTGGGAGATCAAGCCAGGTTCGACGCAGTTGACCGTGGTCGTTATTTCCGCTTACCGCTTGACAGGACCGGCGTCGAACGGCGAGCGGCCTTGCGTTTAACAGACTTTGCTCCGGTCGTTTTGGTTGCAGCTGCAGATTTTTTCGACGTCTTCTTGCCGTTTACCAGTTTTTCGAGAGGCAATTTTTTCGCCTTGCTGTCGATATGCCTGCCATTGCTCGTTTTTGTGCTCGCTGCTTTTGCACCTGACACTTTTGCACTCGACGCTTTTGCGCTTGTTGCTTTTGTGTTCGCCGCTTTTGCGCCTACTTTTGCGCTCTCAGGCTTCCTTGCGACTGGTGATTTGCTCGTTCCATTAGTGGATTTCACCTTTTCTTTGAAAGCGACAGAAAACACTTCGTCTAAGTGAGCCACGGGAACCAGCTGCAACTGCTTTTTGACGTATTCAGGAATTTCAGCCAGATCTTTCTCGTTGGTCTTAGGCAGAAAAACTGTTTTGACACCGGCACGAACTGCCGCCAGAACCTTCTCTTTCAGCCCTCCGATGGCAAGCACTCTGCCACGCAAGGTTATCTCGCCAGTCATTGCCAAATTGGCTTGCACAGGGCGCTTACTTACGGCTGAAATCAATGCCACAGCCAGCGCCACACCGGCAGATGGACCGTCTTTTGGTATGGCACCTTCAGGAATATGCACGTGAATATCCAGTTTGTCACCAAAATCAGGATCGATGCCGAGTTCTTTCGCGTGCATGCGGATATAGCTGAAAGCTGCATGAGCAGACTCTTTCATTACATCGCCGAGCTGACCGGTTAACTGCAGCTTACCTTTGCCGGGCATCGTATTGACTTCGACAGACAGCGTTTCGCCACCCGTTTCAGTCCATGCCAAGCCAGTCACGATGCCGATTTGTGGACCGCGCACTTCATTTTCGCGCACAATTCTGGCTGGTCCGAGATACTTGGTCACCAGATCTGGTGACAGCTTGATGATGCTATTGGGTGACTTCACCACCTGGGCAGCGACCTTGCGACAGATGGTGGCGAGATTGCGCTCCAGCTGTCTGACACCGGCTTCACGAGTATATTCTTGAATGACTTTACGCACAGCTTCAGGTTGAAGTTTCAAATTCTTTTTGTTCAACCCATGCTTTTCCAGAGTCTTCGGAATGATGTGTTGCTCAGCGATGGAAAGCTTTTCTTCTTCGGTGTAACCTGAGATGCGAATCACTTCCAGTCTGTCGTAAAGTGGGCGCGGCACGTAATCGAGCGCGTTGGCAGTGGCGACAAAGACGACTTCTGAAAGTGAGAACGGCGCATCTAGATAGTGGTCTGTAAACGAATCGTTTTGATCTGGATCGAGCACTTCCAACATGGCGGCAGTTGGGTCGCCCATATAGCTGCGCGTCATCTTTTCAATTTCATCAAGAAGGATGACTGGATTCTTGGTACCCGATTGTTTGATGGCCTGGATAATTCGACCGGGCATAGCACCGATGTAGGTGCGGCGATGTCCACGTATTTCAGCTTCATCGTTAACGCCACCAAGACTGATGCGAGCAAACTTCCTGTTCATCGACTTGGCAATCGATTTGACGAGGCTGGTTTTGCCCACTCCGGGTGGACCGACCAGGCACAATATTGTGCCCTGGGGTTGTTTAGAGAGCTTACGCACGGCTAGATACTCGAGAATTCTCTCTTTAACTTTCTCCAGCCCATAGTGATCCTCAGCCAGAATCGCTTCTGCTTCATCTAGATCCAGACTGTCGCGTGAGCGCTTTGCCCACGGCAACGATACGAGCGTGTCCAGGTAAGTTCTGATTACACCGGCTTCAGCACTTTGCGGCATCATTTTTTCAAGACGCCCCAATTCCTTTTCTGCTTTCTCGAGCGGAACGCCTGTCATTTTCGCTTTGGCGATTTTCTGCTTGTACTCTGCGATCTCGCCAGTCTGCTCGCCGTCTGCGTTGAGCTCATCTTGAATGATGCGCATTTTTTCACGCAGATAATATTCGCGCTGAGTTTTCTCCAGATTGAAACGCACCCGGTCGTGAATCTGCTGCTCAAGGTCGGCTAGTTCAAGCTCACGTGAAAGCAGCAAACCGACGTACTCAAGACGTTCCGTGCTGTCGACGATTTCCAGACATTTCTGGCGTTCAGCCACATCAAGTCCAAGATAAGTTGCAATTATGTCGGCAAGACGCCCTGGTTGACCGATTCCGGAGACTGCCAGCAAACTTTCAGGGTTTATTTTCTTAGTTGATTTGACGTACTGTTCAAATTTTTCCACAGACAATCGAATCAGCGTCTTGGTGCCCTGATCGTCACGAACCGTCTCTTCCTGCTCCTTGACGTTAGCGGTGAAGTGCGCACTCTCATCAAAAACCTTTTCCAGACTGACGCGGCTGGAACCTTCGACAAGCACTTTTACGGTGCCGTCAGGTAGCTTGAGCATTTGCATCACTTCAGCAAGCGTACCGATTTGATAAATCTCGTCTTGAGTAGGTTCCTCACATTCGGGATCTTTTTGCGCGACAAGCACGACCAGACGATCGTCGCGGAGCAATGCCTGTTCAAGAGCTGCAATCGACTTTGGTCTACTGACAAAAAGTGGCGTTACCATCTGCGGAAAAACGACAACGTCTCGCAGTGGAATCAACGGAAATGTAGAGGCACTCAAATCAGCCATTTAACGCGACCAAAGAATGTGAGCGTCTATGCGGATGCAATAGACATATAGTTTAGCCTGTATTCCGGCCGAATTAAGCGATTTCGCCTTTGACTTTAGCTTTTGGCAATTGAAGCAACTCAGCCGTCGAACGTTTCTCGACCAGTTCCTTCGTGATGTGACAGACCTTGATATCGGAACGTGAAGGCACTTCATACATGATGTCGAGCATAATCTCTTCAACGATGGAACGAAGGGCGCGAGCACCTGTTTTGCGCTTCAAGGCTTCTTCTGCGATGCCGGCGATTGCCTGCTCTTCGAACCGCAATTCGACTCCGTCTAGAGCCAGCAACTGCTGATACTGCTTGATGATAGCGTTCTTCGGTTCAACGAGAATACGCACCAGCGCCTCTACATCGAGTGATTCTAGAACGGCTACAACGGGCATTCTTCCTACGAATTCGGGAATCAAACCAAACTTCAACAAGTCATCTGGAGCTGTGTCTTTGAGAATCTTGCTCGCCTTCAATTCGCGTTCCCAGGCGGTTGACGGCGTGTCGGCACCAAATCCGATATTGCGATTGGATGACGTTCTCTGTTCGACGATCTTGTCGAGACCGACGAATGCACCGCCGCAAATGAACAGAATATTGGCGGTATTGATCTGAATGAATTCCTGGTGTGGGTGCTTACGACCACCTTGAGGCGGCACGTTGGCAAGCGTTCCTTCGATCATCTTCAACAACGCTTGCTGCACACCTTCGCCGCTGACATCACGGGTGATACTAGTGTTTTCAGACTTACGTGAAATCTTGTCGATTTCGTCGATGTAGATAATTCCACGCTCGGCCTTCTTGACGTCGTAATCGGCAGCTTGATAGAGACGCAGCAAGATGTTTTCCACATCTTCACCAACGTATCCAGCTTCGGTCAATGTCGTCGCATCGGCAACCGCAAACGGCACATCGAGCAGTTTCGCCAGTGTTTGAGCTAGCAAGGTCTTGCCGCAACCAGTTGGTCCGATCAAAAGAATGTTCGATTTTTGAATCTCTACTTGATCCGACAGTTCGCTGTTGTGGCTGATTCGCTTGTAGTGATTGTAGACAGCTACTGAGAGAATTTTCTTGGCTGCAGTTTGTCCGATGATGTGCTGGTCAAGGAATGACTTGATCTCTTGCGGCTTAGGAATGTCGACCAGCTGCGGCAGCGACGTTTCGGTCGGGCTCGCAGCTGGACTTCCTTCAAAGAGTTCCTCATCGAGAATCTCGTTGCACAGGTCAACGCATTCGTCGCAGATGTACACACCGGGCCCGGCAATCAGCTTTTTTACTTGGTCCTGACTCTTTCCGCAGAAAGAACACTTAAGTCGATTATCCGGTTGCTTTGCCATGTTGTTTCCCTATCTCTATGGAATCATTCTGACAGATGATTGTCAGAAGCACGAGTTCACAATGAGCTGACTTTCTTAAACCGCCGCCAGGTTGGGCTGAGCGTCCAATCTGACAATCACTTCGTCGACGAGACCATATTCTTTGGCTTCTTCGGCTGTCATGATGTTGTCACGGTCAGTGTCTTTCTCGATTTGCTTGACGGATTGACCAGTGTGTTGTGCCATCAATTCATTAAGTTGTCTCTTAATTCGCAAGATTTCTCTGGCTTGAATTTCGATATCGGTCGCCTGTCCCTGTGCACCGCCCAGTGGTTGGTGAATTAGAATTCTTGAATGAGGCAGCGCAAGGCGTTTACCTTTCTTACCGGCTGAAAGCAAGAATGCTCCCATGCTGGCCGCTTGACCCAGACAGATTGTAGAAACGTCTGATCTGATGTGCTGAATAGTGTCATAAATGGCGAATCCAGCAGTTACCGAGCCACCAGGTGAATTAATGTAGAGGCGGATATCTTTCTCTGGGTCTTCACCTTCAAGGAGCAACAGCTGAGCAACGATCAAGTTAGCAACTGTATCGTCGACAGGTGTTCCTAGAAATACGATTCTTTCTCTAAGCAATCTCGAGAAGATATCGAAAGCTCTTTCTCCACGAGCAGTCGTCTCAATAACCGTCGGCGGATAATACATATTTGGAGACGCATAAGGCGTTATGCTCCAGATATCGAAAAGCTGACTTTTTGTTGGTGGGTTCTGACGATCTAATGACATAGTCTTCCTTCCTGCTTTCCTTCTGGTATTACCTAAATAAACTTAGCACGCATTTCTAGCGTTTTACGAGCATTTGTCTAAGTTGCCATCGAGTTGCCGACTTTCAACGAAATTCACGCGTCTGGATATTATCTTACTCAAATACTGAAAACGCAGATTAAATCGAGCAGATCAACTCTTTTGAGCCGATTTCTCAGATTCCTTTTTTTTGCTCTTCTTGCCTTCGCTCTGTTCGCCGTGTTCATGCTCGCAAGCTTCGCCTTCTTTGTGGTGGTGATGCTCGTGACCGTGTTCGTGGCTGTGGTCGTGCTCAGGCTCTTCTACGAATTTGATATTCGCTTTGCCGAGAAGGAATTGCACGACTTTGTTTGTCAGCACTTCTTCCATCACCTGGCGGCGAAGTTCTTCGTTGCGAGCAACCTGGTCTGCTTGAAGATCGTAGCGAGCCACAATCTCAGCGAGATAAGGAGCGATTTCATCGTCGTCGACGCTCATTTTTTCAGCGCGAACAACAGCACCTAGAACGAGGCTGGTGAGCACTCTTTGACGAGCTTCTTCCAACTTGTTGGCGCGCACTTGTTCAAAATCAGGCGACTGTTGGAACTCGTCCCAGTTCTGATTGTTCTGCTCAAGATAACGACGCACTTGCTGCAACAGCAGGTCACGTTCACGCTCTACCATCGACTCAGGAATGTCTACAGTAGCGGCCTTTACGACCGCTTCAACAACTGAACGCTGTGAGCGCATTTCGTTTTCTTGACGAACTTCTTCGTTCAAACGCTCTTGCAGTGCATCTTTCAACGCCTGCAAGGAAGGCTGCCCGATTGAAACTGCCAGTTCGTCATTGATTTCAGGAGTGACGCGTTCGCGCAACTCTTTCAAATCGACTTTGAAATTGGCGTCTTTGTTAGCCAATTCCTTGTTGCGATACTCTTCCGGGAATTTGACGTTGACTTCAAATTGCTGTCCGGGTTCTTTGTCGATCAACTGATCGCAGAAACCTTCGATGAAGGTGCCTTCTTTTACTTCAAGAACGAGTCCCTCAGCCTTTCCGCCTTCTACCAGCTTGCCGTCGACAAAACATTCGAAGTCGAGCAACACAGTGTCGCCCTTTGCTACTTTTCTAGCAGGAGCAGCCTGGAGACTTGCTTTTGATTCAGCGATGCTGGCCAGAGCTCTGTCCATAGCATCGGCAGGCAAAGTCGCTTCCGGCACATCGACTGAAACACCGGTGTAGGTGCCGAGTGTGACTTCAGGTCTGACTTCGAAATTAGCGTTCAACTTGAGCGGTGAGCCCAGTTCAAATTCACATGAATCGATTTGCGGCTCCGTAATCACATCCAGACTTTCGTCCATGATGGCGCGGCTGAGAAGCTCTGGCACCAATTTCTCCAAGGCTTCACGCTTGATGTAATCAACTCCGAGCGTTTTTTCGATGATGTTTCTAGGAGCTTTTCCTCGTCGGAATCCTGGAATATTTACCTGGTGGCTGAGACTGCGACAAGCCATTTCATAAGCTTTGAGAGCTTTTTCTGATTCCAATTCCAAGCCCATGCGGACGAGGTTTTTGCCTTCCCTGTCAAGGGTGACCTTCATGTGATTTTTCCCTGTTTGAATGCATGAGACATCAGTTCAAGACGACCAATGCTCTGCTGAGACCGCGAACAGCCGCTGATTTTATCACGTCACAAGGTATTAGACGGTCATTTAAGCGGGCTTTGCCACCGCTTATTTACTTTTTTAGATGTTGGAATTAGGGGCTGGCGTTTGCAGGAGCCGGTTGCACGGCAGGTTGTTGCGGTGCCTGTAGTGGAGCCGGTTGTGGTGCCATAAGCGGACTTTGAATGGCAGTGCGCGAGACTTCAAGAGCAATAATAAGGGCAAAGTTTATGGTCATAAAAATGCCCAGAAATGTCGCCCCCATGAGCAGCTGCCACGTGAGCAAAGCCTGACGGGGACTGAGTGTGTTCAATATGCCAAATCTGTTGGCAACATAGAAAAGCAACATTACGCCGACCAATGCATCGCAAGCAAGCACGAGCGGCACTCGATGGGGAGCCAGTTGCGGCACAATCAATGAGATGACAGTGAAAATAGCACCGATCAAAAGTGAAATGCTGGTGGCGCGATCGCTGTCGCGAACCCGCACATCATCGTCTTTGGAGAGACTGTTGACGTAACGCAGCGCAGCCAGACTGCTGTACCAGCGAGACCGACGTTGCACTATGCCGCCGCCGGGATTGGAGTAAGAGGGATTTCCGGCGCCGACAGTATCTTTCTTATCCAGTGCCTGACCCTTCGAGGCGGCTGGCTTCTGGTTATTCGCAGACTGATCGGCTACGACAAGTTCAGGATTTTCGGTCGCGTCTCTGGCAGGCTTAGCTTTCTTGTCAGCCTCGGTCATCAAACTCGCCTCATCGAAACACGCGCCAATCAAAGATGCACAACATCTCTCCAGCCCCTAATATAGCAGGGCTGCCTGACAGGCGGTCGCAAGACGGGCGGTTAAATTAAAAATGGAGCGGAAGACGAGGCTCGAACTCGCGACATTCTCCTTGGCAAGGAGACATTCTACCACTGAATTACTTCCGCACTCCGCGATAGAAACTCATTATACAGTGTGACGATGCGATGGCAACTTTTCTACATTCTCAGTTAACGATTGCTGCGAATGTTTTTTAGCGGGTCGCAACTGGACGGCTGGACAAGCGCTTTTCTACATCAGCCAGAATGCGCACTACTTGGTAGGCATTATTGGCATCAGTGCGAGGGCGTTTGCCGGTCGTAATACATTGAAGGAAGTGTTCGCACTCCAGTCGCAGCGGCTCATAAGAAGAATAGGAAGGGTACTCGATAATCATGCGACCGTCTTTGGTCTGACTATATAAACTGATTTTGTTTTTTGTCTGCGTGTCATTGAGAACAGCAGTTTTCAATGTGCCGTTAATCGTCAAGCGCACAAGCTTTTGCGGATCAATCCAGCTGTTTCGAATCTGTCCCTGAATCACTTTTCCATTTACAGGGAAGTTCAAATCGAGATAGGCAACGTCGACAAGTCCGTCGCCAAGCGTGTCCCAGCCGCCGACGCGACTGACATCTGGAGCTTCACAGTCGAGCAGATAACTCATCATGGAAATATCGTGCGGGGCGAGGTCCCACAAGACGCTCCAGTGTTGACGGTTGAGATTGTAGTTCATCCGGTCTGACTTGATGAAACGCAGGTCGCCCAGTTCGCCTGAGGCAATCATTTCTTTGAGACAGTTGACGGCAGGATGATAAAGCAAGAGGTGCCCAACCATGAGCACCAGATTCTCGCGCGTCGCGATTTCATCGAGTTCTTCAGCTTCGCGCACGTCGCGTGCCAGTGGCTTCTCAACGTACACGTGCTTGCCGGCAAGCAGAGACTTCTTTGCTAGCTCGAAGTGCGTGTCACTGGGAGTGGCGATGACCACCGCACTGACGCCGGGGTGCTGAAGCGCAGCCTCGAAGCTGTCAGTAAGCTCGACAGCCAGCGGGCGATTTTCAGACACGACCTTGTTTCGCGCTGCCGGACTGGCATCGCAAGCGATCGCTAGGGCACCTAACTGAGCAAAGTTGCGAACCAGGTTTTGTCCCCAAGCCCCACAACCTACGACTGCTACCTTCGGTGACTCCAACCCTATCCCCTATTTTTTCTTGTTGACCGCTTCGCTAAATTCCTTTCCTACTCTAAATCCAGGAACGCGCTTAGCTGGAATGTGTAATGGTTCGTTTGTTTTTGGGTTACGTCCAGTGCGAGCTTTGCGCTGGCGTGCTTCGAAAGTGCCAAAGCCGACGAGAGTAACTTTCTCGCCTGTCGACACATGTTTGATGATTGTTTCCATCATTTTATTGATGACCTGCTCGGCATCTTTTTTCGTTGTGCCAGCTTCTTTTGCGACTACGTCAACCAATTCAGCTTTATTCAAGACTTTCCACTCCTCAATCACCATGACGAACTGACCGTGATTCCTGGGATGCCTGAACGAACTCCGAGTTGCATCGCTTGAGATTTATAGCATTCGCTTTTGACAAGCTAAACCTGAATCGGTTTTCTGCCACCATCAATCTGAAAGCGTTGTGCCGCTTGTGTCAAAGCCACATAGTGCCTACAACCTTGAAGCAATGCTAGCATAATCTCGCGGACTCACAAGCTCTTGATGCCGCTAGTGTTTAGAGAAATTACTAATGCTTGCGTCCCGCCAATTAACCGTTTCACCAATGTGCAGAGACGCCTGGGTCGAAATCGATCTAGCCAGAATCGAATTCAACGTCAAGACGATCAAATCCTGGTTCAAGGAGCCGCAGACCGAGCTGATGGCAGTTGTGAAGAGCGACGGCTATGGACACGGGGCGGCCGAAGTGGGGAGAGCGGCCCTTGCCGCAGGGGCAGGGTGGCTGGCTGTGGCGACTGTCGACGAAGGGGTCGAGCTGAGAGCCCAGGAATGCGAGGCGCCGATTCTGATTCTTGGTCCTGCACCGGCTCGCGCCATTGCCACAGCAGTCGAAAATCGTCTCGACCTGACTTTGACCGGACAGGCAGACCTTGACGCGGCGAGCCTGGCCGCCAAACAGATTAATAGGAATGTGCGCGTTCACCTCAAAATTGACACCGGCATGCACCGTCTGGGAGCGGCACCTGACGACATCGAAGCTCTGGTTCAGCAGATTGTCAGTCGACCTGACCTCGAATTGGTTAGCGTCTTCAGCCATCTCGCCAAAGCAGACCAGTACGAATTCACAAAAAAACAGAACGATTGTTTCACCGCAGTCGTACAAAATTTATCGGTGCGCTTCCCAAATTTACTGAAAAAACAGGGAGGACCAGTTCTCGCTCACCTCGCTTCAGGAGATGCGGCCAGGCACAATTCCTTTACTCAACACGACATGGTGCGAGCCGGACTGAACTTGTATGGATTGGAGGCGCGCACCATATCTGATGTCGTCAAACCAGCCATGGCGATTCGCGCAAGAATTAATTCGCTTCGTGAAATCGACCCCGGGGAAACGGTCGGTTACAACATGACCTGGACAGCCAAAACCAGATCGCGCATTGCCTCCATTCCAGTTGGATATGCTGACGGCATCGACCGCGGACTGTCAAATCGCATGGAAGGCATTATCCATGGAAAACGGGTCAAACAAGCGGGACTGATCAGCATGGATCAAATGTTGTTTGATGTTACAGACGTACCTGAATCTGCGCCGGGTGACACACTGACCTTGATTGGCACTGATGGCGAGCAGTCGATACAGCTGGCGGATTGGGCAAATATGCTCGACACCATAACATATGAGTTAGCATGTAGGATGCGTGTGAGATTGCCCCGAATTTACACGCACGGGCAAGTCGTGCAGACTTGATTGGAGACACTTTGCGCAAAATCGGCTTGTTCTGCGGAACATTCAATCCCATTCATTCTGGACATTTACTGATCGCCGAATGTGCACACGATCAATTCAAACTTGATCAAGTCTTTTTCATTACCAGTCCCAACCCACCACACAGACAGGACCAGGGGTTGCTTGACGCAAAAGCTCGCCACGCCATGGTATCAGCGGCAGTGGCAGGAAATTCTCACTTCGAAGCTTCGTCTGTCGAACTGGATCGCGACGGCTTGTCTTACACGATTGATACCGTCGAATACTTCCAAAAGCTCTATCCATCTACGAAAATATCGCTCATCATCGGCGGCGACAACGTCAAATATTTAAAAGATTGGCATCGATCTGAAGACTTATTTGAAAAGTGCCACTTCCTGGTTGCACCACGCTTGATATCATTCGCGAGACAGGAGAGCAGCTCGGAAGTTTCGATGAAAACGCTGGTGAAGAAGGAAGCCATTGATTTCGTGGGTACTCAACTGAGCGTCATCGACTTTCCCGGTATTGCTATTTCTGCGTCTTATATTCGCGGGCGGCTCAAGCATAAGCAGACGGTACTGTATATGGTGCCGCCGGCGGTAAACAAAATTCTCCTGGACAACAAATACTACACGGGTGCTTGACCCAGCTGTCAGGGTCGATGTCTGAAGCTGCGCCTTCCCCAGACCTGACCAGGCCAGGTCAGATGTTCTCAACCGGCTCAGGGTAGTTGGCGGAACCAATACTGAGCCCACAGAAGCGGCTTCAACAAAGATAGCAACGGGGACCTGGTGCTCGGTGGACCTGGTGCTCGGGGAACCTGGTGCTCGGAGGACCTGGTGCTCGGAGGACCTGGTGCTCGGGGTGTCAGCCGCTGCCTGCAGGTGTAGGCGGCCGGGAGGACGGGTATAGAGCGTGTACGCGAACCCGCCAGCGCCCATCACATTAAATCTGTGGGTCCACATCAGAAAACTGCAGGTCTCATCTTCTTGCTCACAACTACGTCACGCAACTGGTAACACAATGGTCATGACTTCGCCATAAAGTTAATTGATAATCGACGGAATCCCGTTTTTTACTAACCGATTTTAAAAACAAAAAATAGTGACCTTGCCGTCAGACGCTGCCACAACCAAAAATGACACCAGACCGCCTATCGAGCCACTGGTGCATCACGAGCATGACGATCACCCGGCTGAAGCTCCGCGCGATGACCATGCTTCAGTAGAGGCAGTAAGGGCTTTCGAGTCTGGTCAGACGATACCTCGAACCAGAGGCAACGGTGACCGCAGCTTACCCAACGCAGAGAACTTGCTCGATCAGATAGCTGTCGCCGACGCGGTCAAACCAGCTTCGACCGCTAACATTAAACGCGCCAACGGTGACTCCGTCTTCGTAGATAAAGATGCAAAAGGTGCTGTACTGCGCATTGCAGAATCAGATGGCAGCGAGTGGAAACGCACACCCGACGGCAAGTATTTCGTCATGAGCGGCTCGACCGAAAAACTTCCGGTCAAGGATGTGAAAGTCGGCGAAGACGGCAGCTACACGCTTGTGATGGCAAATGGGGACCAGATACGGCGCAATGCAGACCGCAGCGTCAGCTCGCTGGATGCTCAGGGACACGAACGCTCTCGCCAGAACAACGACGGCTCACGACTCAACTTCGACGAGCAACATCGCATCGTATCAACCACCGACGCAAACGGAGCGCAGCGTGGCTACGGATACGACAGGGAAGGCAAACTCGCTGCCATCGTCGAGCCCAATGGTGCGGTCTGGCGCAGCACTGATGGCAAAAACTGGCAGCATGAGGGCTCCAATCAACAACGTTCAGGTGAGATAACAGTCAATCCGGACGGCTCTCAAACGGTTAAAAATGCCCGCAACGAAACGACGACTTTCAAAATTGACGGCTCCACAGTATCGCGCGACGCTCAGGGCAAAGTTACAGCCGTCAAAGATGCCGATGGCGCAGAACGTCGCTATGCATACGACGGTGACAAACTTTCCGGCATCAAAGAGGCAGACGGTTCGCTCTGGTCGAGTAAAGATGGCGGCAAGACGTGGCAACAAGCAGGCGGAAAAGATTCACTCAAAGCCGAAATCACTGTTGATGCAAACGGCAACATGCATCAAAAATACGAAAGCGGCAAAGAGGTCATAAAGCGCACTGACGGCTGGACCGAAATCAAAGAAGGCAACAAAACCCAGGTTGAGAAAACAAACCAGAACGGGTCTGCAGTAGTAAAAAACGCCCTCGATCAAGTCATCGAAACGCGCGATGCTGGCGGAAAAACCCGCCAGTTTGAATACAACGAACAGGGTCAAATAGTCAAAGTAAGCGATCGTTCAGGTGTGAAGACTTCGACAGATGGCTTCACCTGGGTGGGTGCCGACGGTAAACCGGCATTCAAAGGTCGAGTCGACGTCAATCAAGATGGACTCTACCGCGAAGTCAGAGAAGACGGAACGAAGTCTGTTTACAAGCCTGATGGTTCAGCTGTCACAGTCGACTCACACAACAGAATTTCCAAAATAGAGCAGCCCAGCGGCGCCTGGAGAGCATTCGAATACAACAACGACAACCGCATCACAAAAGTATCCGACAGCACAGGCACTTCCTTGAGCACTACTGATGGTGCCAACTGGAAAAAAGACGGCACTAACGAGACCGTCAGAATGAATGCAGCTGTTCGCCTGGACGGCACTTATGAAGAGCGGCGCGCCAGCGGCGATCACTTCGTCAGCACAACAGACGGGCGCTCACTCACATATGACAGAAACAACAGAATTCAATCTGCTCAAGCGGCTGATGGCGCGCAAATGCGTTACCAGTACGACAACACCGGCAAAACGAGCGGTTTCGAGCTAACTAACAAAGACGGCAGCAAAGTTGGTTATGACGCTCAGGGTCACGTCGTTCGAACAGAGAGCAAAGATCACGACGTTCGACAGTTTACTTACGGCGCCAACGGCAAACTATCTTCAGTGAAAGAGCCAGACGGAAAAGTCTGGTCCAGCACAGACGGCGAAAACTGGAGCACGACCGGTGGCGAGAAATTCAAGGGAGCCATCTGGGTAAGCAAAGAAGGTCAGTACAACTACGTCGAAAACAACGGCATCGTCACCAAACAACTTGACGACAGCACGCTCTATCGATCCCAGTCAGGCGCAACCAGGCTGGAAAACAAAGCCGGGGAAGTCACAGAAACAGTCGATGCCAGAGGTGTCAAAAGAACCTACGAGCGCAACGGGCAGGGCGACGTAACGAGGTTCAGCGAAGGGCAGGATACCTGGGTCAAGACTGACCAGCAAAGCTGGCGCAACACCAGAGACGGCTCGACCTGGCAGGGCAAGCTGAGCGTAGACAAAGACGGAACTTACTATCAGGAAGATGCAGACGGAAACAAACAGTGGCGCAAACCAGACGGTTCGCGTCAAACAGTCAATTACAAGAGCATGGAGACAGCGGCTGATGCCATCGAATATTCTATGCATGGCGGCTTGACAGGATGGGGCTGTGACAAGACGACCATCAATGCGACACTCGAAAACAAAACCGAAGCCGAGAGAAAACAGATCACCGAGATCTGGAATAAAAAATACGGTCCGAAATACGGCGAAACACTGGAAGCTGCATTCCGAGACAAGATGAGCGGCTCGGACCTCGATAAATCGATGGCTTTGTTGACGCGTCCAGATGGTGCAGACAATGCCGGCACAATTCGAGTTGCGCTCACCGAGCGTGGTGAGTGGACAGGTCGCTCCAACAAAGAGCTGGAAAAGGTGGTGCGCAATACGCTCGAAACAATGAGCGCAGCGGATATCGCCAAAACAGACCAGGAATACAGACGGCGCTACGGCACTTCGCTGTCAGATGCAATTCAGAACGATCCGAACCTTTCTGCCGATACAAAAGCCGCAGCCGCTGTCTACATGAAAGGCTACGACAATCGCACGCCTCAAGAAACGCTGGATCTCGCCAGGAAAGCCGCCGCCGCAGGCAATGTCGACATGTTCCAGGAGGCTATGCGCCGCGCTCCGAAGGAAGCACGCGATTACTTCGCCTCGCCGGAAGGTCAGAAGTTGATGAAAGACAACTTCGAAGGGCACTGGTATAACGCCCTCACACTCGGTCTGTCTGGAAACGTGTCAGACACAGACCTGAGGCATGTACAAGACTATGCCGAATTCGGCAAGCTATCGGTCAGTTCGCAGACTATAGACAATACAAGCTGGCTTGGCGACAACGAAAAAGCCATCGAGCGCTCGCTTTCTACCATGACCGATGCAGAAAGAAAGTCTTACATGCTCGGTCGCCAGATCGCCAACAATGAACCAGTCGACGCATCGGTAACGTCAGAACAGCGCCAGAGAGCGCAGGAATACTACACCAGAACAAGCGCTGCCCTCAAAGCTGCTGCCGGTCAGTGGTACTCGGGAGACTCGCAAGTAAACGAATTCGCCAAATGGGAAGACATGATCGCCCAGAAAAACGGCGGACTGGTCAGCCGCCTCGCAGATCATCGTGGCACCATATACGATTCCTCGATGCAAGACGTGATCGCAACTGTCGAGAATATGTCTAAAGACGATTGGGACAAGTTGCACACCGATCCAAAGCAGCGGGAACGCATCGAAACGGTCCTCAAAACTTATCTTTCAGACGACGAACTGAAACGAACCATGAGCGTCGTCGACGCGAAAATGAAGTCTGATTCGTTTGAAGCCAGCCAGCAAAACAGACGTCCTGTGCTTGACGCCATCGAAGACAACCGCCGCTGGTACAGCAATGACGAAGCCAAAATATACGAAGCGATCTCCAACATGACTGACAGCGAGCGCGCCCTCTACAAGAAGGGCAGTCAGCCAGGCAACACAGACGAGACGGCCCGAGCTTTCGCACAATCACTCGATCAAAAGCTCAAAGACAGTCTCAACTCAAGTGAAATGCAAGTAGCAAACGGACTGCTCGACAAAATCAAACGCGGCGAAAAGCCCGAGATGTCGATTATCGACAAGCTGAACGTGCAAGCTTCTTACACATTCGGCGACAAAGCGCAGGTGATTCGCGACATACAAGCAGCCTTCGACAAAGATCCGAAACTGCAGGCACGCATCGCCAATCCACAGACAGACGAAGATCGTGCCTACGCAGCGCAGTTCAAAGACGCAGCTGCAAGAGCGATGGGTCAATCAAGCTACAACACTTATGCCAGGCCTTTGATTGAAACCGGTCACATCCCAACTGAGTTGCAATTAGACCTTAATCGCGGCATATTCAACGATGACGAACAGGGTGCTTACAAAGATATTCAGCGAGCCAGCGCTGATGAGAAACAGCGTATCCTTACCGACAAAGCATTCCAGGACCGCGTGCTTGGCTTCTTGAGCGACTCGGAAAGACAGGTGGCGCTCGCCTCCATGCAACAGGGCGAGATGCGACCAGAAGACAAACTGCGCTCCTACCAGCTTGGGTTGGGCACAAGCTCAGATGAAATCAAACAGACGCTGACAGAGCTGAATGACCGCACTCAGCTCAGAAAAGATGGTAAGTCAGAAGACGAAATCGATTCGATTATCCAGCAACGATTGCAGCACGTGCGCGACGAGTACTCGCGCAAATACGGTTCGGATCTCTCGGCAGATTTGGTTTCAGAGTTGGGCGGCAAAGACCAGCGCGAAGCACTGCGCCAGGTCAACGGTCGCGACTCACGCTCGGAATTTCTGTATGCGCTCGATCAAGCAGCAACGACGAGATCTGGTCTGGGCAGCAAGTTTGTTGATAATGCCTGGGACGGCACCGGATACCAACTCGACAACGAAATCAATCAACTTTCGGCGACGATGGTGCAAGACCCCGCGAAGATGCGTGAGTACGTCGATAACGTCTATAAAGCGTTAGAGATGCACGCGTCGTCTAAGGAAGCTCTCGCTGACGCTGTCGTCGATACGACCATCGCCGCAGCCGCCGTCGGTGGCGCCTTCTTCACAGGTGGAGTCAGTCTTTCGCTGCTGGCATACACAGGTGCTGGAGCCGCCGTCTTCAAAGTGGGAGTCAAAGCGGGCATCATGGGCGGTGACTACGACTTCGGCAGCAGTCAGGTCGCACTGGATGCAGGCACGGGCTTCGCTGATGGTTTCACGGCGCTTCTGGGCGCAGGAGTCGGCAAGTCTGCAGCCGAGAAAGTGATCGTACAGGCAGGCAAGAAGATGCTTGTCGAGGGCTCTGAAGTCACCCTCAAACAGGGCACAGAAGCCCTCGTCAAAGAAGGTCTGAAACAGGGCGCCAAAATCAGCGACGATGCAATCATGGCGCTGGCCAAACAAGTGGCAAAAGACGGCGACCAGCAAGCAGTGGCAGCGCTCTTGAAAAAGAGCCTCGGTGAGGCGATGGAAGAACAAAGCCGTGGCGTGCTCAAGCAACTCGTTATGAGCACTCCGCAAAACGCGCTGGCGGGCTTCCTTGGCAGCGCCGGTTCCGGAACAATTCGCGCCGCACACGACGCCCGAGATTTCAACGAATTTGTAAGAATGTCAGCCACCTCTGCAGCTTTCGGCACGCTTGGAGGCGCCATTGGTCCGTTCGTACTGGTGCCCGGTGCAATGGCAGCGGGCAAAGCATGGAACGGCGTGCGGACGGTCATGTCGCGTGAGGCGTCGACAGCCGACACGGTCGCAGCTAGAGCCGCAGCGGCAGCAGACCGGAGGGTACCAACCGACCTGCCAACCAACACGCATGTGCCCGGTGACACGCATGTAGCAGTTGACACTCACGTACCCGCTGACACAAGAGTTCCAGGCGACACGCGCGTTCCCGGTGAAACTCGCACTCCGACAGAAGGCGGTACAGTTCCCGGGCGTGAAGGAGCGCCGGAGACTTACGTGCGCACCGAGCACGATCAGCCCTTGCCGAAGGCAGAAGCGACTGAACCTTACAGAGTCATGGAGTACCAACGGCAGCCTGGCAAACCAGATGTGGTGGCAAGGCCGGAAGCAGTTGCACAATCGAATGCTTACAAAGACGCAGGCGAAGTGCGAGGCAAGCTTGAAGACGGCTTCCAGGTTGTAGGCGGCGAAACTCGCATCGGAACCGATGGAAATTTCCACGATCCAAACCGCCCCGCCATCGTGCTGGACCGCTCGCAAGACCAGGTGCTGCGGGACACTATTGCGGAAGCACATGCACGACTGGACAAGTACAAAAACGATCCGCAAAAGCTTGCCGAAGAACTGGCTGCATTTTCCAAAGAAAAAATGCAACCAGCTGGCTGGACAAACAAACAAGTCGACGATGCAGATGCAATGTTCCGCAGCCAGAATGGCAACAACCGTATCTTGCTAGGCGACTACATCCGCCGGGCCGGGCTGGGCGAAGGCGCAGGAGCCTGCCAGCCGCAAGCTTTACTGATGAAGGTGCTCGGCGATGATTTTGGACTCGATATCTCGATGAGCACCGGCTACCTGGGTAAGGTGCCACCGGGGGGAATACCACCGGGTTACTCCCCGAACCACGCTTTTACCGAGCTTCATTTAAAAGACCAAAACTTAGTATTCGACCCTCGCAACAATATTTCCGGAACACCGATAGACCGCTTACCAAACCTCACTCCCGCAAGAGAATTCAGACCAGGAGAAGCAGCAACACCAGAAACGTTCCACGTCAAACCTGGCGACACTGTTTCTCACGACTCTGTCCAGTGGAAAATCACTGACGAAACACCTGCAAATCCAGGCGACCTTGTTTTGCGTCGCGATGGACAGGTTTCGCTCACCACAAGAGAGCTGGCTGATGCAAATCCAGACAAAACCGTCAAGATTGGCGCCGAAATGGAAATCACGGTCGGCGGCAAAAAAGAAGGCGGCTGGATCGTTCAGGGCACCAATGACGATGGCACTGTTCGCCTGACAAAAGCGGACGCGGTCAAGGTTGAAGTTGCACCAACTCAACTGGCGGCGGAAAACGCTCAAATCGCTCGGGCACTGGGTCGCGACAACCATGTGCTTAGTGGCGGCAACGACCTGAACGCAGTGAACGCCGACCTGAACAGGATGCAGGCTCGCCTGAATAGTAGTCGGATGAACGCCGCCGAGAGGAAAGAGATTATGGACGCCATCAGATTGCATTTGCAAACGGCGAATGCATCTGAATACAAAGCGCTGGCCAAACAGTTCGCTGAGCTGGACCTGGGACAAAAGGGTCCAGCTATTAAAGAACTATTGAACCTGTCAGGCAAACATCCAGATATTGATTTGAAGTTCGCACTCAGACCAGATATCGAGGCTAGAGACTTGAAGGCATACGCGCTCCTGGCCAGGGAACGCGAGTATTTGACAGATGTTCCGGCAACTGTGCGAGACCGCATCGAGTCAACATTGCAGGGTCAGTTCGAAATCTACAGTCGCACTTCGAACCCGCGCGACATAGTTGCATTGCGCCGTCAAACCGACAACATCTTAGACGCGATGGAAGGCTTCAGTCGCAACCCCGTCAATCCAAAAATCGCTGAAAACGTAGCTGATCTGCTGGATATGGGCGCAGACAAAAAGATTCGCATCGGCTTCGGTCAGATTATGGACCCCAACGCAGACGCCGGCGCCGTCAAAATGTATACAGAGCTGACACGTCAGGGACTCTCCATAGATATTCCAGCAACTACCAGACCGGGTCACCAGGCGGAGTTCGAGGCATTCACAAACTTCAGAGACCTTGCCGCCGACGGAAAATTTGGAGACGGTTGGGTCTTTGTCCCTGCTGCTAATGCTTCAGCTGCCGATTCGTTAAAAATCGACGGCGCCTTTCTAAACATGAAGACAAAAGAGTGGGTACCAGTCGACCTGGCCATCAGCGAAGGCAAAGCTATTTCGAAAAGAAATGATGAGGGCGTGCTCTGGGCATTTGGAGTGCAAGGACATTCAGACCTCTCCGCGAGAGTAAGGAACTTCCTGCGCGACCCTGCCGTTCCGCACTTAAGCACAGAAAAACTGCAGCCACCATTTGGCAGCGGCAACTTACCATTTCCCCGCTTCGACCGCACTCTCACTCAACTGGAAAGTGATGCAAACGGCAGAATAGGAACAACAGTCAATCAAATTGACGCTCTTCGAAGGTTCGTCGATACCAACCAAATCGGCGGGCCAGAAGGAAGATTCTATAGCTACCTGCGCGATCGTGTCGGAAGTTCGTACAGACCGCGAGACCTGGAAACAAAACTAGCCAATGAATTGATGCCAAACATCGGCAGTGCTGTAGATGTTAGATACCATGCAAACAAATCAACATTGCCACGTTTACACCCTGCAATCGGCACGGGCAACACGGACGATTTCATGCATGTACCGTACATAGAATTCCCGAGATCGAACCCTGTCACATCCAGAGACATCACTGCGATTCGGGTTTACCAGGATGGCAACGTCGTCGGAATCGATGCAAGCGGCAAGGATTTGACCCTGGGTTCGATAAGAAACACAATGGATCGCGCCACACAATTTTCCGCAAGCCCTAAAGGACGAAACGAGCTGCTGAAAGAAACACCAACGAACTTCGACTTCAGGAACAAAACAGCCGCACAGATATTGCAAGATTACCCAGCATTGCAGTTGCTCGGTGATGCAGTTGAAAATCCACAGCAGCTCAAGTCGGCAGCTACTAACAATCTTGCAATAGACAGAGTCAGAAAGGCAGTCGATTCAGACACGAAACTGGCTAAGCTCAACGATGCAGAACGTAATTCACTGGCAAAAGAAGTTATTGAAGTGAGAAACGCGCTGGGCAACCAGAAGATGTCACCCTCTGATGTGCATGCAATCAGCGACGTAAAGAAAGCGCTGCCAGAATCAGCGACCTGGCAAGATGCCCTGGATGCAAAGCTGGCGCTCGATGGATTGAGAGGCAAAGTATCTGATGCTAAGCAAGCGCTGGTAATCTCAAAACTGCAGAAAGCATCCGACAGCAGAATGAGCGCAGACACCGCTCAAGAAGTTATCAGATGTCTCAATCTGCTAGATGTTGATGGCAGCGATAAAACCATGATTGAAGCAATGGGCAAGCGCTTCGCCACCGCCAGGCCCGAGACTGTAGAGAATGATATTACGGACTTCCTGTCATTCTACAACGACGCTAAACTTCTTTCGAAAGCAAGCAGCGCCGACAATGTAATCAACAGATACAACAAGTTGCTAAAGATGCGAAAAGATGGATGGGACCATAAAATGTCATGGGAAGAAGCGCTGAAGTGAGCGAGACAAGAAAGTTCGAATCGCACTTGAATTACGATTTTATCGACGGCCCCGCTCGAAGCTACAAGCAGGGAGAACTGAGAGTGGTCTTGCCTGAGACTCTCGCAGGCGAGGTGGGAAATACCGGGCAGGAACTCGATCAATCTTCAAAGGAAAGAACTTTGAAGTTGCCGATTCAAGACACCATATTTGGTGTCTTAAAACTTTTACCGAATCCAGATCTGGTAAAAGAAATAATCGTTTCCAATCTAAGTGAAGAGCAATCATTCGTGCCTGAGTTGTTCGGGCAACCCGCCGCCCATGCGCTGGAACCGGCAAGGTTAGTGCTGCCCATGGCTGTGCAACCTTCTGAATTTTCAAAAGCAGTGGTCGATGGTTGGGCTAAATTTGTCTGGTTAGGTCATCCACTGGAAACGCACCTTTTCAGGTATGCGACTTTGCTTGAGCCTGTCAGCCAGAGTGACTCTAACGCTACTGATTTTGAAAAATTTGCACTATATACGGTGCAGATGTTTTTTCTGGCGAGCGAAAACACGTTTAAAGAATTCATAGAGAAAGCGCCACTATCTGCGGTGACGGTGGCGCAGATCTTGAAAAGAGTTTGCGATGACGCTCCAATTCACGACAGCACACATATCCGCCACTGCATCGAGCGCACTGAAAGATTCGCGATTCCGGCAGCACAGAAAAACTTGCTGACGCATATTAAAAAATCTACCGAGAACGACGACGTGCACGACATCGCAGTAAAGCTTCTGGTGTTCATAGGCACAGATGAACAACTGGCATCGCTCGCGACTAAATCGCTCGATTTATCAGGCGAGCCGCTCGCTCCCGATTATCTAAGCAGGCTGGGCAGAGTCTCCTCACTGGAAAGCTTAAATTTGAGCCAGAGCACACTGACCCGGGAAGGCACAGGCTTCCTCAAAGACCTCCCGAATCTGAGAAGGCTAAATCTTGCCAACACGCGAATTATGAGTTCATCGCTCAACCCGATACGCGGAGCGCAACACCTGGAGGAGTTAGATCTTTCGGGCACGTCGGTTAATGAATCGATCCTGGGAATTTTGCCAAAGATTTCCACGCTCAAGTGGGTCGATGTCACCTACACAGACCTGCCTAATGTGGAAGATTTGAGGGCGGCACTGCCCGGTTGCAAGGTAGTAGGCTGAAGCCCGGAATTTCCTTGCTCCCGGGGTATAAAACCTATGGTAACGGGCACCGTAGCAGCGAGGGGTGAGGTGTAGCTACGAGAGGTGACTGGTGCGGGACGTAACCGGTGCGGGACGTAACCGGTGCGGGACGTAAGCGGTGCTGGGCTCGAGCCCATGGGGCGCAGCGACTGGTGCTTCCGACCACCGACCGGCGCCCACCGGACTGTGGGGCATGGTAACTTCCCCATTGAAAACAGATGGCAGGAGCCATAAACTTCGGCAATCAGCGATATATTCAGCAAATCGAGCTATGGACCGTACAGACGTCAGCGAAAATGCGATAACGCCACCCAATGCAGCTCTGCAAAGGCTGCAAAACGATGCTGTGCAGGCGAAACCGGTAGCTGAGAATTCTAAAAGCGCGACCGACTACCTGGCAGATGCGGTTCACTCAGCAGTTTATACCGGCATTCAGGAACCAATCAGCGGTGTCACGCAGATAGTCGACGAATTTGCCGGCACCAAATTTCGGTCCCAAGTTCAGTTTATGAAGGCGCCCGAACAAGCGACCTTCGGCAGCGGCGAATGGCACGCACAACAAGTTGGAGCGGCGGTCGGCACACTCTTGCCCTTCTTGCTGGTGCGTAAAGGCGTGCGCGGAGCACTCGGTACTGCAACTGAAGAAGCTGGATTGTTGTCGAGCAAAACCGCCTTCAACATGAGTCTAAAGGAAGCCGCCCTGACAGGCTTCACCTACGACGCTGTGCTCAGACCATCTCAGACGAACAATGGCGGCATCGGTCAATTCTTGCTCGACCGCGGCACACAGGGTGCTATTGGCGCTGGCACCTTCACGACGATGACAGCCGCAGGGCTCGGGCTCAAAAATCTGGCTGGCTCTTCGGCAATTGAACGCTCGGTGCTGCTGCCGATTTTGAAAAATCCAATTGCCAGTGGTGTATTATCTGGCGCTCCGGCAGGGCTATTCAACGCCGAAGCCAACTCGTTTGTAAAAACAGGTCATCTTGCTTCGGGCACTGAGCTGGCGCAATCGGCTTATAGCATGTCGCTGCTTGGCGCCGGATTCGGAGTGGTTCATTCCCTCAAAGGCACCGAATCTGGTGCGGGCAGAACCACGGAAGTGAACACTAAAGCAAGTTATCCAGGAGAAAGACTTGGCTTGAAGTTAGCCGCAGGCGACATTACTGGTCTGGATGGAACGCGGCACTCCGTTTCGCCAGAGTCGCTCGAGATTGCAGTTAAGCCAACCAGTTTCACAGAGCTGGCACAGAGAATTACGGGACACGAAAAATCCACAGAACCACTGCTGGTATCAAAACCGGGTGCTTCTGCAAACTTTGAATCGACAGCAGATTTCTTGCGCAACAACGTTGAGAATGTCGAAACGCCAGTGCGAGTTTATTCTATCGACGGGCACGAAACCAAAATCGTGGTGCCGGAAACCTATGCCCGACAACTTGATGCGGTGCGGCAGTTCAGATTGGGACTGGAAGGCGCATCGCCTGAAGGCACGCAGCCTATCGAGCCAGGCTTGCTGCACCGAGCTTTACCAGAAGATTTCGTTCAACACCTCGATAGTCTTCCAAACAAAGGGCTTGCAGACAAACTCTATCTGCTCAACGAGCCGAATCCGCTTGATCCGCTGCACCAGAGAGCAACTGGGGATCCACAATTCCAGTCACAAGCATCGACTACCGACCGCTCGATCACATTTTTCCAGAAAAATCTTGATGCGTTCCTGGGCGACGAGGTTCGTCATGAGTGGTCGCACATTGCACGCGACTACATGCCGACTGAGAGTTCCGGGTTCGACCTGGCAGCCGAACATGAAGGTAAAAATTTCGAGCCGCGCTCACGAGCTGCAGCTAATGCAGACGAGCGATGGACAGTGCTGCTCGGAGAAGAAATGCTCAACCCCGACGCCTCCAGATTTCTTGAGCTGACGAACAAGGCGCCATTGCAATCAGTCATGCTGGCTGAAGGACTGAAGAGATCCATGAGCGAAGCCGGCTCCGAGTCAGGAGTTAACGCGGCGGAGTTGCAAGCGAGACTTCGCTACATCGATGAAACCATAAAACCGCAAGTCATCGATGGATTGGTAAACGATGTGCGCAAGCCTCAGTCGCCCGAATCGGAAACGAGGGCAGCGAAACTTTTGATAAGACTTGGCGAAGGTCAAAGGCTGAACGATATTCCCACTTTCAAGTCTCTGGACCTTTCCGGAGAGCCGATCGGAAGCGCAGATCTGACACAGGTGGAAGGAAATAGAAACATAGAGTACGCCGACCTGAGCTTCACTAATGTAGGTAGAACAGGAGGTTTAGGGCCGCTCGAAAATCTTCCACTTAAGTCAGTATCTCTAGCCGGCACGAAAACAACCGGCTCAGCCCTGAGACCGCTGGAGCGCATACCGACCCTTGAAAGCGCAGATTTGAGTGGTACCGATCTTGGTGACAACGCACTGTCGAGTTTGCGCAGAATGACATCCCTGAAACATCTTGATTTAAGCGGCACAAACATCAGTGACGAAGGGGTAAAATGGCTGCGCGAGCAGTTGCCGCAGACTGAAATCAAGCACTAGGACGATTCATGTTGACGCATAAGAAGTACGACGGCATCCCAGCCGATTTCACGCTGGAGAAGGCGCAAGAGTGGGTTAAGCCACGCACATCCGAAAAGCGATTTTCACATGTAAAAGGCGTGGCTAAAGTGGCCAGAGAGCTGGCTATAGAGGCGCACTGCGATGTTTTTCTTGCTGAACTGGCTGGTTGGCTGCATGATTGCTGCAAAGAAATGAAAGACCGCGATCTGGTCATTCAAGCGCTTCAGTTCGGATTGCAGCTGACTCCGTTAGATCGCGTCAGCGGTCACTTATGGCACGGACCGGTTGGTGCAGAAACTATCAAGCAGGATTTGAACATTACTAACGACGCGGTGCTTGATGCTATCCGCCAGCACACGCTTGGCGCAGTTGCAATGACAGATTTATCGAAAGTGGTATTCCTGGCAGACTGCCTCGAAGCCAGCCGCCCCAGCGATTACACAGACCCCATCTGGAACGCATTGCGTGGTGCTGCCGGCGCGAAAAACGGCGCTAAAAAACCGAAGAATAAGAAAAAAACTGAAGAGAGCTGTGAACAACAGGCTGCTGACGGCCGCGAAAGAGAGCACGAACTCGACCTCGACCTGGCGATTTTGGTAGCCTGCGACCTCGGGTTGCAGCAATTAATTGAGTCTAAACGCGTCATTCATCCAAAAACAGTAGAAGTGCGCAACTATTATCTCGACCTTATCCGTAAGCGACAGGTCGACGACGAACTCGCAAACACAGACAAATCGAAGAGATAAGAGCTCCATGACAAGCTCCTATTTGCGACACAGTTGTTAATAGACAAAAACAAATTCTCGCGCAATACGGGTGTGACAACCGCGTCGGGCAGCGGATGAATAAAATTTCGATAAAAGCCTGTCAGGTTCCAAGATCAGACCTGCCTAAATTCGCGTAACATACCTGACCATGAGCACTGAACTGATATATCAGTTGGCAACTGAAGAACGGAAGCAACAAAATCGCTTTCGCCAATTGAGAACGCTTGCCACTACAGGTGGTGCAGAAATATTTCTCGACGACGGCCGCAGTCTGATCAATTTTGCCTCCAACGATTATTTAAGTCTCAGTCAACATCCCGAGTTAAAGCAGCGCTCCATCGAATACACACAAAAGTATGGTGCAGGCTCAGGCTCGTCCAGACTTGTATCAGGCAATCTGAGCGTCTTCGAAAAACTAGAGCGAAAAATCGCAGACTTCAAGGGCACCGAAGCGGCGCTTGTTCTTCCCAGCGGCTACCAGACTAACGTGACGGTATTAGCTGCACTGGGGCGAAAACAAACGCTGCTCGCTTCAGACCATGAGAATCACAACAGCATAATGATGGGCATGCAGCTCAGTCAGGGTCAATGGCGCAGGTATAAACACAATGATCTCACTCATCTCGAGACTATACTGAGCAAAAGCAATGCCTCATCAAAGTGGATCGTATCGGAGTCGGTTTTCAGCATGGATGGCAATGTCAGCGACCTCGACGCCATCTCTGCCGCCGCCACCAGATATGATGCAGCGATCTACATAGACGAAGCACATGCAACTGGCGTTCTCGGAGACGACGGACGGGGCTTGTGCTTCGGGAGATCGGACGTGACTCTCATTATGGGCACATTCAGCAAAGCATTCGGTGCATTTGGAGCTTACGTCGCCTGCTCTAACGCGATCAAGCAGTATCTCGTCAATTTTTGTCCGGGCTTGATTTACTCCACAGCGCTGCCACCATCAGTCTTAGGGGCAATTGACGCCGGGCTCGATGTAGTGCCGGAGATGAACTCAGAGCGCGCGCATCTAATGCAGCAAAGTTCGCTGTTGCGGGAAGCATTGAACGCCATGGGATTCAGTACAGGACGTTCAAGCACGCAGATCATTCCCGTCATAGTAGGCGACGACGCCGAGGCTCTGTCATTGGCTCGCCACCTGGAAGAGAGTGGCATTCTCGCTCCAGCTATCCGACCACCGACAGTGCCTGAGGGCGAAGCACGAGTACGAATTTCACTGACCGCAGCCCACCAACCGGAACATATCGAGATGCTCTTGAGCACTATCAAGAGGTGGCGCCCGCATGGCTGACCTCGAGGTTCTTTTACAACACGGATGGGCCCTCGACTCATCGATGTGGCGGAACTGGACGAATCTATCTAAGCAGCTTTCTCCTGCAATACAGATTCGTACGGCTGACCGTGGATATTTTTCTTCTGCGCTCATCAATCAATCGTTTTTCAAGGACGGAAATCGCAAAATTGTCGTGGCTCATTCCCTGGGCTTGCATCTGATTCCAGAATCGCAGTTGGCAAACTCAGATCTACTCGTCATTATCGGAAGCTTTGTTCACTTCCACGATGGAACTGACAGAGAGTCGAGAGTGTCCAGACTGGCAGTGCGCCGAATGCTTCAAAAACTTGAGCGAGAGCCGCACCAAGTTGTCGCCGATTTCTATGAGAACTGCGGTTTTCCAGAAAATTATGCAGCTGCACAAATATCCCGCTTGCAAAATTTGTTGCTGTTAAAAGGTGATCTCGAGCTGCTCGACCAATCGAAGCTCGACCCGAATTGCCTCTTGAAACCCAGAGAGGTCTTGATTTTGCACGGAGCGCAAGACGCTATTGCTCCTTCGCATCATGCGGAGAATCTGAAAAAACTTCGTCCTGATTCTATCGTGGCGATTCACAGCGATGGCACTCATGCACTCCCCTATGACCATCCTGAATGGTGTCTGCAACAAATCGAATCAAGTTTGCTGGTGCAGCGTCGATGAACAGCATGCTACTTAAAGAAGCCATCAACAAATCATTCTCGCGACAAGCTGGGACATACACCAGGCACGCCGACGTACAAGCAAGAAGCGCTGCTTACCTGGCACAATTTATCAGCGGCAGCAGTCAAAAACTCCCCCCCGGGAGCGTGCTCGAAATTGGCTGCGGAACAGGGTTGTTCACGAAACACCTGCTCTCTATGTTCAGTGATCGAGTCGTCGTGGCCAGTGACGTATCCGAATCAATGCTTGCGCAGTGCCAGGCACTCGCGTCAAATTCATCAACACAGCTGAAATTTTCGTTGTTAGACGCAGATAATTGCCAATCGGACGAGCGATATGCGCTTATAACCGCATCTTTCAGTTTGCAATGGGTAACCAACATTCTGGCAACAGTCGAAAAATTGCTCGACCACCTCAAACCAGATGGACAGCTGATATTTACAGTTCCGTTGAACAGCAGCTTTGGGGAGTGGCGCAGGCAATGTGCTGCTGCAGGAGTACCTTTTACCGGCAACAATTTGCCTGACAAAAACGAACTGGTCGACTGGTGCAAAGAGAATTCTTTGACTGTGGAATGGCAGCAGCAGCCAATAGTTTGCTACTACAGTGACCCGATAGAATTTTTCCGCTCGCTAAAAGGCGCCGGAGCAGCTACAAGCACCCGTGGTATCACTTTGACACAGAAAGAATTGCGACGATTGATCCAAGTTTGGAAAGAAACAAGTAAAAATGACGTACAAGTCACTTACGACGTACTCTGCGCCAGAATAACGAGAGGATACGACAAATGATTTCGTTGCCAGACGCTTTTTTCGTTACTGGTACCGGCACGGATGTCGGTAAAACAGTCATATCTGGAATTCTCCTCTCAGGTCTGGAGGCGAAATATTGGAAACCTATTCAATCTGGCGAACCTACTGACACAAACTTTTTGAAGGAAATTACCGGGCTGCCTGGTGAGACGTTCCACACAGAGAGGCACAAATTCAGTCAGCCGGTGTCACCGCATTTAGCGTCAAGTCTGAGCGGTGTGGAAATTCAACTGCAAGACTTCGAACTTCCTGAGCACAAGGATTCGCACTTAATTGTGGAGGGAGCAGGCGGTCTGCTTGTGCCAATCAACGAACGAGATCTGATTATCGACTTGATCGATTATTTGCGACTGCCAGTCATCATTGTCGCTTTGAGTGGGCTGGGCACCATTAATCACACCCTGTTATCAATAAGCGCGTTGAATGCGCGTAATATCCCGATTCTCGGTGTCGTCATGAATGGCGAGGCGAATCAGTCGAATCGAGATGCTATCGAAAACTTTGGCAAAGTACCTGTTATCGCCCAGTGCGAGCGCCTGGCAGAGTTGAACAAAGACGGGCTTGCCCTGGCATTCCGCGAATACTTCTCGCCGCGCACATGCCGACATCTGTGGAGACGAAAGACCCTGGTGCACCGCTCAGATGACTAACTACTCGCCAATCTGGCGCCCCTTTACGCAAATGAAAACGGCACCCGCACCAATGAAAGTTGTACGCGGGCACGGTGCCATTTTGAAACTCGAAGATGGAACTGAAATTATCGATTGCATCTCGAGCTGGTGGGTGAACATTCACGGCCACAGCAACCCTGAAATTGCAAAAGCAATTTATGAGCAAGCAATTCATCTTGAACATGTTATGTTCGCAGGATTCACGCATGACCCGGCGGAAGTGCTGGCAGCTCGACTCTTGCCGCACTTGCCAGCCTCACTGAGAAAAATCTTTTATTCCGACAACGGATCGACCGCCGTCGAAGTGGCGCTGAAAATGGCTTACCAATACTGGTACAACAAAGGGCAGGCAGACCGGGACAGGTTTATCGGATTTGAGGGCGGCTACCATGGTGACACGGTCGGCGCAATGTCGATCGCAGGCAGTTCTCCGTTCTGGCAACGCTATAAGCGCATGATGCCGGAATTTGACGCAGTCGCCTATCCTCTGAAAAGCGACGATAAAACGAAAACGGAAGAGCACGAAGCAGAAACATTCAAGCAGCTGAAAAAATTAGTCAGCTCGAAGAAAAAGAAGTACGCCGCGGTTTGCATAGAACCGCTTGTGCAGGGAGCTGGGGGCATGCGAATGTGCTCGGAAGAATTTCTCGTCAAGCTGCAAAAATTCTGCCGCGACAACGACTTGCTTCTCATTTTCGACGAAGTCATGACAGGATTCGGACGCACTGGTGATTGGTTCGCGGCTAAAAAAGTGAATGTCGAACCTGACATCATGTGCGTTTCCAAAGGGATCACGGGAGGATTCTTGCCCCTGGCTGTAACGGCCTGCGCAGAACGTATTTATGAATCTTTTCTTTCAGACGATCCTCAAGATATGTTTGCGCACGGACACTCATATACGGCAAACCCAATTGCTTGTGCCGCTGCGGTCAAATCGCTCGAGCTTTTAGAAGCTGACACACGCCCCTTCACGGAGATGGAGAGCAAGCATCGCGCCTATGCAGGCGAGTATCTGGAAGGCATCAAATCAGTAACCAATTTGAGATTCTGCGGCACCATTATCGCCTTCGAAGTCGAGGGGGGTAAGGGCGGCGACACTTACTACAACGAACTTGGGCCGCTGCTGCGTCAGAAATTTTTAGAGGAGGGTCTTCTCATCCGCCCGCTCGGTAACACGGTCTACTTGATGCCACCATACTGCATCTCGGAGAATCTGAGTTTCATTTACTACAAAATGGCGAAGGTAATCAATTCGCTTTAGCAAATCAATTCGCTAAAACCACCACCAGAACCACGCAAAAGAAAGGAAAAAAAATGTCAGAAGCATGTTGCTCATCAACCGCCACTCTAGAGCCTGAAAGCCAGTTCAAATTGGCTGACAGAGCGCGAGTTCGTATGGACTGGAGACGCGATGAAATTGCCGAAATATACAATCGTCCGCTCCTGGATCTTGTTTTTGCCGCCGCCACTGTGCACCGCCAGTATCACCAGGCAGATAAAATTCAGCAATGCACACTTCTCTCTATCAAGACAGGCGCTTGCCCCGAAGACTGCTCCTATTGCCCTCAGTCAGCAAGGTATAAGACCGGCGTGGAAGCCCAGGCCTTGATGGATCCCAAAGAAGTAATGGAAGCTGCCGAAAAAGCGAAAGATGCGGGCAGTTCGAGATTCTGCATGGGCGCAGCCTGGCGCGATGTCAAAGACAATGAGCAGTTCGACTCGGTACTGGATATGGTGCGTTCGGTCAGCTCACTTGGACTTGAAGTGTGCTGCACGCTGGGCATGGTGGATGCCTCTCAGGCAAAGAAACTGAAGGATGCAGGGCTGACCGCCTACAATCACAATCTCGACACCGGTCCAGAATACTACGACTCGATTATCACAACTCGCACCTACGAAGAGCGTTTGACTACGCTGAAAAATGTTCGCGAGGCAGGGTTGAATGTCTGCTGTGGTGGCATCATCGGCATGGGAGAAAGTCCTGAAGACCGTATTGGACTTCTGCACACCCTCGCGACTCTGCCGGAGCATCCGGAATCCGTGCCAGTCAATGCACTTGTCGCCAGCAAAGGCACGCCGCTAGCAGACCGTCCGCCAGTCGAGATCTGGGAGATGCTGCGCATGATAGCAACAGCACGCATCGTCATGCCTCAAGCAATGGTGCGGCTCTCAGCAGGTCGCGTCAGCATGTCTGAATCTGAGCAAGCCCTCTGCTTCCTGGCTGGAGCCAACTCGATCTTTACTGGAGAAAAATTGCTCACTACGCCGAACTGCGATCATGACCAGGATAGAGCCATGATGGAAACTCTGGGACTGAAGCCACTGGTCGTCTAATACGACTTTTCTCGGAGGATCCGAGTTGGTTACGTGGGTTGGATCGCAGGTTGGCGATTTTTTAATCGACCAGAAATTGGGCGAAGGAAACTTCTCCTGGGTTTATCGCGGCATCCACGAAGACAACGGAACCTACGCGGCATTCAAAGTCGCTAAGCCTCCTGAAGCAGCTGATTTATCTTCATCAGCTTCAGCGGCATCAGCTGCTTCAGAGCTTTTAGAAGATGGCAACGCGGCCCTACCAACCAGAGCAATCGCAACCATTACTGGTGGCATCATGGAGATCAAGCCCAATGCAGCAAAACTGCTGCAGAAACAGCACGAGCTGCTAGTTCAACTCAATCACGGCGAATCAATCCAGGTGAAGGAATTGTGCGCAAAGCCGGAACTGACATACTTCGAAATGGAGTATGTCAGCGGTCCGACACTGCGTCAACTGATGGAACAAGGTCCTGTATCCATCGATAAGATGATGGAAGTAGCACGATGTTTAGACAAGCTCAGCAAAAGTAAAAAGCTTGCTTATCATGGCGATTTAAAACCGGAAAACATTATGTTTACGCCGTCTGGGGCAGTCGTTATCGACCCGGGCTTCTTTGGACGCCTCGATCTCGAGAATGGCAGCACCATGAAGAATTGCGCCGTCACTACCCCTGCATATTACCCGACGCTGGAGCCGGATGACCTGATGGCTTTCGGCATTCTGCTCTGGGAAGTAGTTATGGGCGAGCAGCCCCTGAAAAAAGAAACGTCGTCAGAATCGAGCGATCTATCGCGTATCGGACCGCAATTGCTTGAACACGTTCGGCTGCAGGAAGCAGTCGGGAAATATCTACTGTCGCCAATTCTGGATATACAAAGACCATCGACGAATCGTACAAACGTAGATCGAAACGTGGAGAATTTGCTATTAAAAGGACTTCGATTGCACGTGCTCGGCAACGGCATCGAGCTGGATCCTGGGTTTCGAAGCTTCGCCGCAATTTCGGGCGCCCTTGCGACTTTGCGCCTTAAAGGCAAAGAACATTTCTTTGATCAGTAACCGAGCAAGTTTCACAAAACGTCGAATGTCAATTTAGCGACGTTGCAAAAATCTAAGATTGGTCACCGCATCCGGTGCTGCAGAGCCTGCCATTTGCTGGAAATTCAGTTAAAATTGGAGTTGGCGTTTGGTGAAAAGAAAGCGTGGAAGAATGGTCAAGTCGATGAAAAAATCCCAGATAACTGCAAACTCGGCGGGCGTTGCAAGATATTTGCTCGGGTCGCGAACCAATGCAGTATCGGTGGTGACTACCGGTTTTACAAATGCGTTGATTGCAGTGATAGTGCTCTCAACACCATCGTATGCAGCTCCTTCAATTGCCATCGCAGAAACTCCCGACGCATGGGATCAGCTGCAGACGCGTGGCAGTCAGGCATTTTATCTCTGCCAATACGGCATCGCAGAGCGCCTTCTCAACCAGGCAGTCGATCGTGCGCGCACATTTAAACCGGGCGATTTACGTCTATCTAAAAGCGAAGACGAGCTGGGCAAGCTGCTCACGATTCGCGGTCGCTTTTCTGAGGCAGAACCAATTCTAGAAGACTCATTGCGCGTCAAAGAAGCGGCGATCGGCAATGAAGACGGTCAGTTGATTCCGGCTATGGGAACGCTGGTGCGTTTTTATCTGACTGGTGGAACTGAAGCCAAAGCTGAACCGCTGGCGGAGAAGATGCTTACCTTCATAAACGGCACCATCGCCAGCGCCCGCGGTCCATCCCTGAAAATGAAACCTGGCCAACCGTTGCAAGGCTGGGCAGCGACAGCATCTACAAAAGTACGCGACCCGCTCATCGAATGGGCAATCAGCTGCGACGATATCGCAAATTTATTCCAGGCAAAAAAGAATTACGATACCGCCGAAAAGTTGTTCAAAGCTGCACTCGAGGTTAAGACTACAGTTTTAGGTCGCGACCACCTGTCGCTAGCAAACAGCTATGACAGCCTGGGAAGCCTCTGCATGGCACGAAAGGAGTACCTTGACGCAGAATCTTATTTCAGAGATTCATACGACATGACGGCAAAGATTCAGCCGCCTGAGCACTGGCAGGTCTACGGCAGACTGGACAAACTCGCAAAGTGTCTGATCCTTGAAGGCAAACTTCCCGAAGCGACAGCGCTCTATGAAAAAGCAAACGAAACTTTTAAAACTAATCCGCCCAAAGACGGCAATGCAGCCAGGGCTCTCTTTGCCCTGGGAAATTTGTATCTCGAACAGAAAAATTTCGAAGCGGCAGAACCTGTCCTGGAACAGGCCCTGGAGATGTCTGAGCAATACCATGGCGCCGATTCAATCGCGGTGGTGCCCTATCTAGACCGTCTTGCCTACGACCTCTATTACCTTGGTCGCAAGAAAGAGTATGACGACTTGCACGCACGTGTTGCTGAAATTACAGCCGCCGACGCGCAGCCGGCCGCTACAAGCTCCCAGTAGAAGCAAGGCATTCAGAAACTAGCCGCAATGTCCAGGACCATTTGGACTCAGCATCGGCCCAGTCCATCACTTCCCGCGGATGTGCAGCAAAACGGAGTCCAGTTATTTTTGACTGCCCGCTCTTTCCACTTCAAGTTGCCGGCGCTGTTTTTCCAACTGCAGCCGCTGCAAATCGCTCAGGCGCCACTTCTCATCCAACTCCAGGCGTTGCTGGTCGTACGGCATTTTTTCAGAATCCAGTCGACGCCATTCGCTTTCCAACTCATGACGTCGCTTATCCAGCGCCAGTCTGCGCTGATTGAGCGGCTGCTTCTCGGTGTCGAGCTGATGATATTCCTTATCTAACTCGACACGTTTCTGATCGAGCGCCTGTCGCCTTTCATCCAGCTTGCTGTATTCATCTTGCAACTGAGCGGACTCCTGGTCAAGAATTAGCCGTCTTTGCTGCAATGGGAATCGGCGCGTCTCGATATCATGACGGGGCTGGTCGAGCGTCAAACGCTTTTCTTCCAACTCATGGCGCTGCCCCTCGAGAACACGACGACGCTCTTCGAGATTCTGAGATTTCTGTTCAAGCGACATCTTGTCCCAGGCTGAGGGCTGCTCAACCTCGCCTAATTTAGCGGGCGCCGCCGTTGAAGTATTTAATGCACGAGCTTGCGCGAAAGCGCTGAGGGTAACTAGGACCGACAGTAATCCAATCATTCTTCGCATAATTAGCCCCAAACTCAATAATCTTGTCTGTTTATGAGACTCCGAGTGCCATATATTAACGCACCAGGCGGGCAGACGTTGTATAAACGACACTGTAGACGTTTATTTCCCACGTCCATGCGGCATGAAATTACGGAATCCGCTATGTTTTGGCTCGATTTAAAGGAAAAATATGACCAATAACGACGCTGTCACCACGTTGAAACAAGCAGTCGCCGTGTCGCCAGACAACGTGCCCTTGCGAATACACCTTGCCAACACGTTGCACGGATTAAGCCGGTACGAGGAAGCTCAGAAGGAATTTTCAACCGCACTTGCGCTCGCGCCTGACGACAAACAGGTCAAGGCAGGTCTCGCCAGCACGTTTTACCAGATGGGCAAATACATGCAAGCTCTGGTCATAGTCGAAGACCTGGTCAGCAGCGCAGACGCCCCTCCGGCGGCACGCTTGCTGCATGCTCGAATTCTTCTGGGCGACGGAAAAGTCGAACAAGCGGTCAGAGAGTATAAACGAGCCATCGAAGCCGACCCAAGTCTTGCCGACGAAAGTCTGTCAGACAGACTTGGCGTAGCAGCTTCTGCAGGTGGCGACGTCGTTGATGGACGAGTTCGAGCCCATACTGAAGCCGGAGGTGATTACGATCCGGACATCGAGCGTTCGAAAACTAAGTTTTCTGACGTTGGCGGAATGGATGACGTCAAAAATCAAATCCGCATGAAGATCATTTATCCAATCACAAACCCTGATGTTTACAAGGCATACGGGAAGAAAACGGGCGGCGGTATCTTGATGTATGGTCCACCAGGATGCGGCAAAACCCATCTCGCTCGTGCCACCGCCGGTGAGATCAATGCCGGCTTTATCAGCGTTGGCATAAACGAAGTGCTCGATTGCTGGATCGGCGGCAGCGAGCGGAATTTACACGATATTTTTGACAGCGCTCGCCGTAACACGCCGATTGTGCTTTTCTTCGATGAAGTAGACGCGCTAGCCGCCAGTCGCAAAGACCTGAGAAATTCGAACGGCAAAAACGTCATAAATCAGTTTCTGGCGGAGCTCGATGGCGTTGACACGAACAACGAAGGGGTCTTGATCTTGGCGGCAACTAATGCGCCCTGGCATCTAGACAGCGCTTTCAGACGTCCAGGGCGTTTCGATCGCATCATTTTCGTGCCACCACCAGATAAACCCGCAAGAACGGAAATTCTGCGCATCATGCTGCAAGGAAAACCGACGGAAAACATCGATTACGAATATCTGGCCAAAAAAACCGAAAATTTCTCTGGTGCCGATTTGAGTTCGCTAGTGGATCACACTCTTGAGAAGAAAATCGAACAGGCGATGAAAGACGGCAAGCCGAAACCAGTGACAACAAAAGACCTCGAAGCTCACCTCAAAGAGGTGAAACCTTCGACATTGGAATGGTTCGCCACAGCAAAAAATTATGCCCTCTATTCAAACGAGGGCGGCGCCTACGATGAAATCCGCAAATACCTGAAATTATAGCGACAAATCCATGGGCGCAAACTACGATCGCGGCATCATCTGTTATCAAACAAAGCAATACAAACAAGCCGAGAAAGAATTTCGGCAGGAGCTGATCAAGGCTCCCGATTCAGCGGCGGCGCACGCCATGCTCGGAATGACACTGGTTGCGCTCCGCAAGGGCGATCAGGGACACAAGGAAGCACTGGAGGCGGTGCGTTTGTTTCCGGACTATGCGTACGGGCACTACACACTGAGCTACACATTTGCAGCAATCAACAAACCCAAAGAGTCAGAAAAAGCAATTGTTGAAGCGCTGCGCATTCATCCAGATGAAGCATATCTGTTCGCTCGCGCGGCGCAGATCTATATCAACCAGAAGAAGTGGGCGCGAGCACTTGAGATGGCAGACACCGGGCTGGAGTGTGAACCAGAACACGAAGAGTGCCTGATCAATCGTGCCGCAGCGTTGATCGAACTTAACAGGCTTACTGAAGCAGAAGAAACACTGCAACAGGTTCTGCAGATTGACCCGGAAAATCACAGCGCCCACCTTAACATGGGAGCGACTCAACTGCGCTTGTTCAAGCACGCGGAGGCATTCACTCATTATCGTGAAGCGCTGCGTTTGAACCCCAATTCTGAACAGGCGAGACTGGGCGTTATCGAGTCACTTAAAGCCAAAAATCCGCTTTATCATGGACTGCTGCGCTTTTCCGTTTTCTGCCGATCATTACCACCAGTACTGGTGGCGCTAGCACTTCTGCTGTGCATCATCCCAGTTACGCGCGTAATTATCGTCGCCATATTTGGTGCGTACGCCATAGCTAATTATCTTTTCGAAATCGCATTGCACCTTGACCCTGTCGGAAAAGATTTTGTTGCAGAGCGAAAAGCCAAAACGGTGCAAACGTTGAAAGAGTTGACGTGGCCGTTTTGTATGATCGTTTTTGGACTGATGCTGGCAATCGGCGCGGCGCTTGCTCCAACTTCAGATAAACACTACCACCACCGTCACAAAGCTCCGGTCAAGGATGAACCGGTAGATTCGCTGAAATTTGATGACTATCAAACTTACATGACTTACGTCCAGACGCGCATCAAAAGACACTGGCAGCCACCACATCTACACAAATCCTCCAGCACAGGGGTGCAATTTACAGTCAATCAAAGCGGAAGTGTGTCCAACATTCGAATTCTTCAGTCAAGCGGTGATCTGGGGGTAGACAATGCTGCTCTGGCTGCGCTAAAAGAGGCGTCTCCATTTCCGAAGCTGCCACCAAAAGGCGAAAAGAGTGTCGAAATAGAATTCCATTTTGATTACCACGACTCGGACGATGCAAGCAAAAAGCCGACAGAGGGAAAGCAAGATCCCCAGAAAGATTCAAAGCAAGATTCAAAGCAAGATCCAAAGCAAGATCCAAAGAAAGATCCCAAGCTTGCTAACTAACGGTTCTGCAAATAGTCTCGGAGCCAGTTAGCTTGTATACAATCATACACAGTTTTTCCTCGGGCATCTCGATCTTGTAGAGAGGCACCGCTTTTGAGCAATAAGTCTATAATCTCCAACTGAGCCTCTTTCGCAGACTCAGCGCCGGAACCACCTCGCCCCGTGTTCTGAACGGCTAGATGCAGGGCAGTGGAACCTTTTTTACTTTTCAGATGAATGTCGGCGCCGTTCTCAACAAGCGTTAAAACAGCCCCGGCGCAACGATTGCGCACGGCTCGATGTAATGGAGCAACACCGCTAGAATCGAAACAATTCTGATTCGCACCATACGAAATGAGAGCCTTAACGCACAGTTTCTGCGCGCAATCATCCCAACCTGACAAGGCAGGGTTGCCATCGACGGCGTAGTGAATTGCTTGTGCGCCCCGTCGATTAGCGCTATCGATGACAGCACCACTTACAACGAGCAGATCAATTGCTTCAGGAAAGTGTGCTGCGCTCGCAGCATGAAGTGCAGTATCACCTTTGTACAAATAGTGCTGCAGTGCAGGCAAAAAAAAGGTATTCGGATCACCACGCGATGCACCTACAGAAAGTGCTTCGCACGCTAGCCCAGAGCAGTCTGCCAAGATCTTTTCAGTTGCTGCAAGATCACGCTTCGCGATCGCACCGATTAAATCCATTAATTCGATCGCTTTTTTCAAGGCTCCAAACCTGCGAAACCAAATAAACACCGATCTGGTGCACTACTTAGATTTTAACTTGTCGGTATAAACAAGGATATTCATCAGAATGCCGAAAGCCAGCATCAGAGCGCCCCAGATCAGGTTCAAATTAAAAGAGATGTTGTGTCCCTCGATGTGTGTGATCTGCGGCTGAACCAATCCCCAGATGACCAACATCGCCCCATATATGGTGAACAGCCAACCAATCGGTTTTCTAACGTCGAGCATGATGTCACCAGAAATAGAGATTACAGATAACGGTGAAAACTAGAACAATGACACCAAGGACTTTTGGATTTTTGTACCAGATTAGTGACACAGGCGCAGGCTTTGGAGTCGTTGTCCAGCACAAACCGACCAGCTCGCTTTCAGGTTTTGGCTTGGTAAAAAATGAAATAGCTATGGTAGCGAGAAAACAAATTGTCCAGGAAATTGTGGCACGCCAGAAATTTCCAGCCATGACCGAGGAGAAATTGAAAGTGCCATTATTCGTAAAGTAGAAATGCACGGCAGATCCGCAGGTGCCCAATACAAGCCCCCAGAAGGCAGCCCAGGGAGTGGCGCGTTTCCAGAACATGCCCAGAAGAAACGTGGCAAAGAGCGGTGCATTGAAGAACGTGAAGATCAGCTGCATGTAATCCATGATGCTGGGGAATCCCATGACCAGGTAAGCGGTAAAGATGCTGATCAAAATACCTACTGCTGTTGCAACCTTGCCCATCCAGAGATAATGGGCATCTGACTTGTCTCTAGCGATATAGCTCTGATAAAGGTCATAAGTCCACACGGTATTAAATGCGGTGACATTGCCAGCCATGCCTGACATGAAGCTCGCCATCATCGCAGTCAACCCGATTCCCAGCATGCCAGTCGGATACAGCCTGGTCAGCATGAGCGGCAGAGCCATGTCCCATCGATAAGTCGTGTTGTTCGAGCCAAGCTCGGGAATTACAATCAGGGCAATAAGACCTGGTAAAACGGTCAGCAGTGGAAACAAAACTTTCGGAAAAGCGGCAATCAGAGGGGTTCTTTGCGCGGCAGACAAATCTTCGGCAGCGAGCGCTCTTTGTATAACAAGAAAATCTGTGCACCAGTATCCAAACGAAAGTACAAAACCCAGTCCCGACACAAGACCGAGCCAGTCTACTCCCATCGGATTGGCAGCGCTGCCGGTTTGCGTCCACAAGTGAGCAAACCCGGGATTTTTAAAATGGGTTATCAATCCGCCCCAACCATCAAATTGCATCAGTCCAATTATCGACACCGGCAAAAGACCAAAAACAATCAGGAAAAATTGCAGCACTTCGTTGTAAATAGAGGAGGTCAAGCCGCCTAGCGCTGTGTACGCAAGCACTACCGCGGCTGACACAAAAATGGACGCGGTCATATTCCAGCCAAGCAATAACTGGAATACCAGCGCCATCGCATACAAATTGATTCCGGACATCAATACAGTCATGACCGCAAATGAAATCGCGTTCAATGCGCGAGTCGCTTCATTGAAGCGCATCTTCAGATATTCTGGAACACTACGCACTTTTGAACCGTAGTAAAACGGCATCATAAAAATAGCCAGGAACACCATAGCTGGAATCGCACCAAGCCAGTAAAAGTGTGCTGTCATGATGCCGTATTGAGCGGCGTTGGCAGCCATTCCCATCACCTCGATGGCGCCGAGATTGGCGGAGAGGAATGCCAGTCCAGTTACCCAACTGGGAATTCGATGACCAGCAAGAAAGAAATCTTCGCTGCTCACCATGCGCTTTTTAAGCAAAACACCCACACCAATGACAAATACAAAGTAAATGCCAATGATTGCGTAGTCGATTGGACCTATGCTGTGCTGCATTATCTAGACTCTAGCTGCCGTCTAGCCGCTAAAATCTTCGCCGCCGCCCATGTTGTCCTTTTTGCTGCCAAGTAAGCGCAAACCGGTGGCATGTACATACGGTTTGACGTTCTTGTTGCCGGCGTCGTCAGTCCAGCGACTGAAATCCAGTCGGCCCTCGATGCCGATCAAGCTGCCTTTGCGAACATACTCTCCAGCGATTTCGGCCTGGCGTCCCCAGATTTCAATATCGAACCAATCAGTTTCTTTTTCCTTGGTAGGGCGATTAACAGCAACTGAAAATGTCGTCTTAACACGACCAGACTCGAAATAGCGCATTTCCGGATCCCGACCGGCTCTACCTACAAGAATTACAGAATTGACCATTTCATCCCCCACATTCAGGACGCGAGCGCATAATCTAAAATAGTGTTGCTGCCAGCTGCCTAGCTAACCAAATAGAATTATCTATGAACCGACTGGCATAATCATACTTTCTGAGGCTTTTCTCACCATAATGGCTGCTACCAGTACGACTGAAATATCTTCGAGGCCGATGGACGATTTTATCCAATCGAAGGCTCAGCCGCTCTGGCACGTCGTTGTGCTGAACGTTCTGACTCTGAGCGCTTACACCATCGTATGGTTCTGGAAAACCTGGCGCGATCTGGCTGAACACGCAAATGCAATAGACATGGACGTGCCGTCAAACCCGGCCCTCTGGAAACTGCGGAATATCAGCCCCGTTCTGAGAACTATAGGTGGACTGGTACCAATTTTGCAGATTTTCTTGACGTCTGTGCTGTTTTCCAGGTGCGCTGAACTCAACCCTGAGCCCAACTCCTTTGCTCACAAAAATCCCATCGCTTCCGGGATGCTCATGACTTTGTTTATGTTTGCCTGTCTTTCGCTTTACAGGTTGCCTGGACCGTTAATGCTTCTGTTTCTGTTGTACATAGCGCCATTCGTGCTTGCGCAAAGTTGGCTCAACCGGTTCTGGAGATCGCAAGAGCCGCCGAACGCCTTGCTCAGACAGGCATTCTCCGCCGGTGAACTAACGGCATTAATACTTGGATCCATACTTCTCGGATTGATGCTGGCACGCTTTGCCGTCATGCACTGAGTGTCGGCTTGTATCAATGCCGGAAACCCAGTAACGGCACACCCCTGATGCCAGGTTAAAAGCCCTGTTTCTTTGCCCACTTCACAAGCTGCTCGGGCTTTTCCAACTCAAGCTTAGCCATCAGCCCTTCCACAACTTCAACAAGCTCTGCTTCAGAGATTCCAAGGCGCTCAGCCGCTTTGTTCAACTTGCCTCGCATTGTGATGCTGCGCAGAACACTTCTTTCTTCTTGAGACAATCTGGTGATGTGGCGAGGAAGCGATGGCGAGACCACCCCTTTAGATCCGCGCATAACCATGAGGAGCGCCATTCTGATCAGAGCCGGGGCATCAGTCTTGAGAACGTAACCTACGGCTCCTGCATCGAGCAAATCTTGCACTTCAGATGGTTTGCCCTGACTCGCGAACATGACAACACGAACATTGCGCAGGGCAGTCATGCGCTTAATCAGGTCGACGGTGCCAATTAATCCTGGCAGATGGAGATCTAACAGAATGACATCCGGTAACAAGTCTTTGGCAGCTTTCAAGGCCTGGTCAGATGTATCGGCTTCACCCACGACCTCGATAACTCCACCGGTGCGAAGCTCTCGCACAATATCCTGTCGAGTTGGAATATGGTCGTCGACGACGAGTAGTCGCATTAAGTAAAGTCCCGAAAGTCACCGGTTGATTTGGTTAATAGTACATGGTCAGTTCGCTGAGGCGAATGATCAGGATTTTGCCCGACTAAGTAGATATAATGCTCTGCTATATCTAGCGTGGCGTAGGACATATGAAAATCAAAACACTATCAATCGCTCTAATTTCACTAGTTTGCCTCTCCGGCAATCTTCAATCTTTTGCAAATCACCACAAAGGAGATCTAGTTAAGATGGCACAAGCAAACTCTGGAGTCGTGACAAGCCCAACCGGTCTTAAGTACCAGGACGAAAAAGTGGGCTCGGGTGCTTCTCCACGTCAGGGACAGACCGTTTCGGTTCACTATACAGGCTGGCTGACAAACGGCAAGAAGTTTGACAGTTCTGTCGACCGCGGTAGCCCATTTGAATTTGTTCTCGGTCAGGGAAATGTAATCAAAGGGTGGGACGAAGGCGTTGCCAGCATGAAAGTGGGCGGAAAACGCAAACTGACAATTCCTCCAAATCTCGCTTATGGAAGCAGGGATGTTGGCGGCGGACTGATTCCACCGAACTCAACGCTGATTTTCGACGTTGAATTGCTTGGCATTCACTAACGTCTAACAAAAAACAAGTAATGGGGAGGGCACCAGATGTGGTGCCCTCTCTTTAAGCAGGCGCCGCATTATGCATAAATGTTTCTCTTATTTCAGTGACGATCAAAGTCAGCGAACTGAGCAGCAGCGCATCTACGGCAGCCCGGTCAGCCCATTAATTACAAACTCCGAATCGCGATTTTACCTCCTCTTTAACTTGAGCCCTTAAGCTACTAATTGAGCACTGTATAAACAGGTTCTTTTAGAGGTCTGATAATGATCAGAATTATGGTAGCGCTTGCGAGCGCTGTGACTATTTACGCATTGCAGGCATTTGTCTAAATCTGCATTTTTGTCGAAAGTCTATCTGATTCAGATAAGGGACTGTCACTGCTCTTTTTATTAGCGCGCAGCTGGTCGATGCAAGCCAGCCATTCGAAGAAAAGCCTTGCCAGCGGAAAGGGTGCTTTTGCACGATTCCACCGTTTTAGTTCTGGCTGACTGAGCGCCAGTAAACCGGTCATGTAGATACCGATCCGGCACATAAAATCGCGCCGACTCAACTTGCCGTTCATAGCCATTCTCCGCTCGACTGACCGCTTCATTGCGGCTTACATTTGTTATTACGAATGCAAGAGGAAAATAGTTCAAACAAAAACGAGAATTTTTCAAATTCATTTTGCGAATCCGGACCGATTCCGCAAAACACAGGTGCAATTACGATATAACAACATTGTGAGCACCTCTGAACTCGTCAAATTGACCGACGCTGGACTCTACTGTGAGTTCGGAGATTTTTACATCGATCCCTGGCGCCCGGTCAAACGTGCCATCATCACTCACGCACACGCTGACCACGCTCGCCCCGGCAACACCCAGTACCTGGCCGCAGCCCCCGGAGAACGGCTTCTGCAGAGTCGCCTCGATTTGGAACCAAACTCATCAATCCAAACACTGGAGTATGGTGAGTCAATTGACTTGAACGGCGTGCGCGTCTCGCTGCATCCAGCCGGGCACGTGCTCGGCTCATCTCAAGTTCGACTGGAGAAAAACGGTGAAGTGTGGGTTGTTTCAGGCGACTATAAGACCGAGAACGAAGCAACTTGTGCCCCTTTCGAGCTCGTGCCCTGCCACACATTGATCACCGAGTCGACGTTCGGTTTGCCAATTTTCCGCTGGCAGCCGCAAGAAGACGTTTTTGATGAGATTAACAAATGGTGGCGCACCAATCAAGAATCGGGAAAAGCAAGTTTGCTGTTCGGCTACGCACTCGGCAAAGCTCAGCGCATTCTGAGTGGAGTCGATGCAAGCATAGGGCCGATTTACACCCATGGTGCAGTTGAAAAGCTGACGCAGGTTTATCGGGGCTCGGGCGTAACTTTGCCGCAAACTCAGTACGTCGGTTCACTGCCGAAGGGCACCAAATTTAGTGGCAGCCTGATTATCGCGCCACCATCTGCCCAAGCGACGCCATGGACGAGGGTATTCGGAACGATATCCACCGCTTTCGCCTCCGGCTGGATGCGTATTCGAGGAACACGACGCCGCAAATCAGTTGACCGGGGCTTTATCCTTTCAGACCACGCCGACTGGGTGGCTCTCAACACTGTCATTAAAGAATGCGGCGCTGAAAACGTGATTGTCACACACGGCTATGCCGCCGAGATGGTGCGCTGGCTTAATCAATGCGGCATGCAGGCGAGCGCCTTCTCGACTAAGTTCGAAGGCGAGCGCGAGGAATTACAGCCGTCAGAACCAGAGGGCGAAAGCGACGCCCGAGGGCAGTCAGAGATTGAAGAAGGTCGAAACGGCGGCTTAGCCAGCGTTGAAGATATAGAAGCAGGTGAAGATGAAAGCCTTCACTGATTTGTATACGTCACTGGATGAAACGACGAAAACTAATGAGAAAGTGGCTGCCATGAAAAGCTACTTCCAGTCTGCCACGCCGGAAGATTCAGCCTGGGCAATCTACTTTCTGACAGGCAGAAAACCAAAGCAGTTGATGCAGATACCCAAATTGGTGGCGCTCGCGGTTGCGGCGGCTGGCGTGCCCGAGTGGATGTTTGCCGAGTGCTACGACGCCGTCGGTGATACCGCCGAAACTATCGCCTTGCTGCTGCCTGCCAACAATAAGTCAAGCGAACTTTCTCTGACCGAGTGGGTCGAGAATCGCATTCTTCCCCTGCGCGGTGCCAGCGATCAAGAGCAAATCGAGAGTGTTCTGACTGCCTGGAAAGAACTGAGTGATGCGCAGCGATTCATATACAACAAGCTGCTCACCGGCGCTTTTAGAGTCGGAGTTTCGCAGCAACTTGTAATCAGAGCGCTCAGCGGAGTCAGCAAGATCGAACCATCGGTAGTGGCACACCGATTGATGGGCACCTGGGAGCCAACTTCTGACTTTTACCAGCGTTTGATGGCACCTGACACGCAAGATACCGATATCAGCCGTCCTTACCCGTTTTACCTGGCTTACCCATTTGAAAATGAATTACCAGTTCTTGGCGAAGCAAGCGAATGGCAAGCGGAGTGGAAGTGGGATGGAATTCGCTCACAACTGATAAGACGCAGCGGGCAATCATTCATCTGGTCGCGCGGTGAAGAGTTAATTTCGGATCGGTTCCCAGAGTTGCTGGAAGAGTCTCAGCTTCTGCCGGATGGCACGGTTATCGACGGTGAAATCTTGCCGTGGAAAGAAGCGAATGTAATGCCATTTTCCCAATTACAAATGCGCATCGGTCGCAAAAACGTGTCGAAGAAAATGATGGAAGAAGTTCCGGTCATCATCATGGCTTATGACCTGCTTGAAATTGACGGCGTCGACATTCGCTACCGTCCGATCTCAGAGCGCCGTGCCATGCTCGAACGCCTATTGAGGGGGTTGACCTGCAGAGCAGACTCAGGGCAGCAAACTCTTACAGCAGCAGACATAGCCGCACCATCATGTCAGCGATTAAGCGAGCGACTGCGCTTATCGCCTACGATCGAGGCAAATAGCTGGGAGGAGTTAAGCCAGGCGCGTGAGAATTCTCGCTCGCTCAATGTGGAAGGTTTGATGCTCAAACGTCTCTCGTCGCCATACAAAGTCGGGCGCCAGCGCGGCGATTGGTGGAAGTGGAAAGTGAACCCATTCACTATGGACGCCGTGCTTATCTATGCGCAAAGAGGCAGTGGCAAGCGCGCCAGCCTTTACACCGACTACACATTCGGGCTCTGGGACAACGGCAAATTGGTTCCGGTGGCAAAAGCATATTCGGGACTGACAGACGAAGAAATTCGACAGGTCGATCTATTCGTGCGACAAAATACTCTCGAAAAATTCGGTCCGGTGCGCACGGTCAAGCCTGAACTCGTTTTCGAACTCGCCTTCGAAGGAATAGCCAGATCTACTCGTCACAAGTCCGGAATTGCTGTGCGCTTTCCGCGCATGCTGCGCTGGAGAATCGACAAGCCCGCTAACGAAGCTGACACGCTGGAGACAGTGCAGGCCTTACTTCCATAGTCGATGAGTCGAACGATAGAGGCGCTGCATCCGTACAAATCCTCACGGAGAAACAGCGGGTGGCTCTGAAATATGCATACCCGTCGATTCTGGCTGGCTTTCAGCAGGATGATAGAAACGCTTTTGAAACCGATCCAGATAAATGTAGAACACCGGCGTGATGTAGAGAGTCACCAGCTGCGATACCAACAACCCACCAACGACCGTCAGACCTAACGGCTGTCGAGCCTCCGAACCTGCACCGAATGCAATTGCGATCGGAATACCACCCATCAGGGCAGCCATTGTCGTCATCATAATCGGGCGGAACCTGGTGATGCACGCTTCATAAATAGCATCCTCGGCCGACTTGTGCCCTGCGCGCTCAGCTTCTACAGCAAAGTCGATCATCATGATGGCATTTTTCTTGACGATACCAATCAACATGATCAATCCGAGAAAGCCATATATGTTCAAATCGACCCGACAGATCATAAGAATCAGCAATGCCCCTAAACCGGCTGAGGGTAAGCCTGACAAGATTGTGACTGGATGAATGAAGCTCTCGTAGAGAATTCCCAGCACGATGTAGATGACAACTACAGCCAGAAGCAAAAGAACCCACAGATTTTGCAGTGAATCCTCGAATGCAGCTGCCGTGCCCTGAAAGGCGGTTGTCACGGAAGCGGGTACGATGCTTGTATCCCTGGCATACGCTTTAACTGCGTTGGTAACGTTACCGAGAGAGGCTTCAGGTTTGAGATTGAACGATATCGTGACAGAAGGGAACTGGCTGAGATGATTGACCAGAAGCGGACCAACACCGTTTTCGACCTGACAGAGTGATTCAAGCGGAACGAGCTGACCGTTCGAACTATGCAAATACAAATCGGCCAATTTTGTCGGGTCTCTGTAAAAGCGCGGCAGCACTTCGATAATCACCCAGTACTGGTTCGTCGAAGTGTACATCGTTGAAATCTGCCGTGCCGCATAAGCGCTGTTGAGCGCGTCTTCGACCTGTTGCATGCTGACACCAAAGCGTGCACATTTATCCCGATTAACAGTCAAATGAACTTCGGGATTGCTCACCTGCAGGTCAGACGTGACGTCAACAACACCGTCGATGCCCTTGATCTTCTCTTGCAGTTTCCTGGCTGCGGCATAGAGTTCATCCATATTTGGACTGGAAAGAGTGAATTGATAAAGACTCTTCGTCACCTGCCCACCAATCGTTATCGTGGGCGGATTCTGGACGAAGGCGTTGATGCCAGGAACAGTGGCGAGCTTTGGAGAGATTTCCTGAATAACCTGGTCTGCAGTCAAATGGCGCGCGGCTCTCGGTTTCAGCACGATCAACAGTCTGCCCTGATTGAGGGCGATGTTAGGGCTGCTATTGCCAACGCCAAGACTGGACATGACAGATTCAACGTTTGAATCCTTCATGATGATGTCCGACAATTGTGTATGCAAGCGCGTCATCTCTTGAAACGATGCACCCTGATCGGCTTCCGTCATCACGACCAGTTGCCCGGTGTCTTCATTTGGCATGAACCCTTTCGGCACGTTCGTAAAAAGAATGCCTGTCAAAACGAGCATGATGACGAATCCAATCATGACAAGCGGTTTCGCTGCCAGAGCTAGATGCAATGTCGACTTGTAAGCGGAAAGAAACATGTCAAATACATGATCTGATAAAGCTGCCAGATATCCCTTCTGCGCCCCCTCTTTAGTCGGGCGAAGGAAGCGGCTACAAAGCATCGGCGTGAAGCTGAGCGATATAAAACCTGATATCAAAATAGCGATACTGATTGTGACGCCAAACTCGTTGAAGAGGCGTCCAACGATGCCTGGTAACAGAAGAACAGGCAAAAATACCGCCACCAGAGATAGAGTCATCGAGAGAATCGTGAAACCAATTTCGGCAGAACCGTCATACGCAGCTTGCATCGGCGACTTGCCCATTTCCATGTGCCTGACGATGTTTTCGAGCATGACAATGGCGTCGTCAACAACGAAACCAACTGAAAGAGAGAGCGCCATCAACGAGAGGTTGTCCAAACTAAAGTTGAGCAGTCGCATCGCAGCGAACGTTCCAACGATAGATATCGGCAGAGCAAGACTTGGAATCAGAGTTGCAGACAGGTTGCCGAGGAACACGAAAATCACGAGCACGACCAGCACAACAGTCAACAGCAAAGTGAACTGCACGTCGTCTACCGAATTTCTGATCGAAGTCGATTGGTCGTACAGAACATCCAATTTCACAGTTGCTGGTACGACACTGCGGAAGTTAGGCATCAGCTTCTTGATGTTATCGACAACCTGAATCGTGTTGGCACCGGGCTGACGCAAAACCGCGAGAATGACAGCTGGCTTGCCGTTGTACCAACCACCAGCCCGGTCATTTTGCACGCTATCGAGAACGCGGGCAACGTCGCTTAGATGAATTGGTGCACCGTTTCGAGTAGCTATAACGATGGGCTTGTAGGCGTCCGCATTGAGAAGTTGCCCGTTTGACTGGATCGTGAACGCTTGCGATTTGCCCCAGAGCGTTCCTGTCGGTTGATTTTGATTGGCAGCAGAAACGGCATTCATGACGTCATCCAGGCCGAGACCGTATGAAGCCAGGCGTTGTGGATTGAGCTGAATGCGCACTGCAAATGGCTGGGCGCCGTTTACTTGCACCTGAGCTACACCACTGACTCGCGAAATTTGTTGCGCGATGATGGTCTCAGCATAATAATCCACCTTATGCATCGGCAAAGTATCCGAACTAACAGAAAGGTAGATAACAGGCTGCATAGCCGGGTTCACCTTCGCAAACGTAGGCGGTGTCGTCATCTGCGGCGGTAATTGTTTGGAGGCAGCGGTAATGCAAGCTTGCACATCCAGCGAAGCACCATCCATATTCCGCGATGGGTCAAACTGCAAAGTAATCTGCGACTGGCTGAGCGTGCTGGTCGATGTCATCTGACTCAAACCGGCGATGGTGGCAAACTGTTTCTCAAGTGGAATAGACACCGCTGATGCCATTGTTTCAGCGCTGGCGCCTGGCAAGTTGCTGGTCACCTGCAAAGTCGGGAAGTCGACGTTGGGCAAGTTGCTTAATGGCAGTGACTTATAGCCAATCGCCCCGAACAGTAAGATGGCGAACATGACGAGTGTCGTCATCACCGGTCTATCAATAAAGATCTTACTGATACTCACTAGACGCCCTCATGTGCTGTGGTAGGTTTGACGCCACGTTGTTTTCTTTCGGTCAAATACTTTTGCAGCCTGTCCAGATAAATATAGAAGACAGGCGTGATATAGAGAGTCACCAACTGAGACACCATTAAGCCGCCGACTATTGTCAATCCTAAAGGGCGCCTGGCCTCGGACCCCGTGCCAAACGCCACCGCAATAGGTAAGCTGCCCAGCAGTGCGCACATGGTCGTCATAACGATAGGCCGGAACCTGGTGATGCAGGCTTTAAAAATCGCATCCTCGGCGCTGGCGTTTTCAGTGCGTTCGTAATCAACGGCGAAGTCGACCATCATGATCGCATTTTTCTTGACGATACCAATTAGAAGAACCAATCCCAGAAATCCATAAATGTCCAGCACCATATGAAATGCCAGAAGGATCAAAACCGCTCCCAGCCCGGCTGACGGTAATCCCGAGAGAATCGTGAACGGATGAATAAAGCTCTCGTACAAAATGCCGAGAACGATATAGATTACAAGAATCGAGACGATGAGAAGCAAGCCCAGGTTGCCGACAGAACTCTCAAATATTTGCGCGTTGCCCTGAAATTTGTAAGTAACGTCTTCCGGGCACATCTGGCTGGCGATTTCTTTGACTTTATCAACAGCCGCACTGAGCGAGACTTCCGGCTTCAAATTGAAAGATAGTGTGACGGCGGTGAATTGTCCGAGGTGATTGACCTGCATCGGACCAACGCCCCTATCGACAGAAGCGACAGTGCTGATCGGCACCAGATCACCGGATGCGGTGCGCACCTTGAGCCACTCGAGCATCGAGGCGTCCTGGTTAAACTCGGGAGAGACTTCCAGAATCACCCAGTACTGATTAGTGGGAGTGTATATGACAGAAACCTGCCGCTGGGAATACGCGCTGTTGAGCGCATCCTGAACCTGACTCATACTCAGCCCGAGCTTGGACATCTTATCGCGGTCGATCTTTATATTGAGTTGCAGATTTTTCACTTGCAGGTCAGTATTTACGTCCTGGAGTTCAGGCACATCACGAAGTTTATCGAGCAATGCATTGGCTGTTTTGTACAGCTCATCAGTGTTTGACGATGACAAAGTCAGCTGATACATAGCCTTGGTTTGCATGCCGCCAATTCTGATGGCAGGCGTATTCTGCATGAAGAATTTGATGCCGGGAATGCGCGACGTCTTTTTCCGCAAATCTTGAATAATCTCATCCACCGTCATATTCCGCTCGCTCATGGGCTTGAGCACCATCATGATGCGACCCTGGTTAGCGGAAGGCGTTGGACCACTCGCTCCAACACTGGACATGAAGGCAGAGACAGCCTTCTCTTTCTGCACGATGCTGGCGATTTCTTGTTGGTGGCGAACCATTTCAGTGAAGGAAATTCCCTGAATTGCCTCGGTTGTGCCCATAATCTGCCCCTGGTCTTCGGTTGGCAGAAAGCCTTTGGGCATAATCGAAATCAACTGCGCGGTGGCGACAACCATCACCACAAACATCCCGGTGATCAAAAGTTTGTGATCGAGAGCGACTCTCAACGTCTGTTCGTAAATATAAAGCAGAACGCCGAATATTCGATCTGAGATCGCAACCAGCAAGTTCTTTTTGTGCTCTTTTTGAGGACTTAAAAATCGGCTACAGAGCATTGGAGTGAGGGTGAGAGCGACGAAACCAGAAATTAAAATTGCGACGCTCATGGTCACGCCGAACTCGAAGAACAATCTGCCAATAATTCCGCCCATGAGCAAAACCGGAATGAAAACAGCGATCAACGAAACAGTCATCGAAACGACCGTAAAACCGATCTCTCGAGAACCATTCAGTGCAGCTTCCATGGGCTTCTCGCCCATTTCAACGTGGCGAACGATATTTTCCATGACTACAATTGCATCGTCTACAACGAACCCGACGCAGAGAGTCAACGCCATCAGTGAGATGTTGTTGAGAGTGAATCCGAAGGCCTTCATCAGAGCGAATGTGCCGAGAATGGAAATCGGCAAAGAGAGACTGGCTATGATGGTGGTGGGCAGACTACCAAGAAAGAAAAATATGACCAGAATGACAAGCGCAATTGTGATTAGCAAAGTGCGCTGAACGTCGTCAACAGAGCGCCGAATGCCCTGAGAGCGGTCGAAGAGTATGTTCAGATTTACAGATTTGGGCAGAATCGCACGGAAGTTCGGCAGCAATTCTTTGATATGGTCCACAATTTGGATAGTGTTCGTGCTCGGCTGCCGCTGAACTGCAAGCACGACGGCGCGCGTATCTTTGTACCAGGTAGCGACTTTATCCGTCTGAACGCTGTCGATCACCTGACCAAGGTCCTCAAGTCTCACAGGAGACCCATTTCGATATGTCACTATCAGTGGTGCAAACGCTTTCGCGTTGAAGAGTTGACCATTGACGCGAATATTGGGCGCCTGTTTGGGTCCAGATAGAGTGCCAGTCGGCAGGTTAACGTTATTGTTTCGGATGGCAGTGGCAACTTCGTCGATGCCGACTCCATAACTTGCCAGTTTTCTAGGGTCGACCTGGACGTGGGGCGAATAAATCTGCGAACCGTAAACCTGCACCTGAGCGACGCCACTGGTCATCGATATACGCGGCGCCAGAATATTCTCGGCGTATTCATCAACTGTATATAGAGGAAGTGTGGGAGAACTCAAGGCGATGAATAAAATGGGAGCGTCAGCCGGATTGACCTTTCTGAAAGTTGGAGGCGTAGGCATACTGGTGGGCAGCAAAGGGCGAGCTGCAATAATGGCGGCTTGGACGTCTTCGGCAGCTCCATCGATGTTGCGAGTCAGGTTGAACTGCAAGGAAATCTGAGTCGAGCCCATCGAATTTGTGGAGCTCATGTTGTCGAGCCCGGCAATGCTGCCGAACTGTTTTTCAAGTGGAGTCGCCACGGCAGACGCCATCGTATCCGCGTTTGCACCAGGCAGACTGGCGGATACGGAGATGGTGGGGAAATCGACTGCCGGCAAGTCGTTCACGGCCAGAGAGAAGTATGAGAACGCCCCGAAAATGAGCAACGCCACCATAAGCAGTGTCGTCATGACGGGACGAACGATAAATATTCGCGAGAAGTTCACCCTTTATCTACCGGGAGCGTCGCCCTGTCCCGAATCGACCGCTGGTTGCTTCACAATATCGACGTGGGCGCCTGGCGTCAATTGCAACTGGCCGTCGGTTACTACGACATCGCCGGCGTTCAGCCCTTTGCCAATCGCAGCGAGATCGCCATATGTTCTCTTCAGTTCCACAGGCACAAAGTCAACGGTTTTATCTGGTTTAACCACATAAACCGCATTCCCTTGCTGACTGGTTTGCACCGCACTCGATGGCACAACTGTTGTTTGACCATCCGGAGGCATGGTCACTACTACATCTACAAACTGCCCTGGAAACAGCGTTCCATCTGTATTCGGGAAAGTTGCTCTCAGGGTAACGGTACCACTAGTAGTGTTGACGGTGCTTTCAAGGAAAGTTACAGAGCCGATGAACTTCTCTTTGCGCTTTCCTTCAATCAAAGCTTGCACCGTAAGAGTTTTGTCGACCATGCACTTGCGCACCTGGTCGAGATTTTGCTCAGGCACGGTGAACGTTACATATATAGGTTGAACCTGATTGATGCTGACGATGGGAGTTGGCGAGTTCGCCGTCACAACGTTGCCTTCGTATACATTCAAACTGCTGGTGCGCCCGGTAATCGGTGAGCGAATCTGACAAAAGCCAAGCTGGATGCGGGCGCTTTCAACCATCGCCTGGTCGGCTTTCAACGTACCCTGAGCTGTCTGAATAGCGGCACGGTCTGCGTTCAGCACTTCCTTGGCATTCTCGACCGCCTTTTTGTCGGCTTCGATTGTTGCCTCTGCGGTAGCAGCGTTGGTCGTCATCTGGTCTGATTGTTCGTGAGAAACAGCACCTTCAACAACCAACTTGTCGTACCTGGTCATCTCTGTTTTAGCCAACCGGGACAAAGAATAGTCTTTACTGAGATTGGCTTCCAGTGTCCCGACAGCGGCTTGATCTTTGGCCAGATTAGCTTGCGCAGATCTGACCTGTGCTTCGTCTCTGGCTACGTTACCCAGGGCCTGGTCGAGCGCTGCTTGATACGTGCGTGGGTCAATCTGAAAAAGCAAATCGCCTTTGTTGACGTTTTGACCCTGTGTGAAGAACGCCTTCTGAAGCTGTCCACCGACTTGAGGAATGATATTTACGACAGAATAAGGAAGCACATTTCCTATCGTGCGCACTTCAATAGGCACATTTTGAATTTTCGCTGTAGCAACGTTAACTGGAGCGGATCGCTGTTTTTTGCCATCAGCTTTCTTATCACTGGCGGTCTTCTGCTGCCCGCCCCAATAGAAATAGGCTGCTCCGGCAAGTATCAGTACCAGCACCGCCAGTAGTATCGGTCGAACCAGCCCGGACTTCTTATTCTTGTCGGCGCTTACTGTTTCTCCGGAAGTCGTATGAATGGTCACGCCAGAGTCCTCAACATCCCTAATCATTACACTTCATTCCTTTTGTAGCTTCAGCCAGAATGGCCAGTCCTTCATTGATTTTCGACAGCTGCTCTGGCGTTTGAGTCTCAAGCACTTGCGCCACCAACAACTGAGCTTTGTTACGAGCTTCTTCCAAAACTTTCGCGCCGCTGTCAGTCAGTGTCAGAAGGGTCCGCCGACGCTCTGTTGGATCTTCCTTACGCACGAGCAAATTCTTCTTCACCAGTCGATCTACTAATGCTGAAGCAGTCGGATTGGTAACGTCGAGGTGAGCAGCGACATCGGACACACCGGCTCCAGGGTTGCGAGAAACGAAGCCCAGCACACGCAATTGCGGCAGGGAAATAATTCCACCTTTGCGCACACCGGAGCGAATCAAACGCATGATTGTCGGCACGGACTCCACAACCTGTCTGGCAGAAGACAAAACTGACGGCTCCTCACTTTGAGAAGCCTTTGCCTGTGACGCTCTGGTGGTATTCAAAGCACTTACCTCACCCATGAATCTCAAAATAGTTAGTACAACTTACTAATAGCTTTGCACATTGTTAGCCATCTTCATCTTACGACGCGCCGCCCGTCAATGTGTTCCAAAGTGCTGTTGAGCTTAAGAGTCCATCCCTGTCGCAAAAACGTGGATTTTCACTGACTTCACTATTTATCCGTTAAGCAGTTAGCCAGTCTCGGCTAGCAATGCCGCGGGTACATTAAAGGCTACACAAGGCAGCCCGAAAGATTGTACCAGGAAGGCTTTACGGAAATCGGCTGAAATTACTGCAATCCAGTTCAAACAAGTACTGGAGTCTAAAAACTTGAAACAATTTTATCTGTTTTTAGAAGGAATGAGGGGCCTGAAGACCTTGCAGCAGCATGTCTAACCAGTGCAGAACGGTCGGTTCAAGCGCGCCGGGCTTGCGAGCATAGAGCCAGCAGCGTTTGCAGTGAATGTAGAACCCGAAAATCATCTCGCTCAATTCGCCCGGGTCGATGTCAGAGCGCAGTTGCCCTGCTTGCTGGGCAGCTTCAACAACGACGGAGACCGGTCGGCGCAGAGCCCCTCTCAAGCGAGAAGGCGGAATGTCTGGATTCTTCAGAGAAGCAGCCCGATTCATATAGATCTGCGAAACAAAGATGACAGCTAATTCTTCGTTTTGCTCTGTCCATCGGGCGTCTTTGACCATTACGGCTCTGAGCACATCTAATGGCGACTTGCCGGAACCAAGCTCAGAAGTGACAAACTCTTCCAGTTGATTGGTCATCTCACGTCGAAGTTCGATGACGAGATCTTCCTTTGATTTGAAGTGGTAGTAAAACGTTCCTTTTACAACATCAGCGGCCTGGCAAATTTCATCAATTGACGTCGCATCGAATCCGTTTACCGAAAAAAGTTTGCCCGCCGCATCGATAATTGTCTGGCGGGTCAAAGCTTTCTTTTTTTCGCGCCGACCAAGCTGCTCTGTTACGACAGCTGTTGACGATGTTTCCATGTTTCGTTGTACCGTAACCTTAAAAGTCCGCCCTGAAGGCACGCAAAGATTATACCGTCCAACTTCTGTTGTGTCAGCAGGCAAGTTGCCACAAGAGATAATAAGACCCAGGCGTCGCCAACTGACAACAAGACAGGGCAAGCAATTTTTTGCACCGCCGATGGTGCAAGAAAGTTTAGCGAAAGAAATGATTTTGAAATTTAACCGTTCTGGAAATTAACGGTTTGCGACGATTACCGCGTTACAGCCTTTGTCTTTAGCGGTGATCAGTGCTTCGCATGCAGCTTCCAGCAATCCCTGGGGCTCGTTGCTGTGAGCCGGATAGCTGGCGACAGCCAGTGTGGCTGTGACTCTGATAGGCTTCTTAGTTTTTGGATCTTCGATTTCAAGCATCGAAACTCTGCGTCTGACGCGTTCTGCCACTACCGCGGCGCCGTCAGCGTCAGTCTCATGCAGCACGGTGACTAGCTCCTCGCCGCCCCAGCGTGCAGGCATATCAATTTCACGTACTGAGCTTTTCAAAATTTTTGCGACTTCAATCAAGACGAGATCACCGACTTCATGTCCATATCTCAAATTGATATCGCGCAAGTGATCTATGTCAATGAGCATCAAAGACAGTGAGTACCCCAGTCTGAGAGCGCGTTTTAATGAGTGGGTGAGGTGTTCTTTGAAGATATGACGATTGGGAAGATCAGTTAGAACATCAGTGCCCATCAATTCTTGCAATCGTGCTTCCGAGTTGGAGAGCTGGTGGCGAAGGCGGTCTATCTCCCGATCTTTTTCTCGAACTGAGCGTTCGAGCATAACGTTCTGATTCTGTAATTTTCTCAGGTTACCTTCAACCTGGCGATGGCGTGTCTGACCATGAAAGTTCTGCAGCATTTGTGTGAACTGAGCCTTCATTTATCTCCCCCGTTTCGCCCGGTGATGGCGACTTTTCCGCACGATTTCTATGAGCCTACTATCATTAACGAATCGCTATCCAGCGAATATCTTACGAGCACTTAATGGCTGGTGCATTCTTCTAGAAACGTGCTGGCAAGCCAGCTATCTTTCAAATTAGTGCACGATTGTATATATCGTTTGTCTTGAAAGATCTTATGATCGACGGGTTTATATTAGCTCAAATTAGGAATTAAGACCAGAAAGCAGTGGGAGAAACCGCAAGGTTTAATTTATCGGGACTCGATTTAACTCTCTCTGATTAGCACTGTCTAATAACACAAGCCAGTACTTATGCCGTTTTCCGTCGACGTTGAAGGCGACAACTGCATTTTCGGAAGTGTTCGGTTTGACTTTTTTCGTTACGAAACTCGTACCGCCGTTGTGCAATGGGTCCGGGTAATAGACCTCGTCTCGGTCAGAAATTACAGCCAGATGCGAAAAGCCGTACTCGTGTGATGTGCCATTCTTCAAAGTGATATCGACAGTAAGCATTTTCGAGCGATTGTCGCCCCACGGATCCTTTGAGAAAGCCAGCTTGTTTATCAGTACTTCGAAGTTATCCAGGTGCGCGACTGGCTTCGCCGATGGTATCAACGTGGAATCAAAACCAGGGAGCGTTATTGGTTGCGCAATCACAAGTTTCATCTCTTCACCAGGCATGATTGCTGACACTGAGCCTTTGCGTTTCGCTGCACCGATCAATCCGATGGTGGCACCGATGCCGGCACCAACGCCAACAGAAATGCCGTGAGTTGCAATGGCAGTGCCGATACCTCCGAATTGCACAGCGGCGATGGCGCCACCCGCGGCACCAAGGCCGACATGCCCACTGTCGATGAGGAGATGTTTGGCGATCGCTTTCGGCGCTGAGGCTTTGCTCGTCACCTGCGCGTCAATAGGCACTTCCAGCTGGCGATCGGGGCTGACTAATTTGTCGAATTGCACCGTCACGTAACCATCTCTGCCACCACGTCGTTGTGGCGCCGAGTCGCTGACGAGTCCATGCATGTACCAGCCACCGGGCACAGCCACTTCACTGGGACCACGCACGTTTGTGCCGACTCGAACCCAGACCTCATCGCCTTTTCTGTTGATTTCAGAATTGATATTGGCCAGACTGACCAGACTGATTGTGGTGCCTTTCGTCAGCTCTTGCGGTTTGTCGTACATCAGAGGCGATTTGGCAAACGCGTGTGTGACGCTGCCTTTCAGCAAATGAGCTTCTTTTGTCGCACGAGTCGATGCATCGTCTTGAATGGCGGGCTCGTCGTTGTTTGCCGCAGCCTCGCCCATGGAATGTGAATCACTGTCGCCGACGTCAGAGCCGACCGGTCTCGCGGCTCCATCCCCAGCACCTGCGCCTGCGGAGTCTGAGGAGTTTGCAGATTCCGCGGCAGCTGACCTTGCTGCGTGTTCAGCCGCTGCATTTTCCTTACCTTTGCCAGTCGTCCCGTTTGCGCGTTTGATGGCGGCGGCTCTTTCTGCGGCAAGAGTAGCCTGCAATTCAGCTGCATTTATTCCTCTGACTGCACTTTCCTTCGAGGTTCTGGCGTCAGCGGCTGCAACTGGCACGAGAGCCGGCAACAAAAAAATCGGAAGCGACAGAGCGATCACTTTACGCTGGAAAGGTGCGCTTTGACTCAACAACACAATCGAACCTATCTGAAATCCATCGGTTCCAACGATTTTAGCTCTTCTTCTTGGAAAATAGATTTTTGACTTGCGTTAAAAAACCGCTCTTTGCCCTGGATTGTTCAGCTGTCTTAGTCAGCGCGCGAATCTTCGCTTCTAATATCTTTGCTTCATTATCTTTAGGATTGACCCGCAACGCCGCTTGCACTTCCGTCATCGCCAGAGTTTTCCAGCCACGGGCGATGTAAATTTCCGCCAGCTTATTGTGATATCGAGGCTCCAGCGGCAACAGGCGAATTGCCTCCTTCATCGCGGTTTCAGCTTCCTGATATTTTTTCCGGCGAAACAGATCGTCAGCCCTGCTAACGTGCTTGTTTGCCCACTTCACGTTGATGTTTTCGTCTTCAGCGGCCTGGGCTGAATCTCGCGTCGGCATCATGCGTGTAGTTTCTTTTCTCTGCCTGGCGCTCGATTGATCAGCTGACTCCGCTGGCGCAGCCTGGCTCTGAGTGCGATTTTTCTTCAGTTCGCGCAGCGTATCGTACTCAGAACGGCGCTGAGCATCCCCGACGATGTCGTGCGCCCTGGTTACCTTGGCGAATTCTGTCTGAGCCGTGGCCCGCTGCTCCGGGTCGTTGGGGTAACGGTCCGGGTGCAATTTCTTAGCCAGGCGCAAGTAAGCCTTACGAATTTCCTCAGGCGGCGCTTCCTGCTCGACTCCTAATATGGCGTAAAAGTCTTCGTCAAACTCCTGCATAATGTTCCATACTTGGCGCCGGTCCAGATTTCTGAACGTGTAATCTCATCTAGTAACAAGATCATATCTTACGTCCAATCGATATAGATGTAGAGGATAAGCGCACGTTTTTATCCTTATAAAACCCCAAAAAGCGGCAAAAATTTGAACCTATAAATAAATTGTGGAGTTTATGAAGGGGCTATCACAACTGCCCCATAATAAATTCTGTGAGGGGCTAAAAAGTCCTCGCAATTTGGGTGCTGTTCGGACATACACACTAAAGTATTCCAAGCGAAGATGGTGATAAATGAACCTTGATAAATTCACGCATAAAGCTCAAGAAGCGATTACAAATTGCCGCACTATCCTCGGGCGATTTGGTCAGAGTCAGGTAACTCCTGAAATCGTGCTCTTGGCGATTTTGGAGCAAGAAGAAGGCGTTGCCAGCAAAATTTTAGAGCGACTGGAAATCAAGCCAGCCGTCGTTATTGAAGAAATAAGCCAGTACCTGCAAATGCAGCCTAAGGGCTCTGCAGTCAATATGAGCAAAGACGAAATTCATGTATCAAACAAACTGATGCAGGTTCTCGAGGTGGCGACAAAAGAAGCTGAGCGTCTTAAAGATGATTTCATCAGCGTCGAACACTTGCTCCTGGCGCTTTCTGATGAAACCAAAAATCAGTCCGGCACTATCCTCAAATCACACGGAGCCACAAGAGACCGCATTCTCAAGGTGCTCACTGCGATCCGCGGCAAGCAACGCGTCACCAGTCAAGACCCGGAAGCGACCTATGAAGCACTTTCCCGTTACGGTAAAGATTTGACCGAAATGGCGATGAAAGGCAAACTCGACCCGGTTATCGGCAGAGACGACGAAATTCGACGGGTTATGCAGGTGCTGTCGCGCCGAACCAAAAACAACCCGGTACTGGTCGGCGAACCCGGTGTCGGTAAGACCGCTATTGCTGAAGGGCTGGCGCAGAGAATCACCAAAGGCGATGTGCCCGAAGGCTTGAAAGACAAGAAATTGATTGCACTCGACATGGGTTCCTTGATTGCAGGGGCGAAATATCGAGGCGAATTCGAAGAGCGCCTGAAAGCTGTTTTGAAAGAAGTGACGGAAGCGCAGGGCCAGATCATCTTATTCATAGACGAATTGCATACCGTTGTCGGCGCCGGTTCAAGCGGCGAAGGCTCGATGGATGCCGGCAACCTGCTCAAGCCACCACTGGCTAGAGGTGAGTTGCACTGTATCGGCGCGACTACTCTCGATGAATATCGCAAGCACGTCGAAAAAGACCCGGCACTGGAACGGCGCTTCCAGACAGTGCTCGTCGATGAGCCGTCTGTCGAAGAGTCAATCTCCATTCTGCGTGGTTTGATACATGAATTTCGTCTTTGCTCATATTGACTGCAGAGCCCTTAGGCTGCATTTGCAGGTACTGGCT
>DATNPY010000007.1:0-48958 GCA_036702955.1 Drouetiella sp. | reverse complement strand
GGAGGAGGTGGTGGTGGTGGTGGTGGTGGCTTCGGCGGTGGTGGAGGTGGTGGTGGCGGCGGCGGCGGTGGAGGCGGCGGCGGCGGCGGTGGAGGTGGTGGCGGCGGCGGAGCCGGTGGCGCCGATACAGACCCTTGCCCTTGAACGGTGAAGCTTTGACCTAACTCAGGAAAGACATAGGTTCTGTTATAAACCATGGTGTCATTCTGAAGTTTTGCACCAAACAAATTGATGATGACCGGAATCTGAATTGGCTGCGTAACTGTAATTTCGTTATAAGGAGCCTGAGAAAGCTGACCCAGTCGAGTCACGTCGTACTTCTGAGCGATCTGAGTTTGGCTGACCACACAGGTCGGAGCACCCACGAACACTGATGGATTGCTGTGCGACGACAGAGCGGCGTTCGCAGCAGCTTGCGCAGCGGCAGTCGTGGCGACGGGGTCATAGGTCCCAGGAGTCGGAGTGTTTTTCGTGATGTAGGGAGCTGATGCTGCCGCACGGGCGGCGTCACGAGCGGCCTGGTCAGCGTTGACGTATGCAAGCAGGGGGATTGCAACGTCAAAAGCTACGACTCCGAAGGCTGCCACGAAGATGGTGGTTGCAGCCACCTCAACTGTCACAGAACCTGATTGGATTCTCTTCATTTTCGTTTAACCCCTTAGCCGCCGGCTCTGAGTAGGACAAGACTTCTAGCAATGGACTGGAACGCGCTGTTCAACTGGCTCGAGGATGTAGTTGGGAAGTATGTACCACCGGCGCCTCCAGCGTTTGAAATACCCTGCAACAGCGTGCCTTCTGCACTTACCAAAGCAGGATCTGCACCCTGAGCCAGTCCAATTGTGTAAATTGGAATGTTCGGAGTATTGCACGTACCAGCGAGACTGAACAATCCTGAGTTTGTGTTACCTGCCGGGATAGTGCCACTCGGTCCCGGTGGTGGAGTCGGAATTCCGTCGGTAAACAATACGATTGCCTTACGAGCTGTTGAACGACCGTTAGAAGTGACATCATTGATCGCGTTATTGAGGGCATCCCATATATTTGTCGCACCGGTTGGCACCGCTTGCGTCGTGGTAGTTGATGGGTTATACGAGCTCGTTGGAGGAGCAAGTGCTGCGAAAGCCTGGTTAAACGACCCTGGCGATCCGGCCGAGAGCGACACCCACGGGAGCGGGTATGTACCACCAGCGGGTTGACCGCCGGGCGTGTACGCCGCGTATGAGGCGAAAGCACCAGAGATGAGGTAGTTCGGTCCAGCTATTGTATTGAGCGATGGACTGGAGGCACTATCTGCGAACGTTGATAAACCAAACCGAGCATCAGTAGATAGGTTCATCGTGCTTACGAAGTTCTGTCCCGCGGTAAGGGCATCAAAGCTAGGAGAGGCCTTCTGCGCTGCATACGCCCAGTATTGCTGCGCCGTTTGACCTATCGCCGCGTTCAGTGCAGCCTTGTAAGGGTTATTGTTTAAATAGGTTGCACCACCCTGGCTCGCGTTCAGCAATGCTGCTGAGGCAAGATTTCCACGGGATTGTTCGCATTCGACTACTGCAGTAGTCTGCCAGCCAGCAGGAACAACATACGCCGCTCCAGCAGCACCTGCGCTCGGTATTACAACCATATCTGTGAAGCTGGCTCCGCCTGGGTTGTACCAGTTCACATTCGGAGTGGTGCCCACGGTATAAGGATTCTGTGTGCCGTAACCCGGATAAGTGATGGGTCCTGGAGTAGGAGTCGTTCCTACCATGGTCACACCACCCGGCAGCTGACCGGCCTCGGTGGCTGCACCACACCTCACTTGTTCGTTAAAGAATATGTTGTTCTGGTTGCTGCACTTAGCCAGATTCTGCGGAGGTATAGCATTCAACTGGGTGCCTGTGATACCAACGCCGGGAGTTTGATTATAAATAGTGTTCGGTGTGCCGCCGTTCTGGTTTGCGGAGAAACCATAATTGACGCAGTTGTGTTGGACGTCCCAGTAGCGATTGACATAAGCTACGCCAGTCTGGTCATCCATGGAACCCGACAAGTCGAAACACAGGAACACGTCGAGCTGAGGCAGACCACCTGTCGATGAAGCCGTCGCCGTTTCGGTCGGCATCAAGTTCATGAGCATCCCTGGTACTGAGAACACAGGCTTCGTCGTGAACGAAATTGTCACTGACATCTTCACCGCGCCTGATGTAGTCAGGTCCTGATGCCAGCTGCCATCTTGATTGAGGAAGGACATCGCGATGGCACCCTGACCAACTGGAGGCGTAGGCGGAGCCGTGTATGGAGCAAGAGTGTTGTTGCTGATGTTCCCTGGCGGTGGACCGAGAGCGTTCACCATCGGGGTGCCAAGGATTGAGTTCAACTGCAAGCAGTAAACAGCCTCCTGGGCGCATCCGTTGTAGAGATTCTGCAGGGTAGGACCACTTGATGCAGTTGATGGGATGGTTGCGATAGCACCTGTGCCTGAGAGGGCGCAGGCTCCAGCGACGTTTTCGACTTGAGTAACAAGCAGGAAGTACCGGCCCATCTCAAAGCCGATAAGGCTCAGTGGCAGCACAATGAAAAATGCGATACACGTGACCAGCACAATCATTGAGGCACCCTTACGAGAACGTATGTTCTTTAGTCTCATTTCATTGCTCCAAAAAGACAGAGTGATCGGTGGTCGTCGTTAAGAACCGGCGTAAGCGCTTGCAGCAGCGGTCTGGTTTTCAAAATAAACAGCTTGTGTAGATGAAAGACTCATTGGACCTGTCAATCCAGGTACAGACATGCCGAAGAAATCATGCATGCGCACCAGGGGAGGCACACTTCCAGTACCAGTTACTTGAATAAAGTAAGCGGGGTAGGTCTGCGTGTTACCACTTGACGTGTAACTCACTGTGCGTTGAATCAAACTGACTGTCGGCACATTGAACGAGACTCCAGCAGGCGATTGTGAGGCAAGATAGGCCTTGGCAGCATTGGTTGCCGAAGTGAAGTCTTGCATCGTAGATCCAATCTGCGCACCATTTTTGATTACACAGTTGAACATATAGACCTTATAGAAGACCGAAGCCATGATGATCATCGGAAGGGCTACGCCCAGTATCAACAAAATGATTGCAGCAGGAAATTCTGCTAGCTGACTTCCCTTGGAATTTCTTGTTTTTCGCATGGTAATAAGGTTAGCTGAGGAGACTACTATTTTGTATTGCCCATGGCCGAGTTCGCAATAACGGGTGGAGCAAATTATTAAGATTCATTACTTTCTTTCAAACGCAGCCGCACTGCTTCTTGACAAGCTCACCAGCTGTCAACCTTCGGGCATCGATATTCGAGCTTTTCCAGTCGTTAAAGTCGACTTAGTCTTCAGCTTCTCCAGCGTCGCCAGGTACTGCGGCGTCGCCCCCGGATCAACCTTCTGCCCATCCTGACAAGATTCCACGGCTTTCGTCAGGTCTCCACTGTTTGCATAGGCCTCGATCAACTTGAGCCTGCAGAAAGTGTCTCTGGGGTTTTCCGTCACCAGTTTCAGAAACACATCAACGGCTTCACTCGCTCGTTTTGCATCCAATAGCAAAATTCCGAGGTTGCGCTGGTCAGTCGAGTCGGCTGCACCTGAGGCTGCAAGCGACTGTAACTCACTGATAGCATCCATCGAGTTACCCTTCATGATCAGTGCGTATGCGAGATATTTGCGTGCCTGTGTGCTGTTCGGGTTGACTTTTACAGCAGATGCAAAATAATTACACGCGGCCTTACCATCATGCGCTTTCATTTTTGCATAGCCCTGCGACATCAAAGTTTCGTAATCGCCTGGAATTATCTTGATGGTGTCAGCCACTGATGCGACAGCGACAGAAGAATGTCGTTGAACTTTGCTTAAAGCCGCCAACCTCTTTTTCGCATCGATATTGTTAGGATTGCCTGCTAGAGCCGCTTCATAATCCTGTATGGCTGACGATGTATCTCCTTTCTGCTCAAAGAGACCACCGCGCCAGAAGTGAGCATCTGCATTTTTCGGATCCAGACTGAGGGCCTTTTCAAACTCCTGCGCGGCAGTGACCGTGTTGCCGAGACATTGATTGTAGTAACCATGCTGAGCGACATATTGAGCATTCTTCGGAGCAATATCGATAGCTGCTTGAACAGCTGCCAGAGCGGCGTTGAAGTTTTTCACAGAGCCATAACAGTAAGCCTCATCCATATAAGCGTTTGGATCCCGTTTCGGATCTAGAGCCAAACCCTTTTGAAAATTCGCCAGTGCTTCCTTCATCTTATTGACACGCAAATAAGCACGAGCCTTAGCAATAAAAAGATCAAATCCATCGTATTTCTTTGGTATCGCAAGCAACACCTTCAAAGCTTCCTCAGGTTTGTTCTGCCGAGTGTAGATATCGGCTATTGAGATTGAAGCAGCCGTGTACCCGGGGTCGCAACGCAGGGCAGTGTTGTAGTCTGCCAGGGCTTTGTCGAATTGATTCATGCTGCAGTACAACCAGGCTCGGGTGGCATAAATTGAGGGGCTCTTATCATCAATTTTCAGAGCTGCGTTGTATGCGGCCATCGCTCCATCGTTGTCTTTAAGCGCGCGTAAAGCTGCGGCTTTTCCAACATAGGCATCAGCGGTTGAAATGTTTTTTGGAAAACTGAGCGCCGTGTTGAAGTCCTTCAGCGCTGCCTTTGCATTCCCCTGGTTCACGAGCGCCCATCCACGCCTGGCGTACAACCATGGCGTCTTCTGCCCCATACGTATCGCCGTCGTGCAGTCGTCGGCGGCGCTCTTCGAATCACCCAGGTCGAGTTCCGCCTTCGCCCGCAGCCCGTACAGGAAGCCGTCTGACTTGGCTGTAGGATCATTTGCTATCAACGTGTCAGTATCTTTTTTCAAGATTGAGTTTTTGTTCAACTTCCAGGCTGCAAGTGCGTGAGCACGTAGAAGGTCACCATCCATAGGATTCGCCGGCAGCGCCTGATCATATTCGTCAAACGCTGGTCCCATCTTATTTTGGGCGGCAAGAATTCTTCCTTTCAAAAAGTGCGCCTGAGCATTAGATGGATCAAAGAAGAATATGGGGTTGATAGTAGATTCTGCACCTTTGAAATCGCGCTTGTTGAACTGGCTTTCTGCCGACGACATGAGCGCCTGGGAAACCGGAATGCGCACCACGAAAAATAGAGCTGCTAAGCCTGCCACAGCACCGACAGCGATTCCAACTTTCGGTGAGATTTTAAATGCAGGTCTGGCCGTCCTGGTTGCATCGGGCACTTGCTGAGGTCCGGAACGGCGAATATTTTTTACACGTGCAGGGTCAGCCTCTGTTGCACCCTCAGAAGCAGCCTCTGAAGCAGGAGATAGAGGTTCAGACTTCTTCGACGCAAATTTCATGCGTTGCGCACGCGCCGCTTCAGCCTCAATTTCCGAGTCAGGAGGACGGAACTTCTTCAAGCGCTCGACATTTGCTTGAGCGTTCAACGTAACTGCATCAGTGCTCGGATCAAACGGAGCGTCGGTCTGACCGTTCGGACCTGCGCTCGCGTCAGCTGGCGGGGTACCTGGACCCGAACCAGACTCAGGAGCCCCAGCAGCCGTCTTACTGTCCTTCTTGAACTTGGCTAACAAGTTACCGGGTTTAGAAGCAGCAGGTTTAGGCGTTTCCGCGCCCTCAGCCCCTGGAGTTGCCGTGCCGATCGCATCCAACTCGTTCTTGGAAAATTGAGGGGTTCCGATTGAATCCAGCTCGCCTTTCGAGTAATTCGATGTTCCTATCGAATCCAACTCACTTTTCGAGTAATTCGACGTTCCTATCGAATCAAGTTCGCTTTTCGAGTAATTAGGCGTCCCGATTGAATCAAGTTCGCTTTTCGAGTGATTCGGCGTCCCGATTGAATCCAACTCGCCCTTCGAATAATTCGCACCGACCGCGTCTAACTCGCTTTGCGAAACGCTTTCAGCCCCAATTGCTTCCAAATCAGCAGGTGTGTAATCAGCTTCACTCAATTCATCAGAGGCTTCAAGCGCATCGTCCAAAACTTCTTCAGAAGACTCGACAACTTGAAGGGATTCAGCTTCAGCCTCTGTCGCCGACAAATGTTCTTGCTCACTGGACTCCGGTTCAGCCTCGATTTCTGCATCTGAACTCACCAAATGGTGGTCAGCCTCAGAAACATCTGCAAGTTCGGAGCCAGCGCCGTCTTCACCAGTCACTTCGGTTAAATCGCCATTGCCGGACAGGTGACTTGTTAGCAAATCTGTTATGTCCATCTCCAGGTTCTGATTCAGCCTGGAAAGCTCTTTCTGCGGCACCTCGTAATATTCGAAACTGCCGGCGGTCAAACCAAGAATTTTTTCGACCGCCCCGCTGTCAGTCAATCGACCCGCATTTGGATCCTTGGTAACAGCGCCGACTATGCGATTGGATGACTGTATTCCTATCAGCCCAATAAAATCATCGCAGGCTATTCTCAAAACCCCGCAACTTATTTCAACGTCCCGAACACGACTCAAAGCGTCGTAGAGACCTGTCGTTTCTTCAATTTCACCAGCTAATAAAGGAGGCAAGGCAGCTCTTTGTCTAGATTGGGGCCGGACGGCTGTAGTCTATTTACCCTGAAGGCTTCACCAAATAGCGCTCAGCCCCAGAACAACGCCGCATACACACATTAAACACCATAAGTATAAATTATTCAGCGAACGAATGCGCGAATCAAAAATTCTTCCACACCCTTGAGTACCGTGTTGCATCCAGCAGGCCCGAGGGAGCCCCTCAAGACTTTCTGGGCACCTTCGGGACGAATCTGTACAACCTGAACGTTGGACCGGGCTGGGTAACTTTGAACAAGCTGTAAACGCTCAGCTCCCGCGGTGTAACCTCTTTCACAAGCTCTGTGTTGTCGAACAACTCTTTAAAAAACAGACATTCGCGCGGATAGTGACTCGGTTCTGCCAGATACAGAGGACCCTGGTAGCTGTTCCAGACGAAGTATTTGAAGCCCTTGTCGTAGAGGTCGTACGGTGATAAATACCGACCATGGCACTCGGTATCGAAATAACTCGGATCCCAGAGGACATTCTGTATTTTGTATCGATTGACGCGACCGCCATCCCAGGCGCCGACAAAACAGATCGGAGTTCCTTCAGGAATATTGTCAAATACCCATGTATAAAAAGTTTTGTCAGTGCTGTGAAGCATTTTAGAAGTGTTGTGCTGGCAAACCTTTAGAAATGGATGTACTTCAATATATCCAAGGAAACAAACAGCCAGGAAGGTGCATAGAAAAGAAGCTCGTCGAGCAGTCATCTTCGTCCATAAAAGGTCGCTCAAAAGTTCAGTCGACCACGCTAAAAAGTGCCCCGCGAACAATGCCAGAATTGGAAATATTGGCAGCAGCCACTTATCAGTATGGAAAATATGAATGCTTGTGCCGCAAAGGACCGCCAGAACGTAAATCGCAAGACCAGCAGCCATGAAATTCTTTTGCCAGACGGCAACTAAAATACCAGCCGCTGCCATAATCGCTTGCGGTTGATAAAACGTGCGCGGAATTGCATTGCTCAGGTAATAAAGAAAGTTGCCCGCAGGTGAAAGTCCATCACACCCCAGTCCGTGTGCGGCCTTTTCTTCAGCCAGATCGCGAGCAAGTGTAGCGGGTTCAATGAAAACGTACGGAGTGGTGAGAGCGAATGTGCCAAACGCGATGACCAATCCTGCTATTACTAAATCTGTTATCTGTGACTTATCTGCAGATCGACGTCGGTCCCAAAAAAGCTTCGCGTTCAGAAACAGGTAGATGGACAGCAAAGCCATTGACGGCCAGCGGCTTCCGATTGCCAGCCCGATAGAGACCGCAGCCAGAGCGTTGAGCCTCGTAGACGGTTGTCTGTACGATCGAAGGCTGAAGCAAATAGCAAGCATCGAGTAAAACATAGCCGAGACATCGGAACGCAAAACCTGCCCCCAGACAAGCAGGAGTTCGTTGATTGGAAAGATACAAATTCCAAAAATAGCAGCGCCTTTTCCGAAAACATCTTTCCCTATCTCATAAAGAATCGGTATCAAACCAACCATCATGATGACATTCAGAAGGCGCGGTAGATAGCACAACAGAAAAACATTACTGAAAATAAGTTCGTTAGGGCTGAAGTAAGGATCGCTGATCGCCCCGTGAAAAACAGTGGCATTCAAAAAATGATAGTAGACACAAAGTGGATAAATTATGGTTGAGGCTGGATGTCCCAGATAGTGCGGGTTGAGAGTGCCGTCGTGCACCATGCCAAGAGCAGCGCCTACCACCAGTTGTTCGTCACCCTCAGGCTTAAAAGGGCAATCGCCGGTCAGCCCCCAGACCATGATGCCGAAAGTAAGCAGCATGATGCTTGTAATCGCAACCTTAGTCCAGCTCACTAAAAACCTTCATAAAGACAACCTTCCTGAGCATATTCCACAGCCAGACAACTGCCAACCTCCAGTCACCAGGTCTAGCCGGCGTTGAAAACTTTAGTGTGACCGACATTGACGATAGCCACCATATGTGATTGCCCATGAATCAATTCACTAATGCCTGGAGGGAGCTTGTGTTTGTCTTGAGAGATGACGCAGGTCGTAGACCTCGACCGGCGAAACACGCCATCCTATTTCTTTTCCCAGAACGTAAGGATGATTTGATGCGTAGCTGTCGAACAAAAGCGGCGCTCGTTCAAGCAAAGCATGAAAGAAGGCATACTCTCTCGGATAATTCTCCTTTTGTTCGTCCAACATGTAGTACTCACGATTCCATCGCTGAACGATCATGTATTCAAAACCATCTCGAGCAAGATCCTCTGGAGTGTAATATTTGTGAGGTCGCGGTGGAACGAAGTCAGGACGCCAGATATCAGGAGTGACCTGGTAAAGGTCGTAATCGGGCCAGTCCCATGAGCTGTCTAAAGCAATTTTCGTGCCAGGAGGAATATTTTTCTTGATATACGGATACACCATTGCTCTCTCGCTCAGCCTGGACTTTTGCCACTGATCAAAAACAAGACGACGTGTTGGAAAAAACATGGCAGAAAGTGTCAGAATCGACACCGTTATCAAACTGATTGTTTTAGCCACTCCAGTCGAACTTCGTTTTGCAATGATGGTGTGCATTGCGTCGTATATGCAAGTCAAACCGTAGCCAGACAGAAGAACGATAATGGGCAGCATGGGCAGGGACCAACGAGCCCAGTGCCTCGGGTTCATGCAAGTACCGGTGGCGAAAACAAAGAGAAGCAGAAGGTAAATGCAGGTATGAACTGATCGGCGGCGGAAGAAAACTGCGACCAATCCCATCAATGCCACGGCGGTCAAATATTTGCCAATCCCCTCAGGAATTCCTTCCACCAGGTAATAGTTAAGATTTCCAAGAGGACCTAGACCTGTTAACTCCTGGAAGTTTGCTTGTGCCTCGAACTTCATATCTTCGAGCAACTGATGAAAGTCAAAAAAAACGAAAGGCGACGTGGCAAAAAATGTTAAGAAGCTCACCACCGCAGCAACTATACCTGCTTGAAATATCTGCGCCCGCTCAGAACTAAAGCCTTTCCGAAACAAAGAAATACCATATATAGTGGCAAGAGGCACCGTCAGTGCAAGGCAGAAAAATCTTGTTGAAACAGCTAATCCAACTACGACACCAGCCGCGATGGCAAGGATTCGATTGGCGGGTCTTTCAATAATGTAATCAAATAAAAATATCGACAGGATGATCAGTAAATTGGCAAGCATATCCGGTCGCAAAATTTGACCGTAATAAACAACCAACGGCGATAAAGCATAGAAAGTCACACCAAGCATCGCGGCTTTCTGACCAAACCAACGGCGTCCAATCACGTAAAGCAACGGCAACGAAAGCAGAACGAAGGCGACGGAGGAAAGACGGGGCCACTTGAGGATCACGTCCATGTTTCTGAAAACCATCTGAAACGGGCTGTAGTGCGGGTCTACAATGGCTTGCCCCGTAAACAGTTGCACGATTTTGTAGTAGAGCCATAGCGAGTAAATCGTAGTTGAAGCGGGATTTGTAAACCACCCCGGATTGAGCGTGTTATGAGTAATCATGTAAAGACTGACAGGGCCGTAACAAAGCTCGTCATTTTCCGTGCAAATAGGACTATCGCCGTTCAGCCCAATCAACAAAAACATGAGGCTGACGCCGCTTATACCCAAAATGAACAGCTTTTCCGACTTCTGCAAATCCAGCTCGCGGCTGAATTTGCCAGTGACCTCCTGCAGCCACAAAAAGAAGTAGCTCACCTGAAAGTGCAGCTCCCCTAGGGTTTTATTGAGCGATGACATGACTCGCTGCGCTTCTCACTTCGAACAATGACTGAGTATTAAGGTGGAGTACCAATGTTTCTTATGCACCGAAATCCACGCACATAGGCACTTGAGGAACACACAATTCATCCTAAGTCCTCCGATCTACCGTGTCAACGCACACCCAGACGCCAATATGAGCGAATTCTAGAGCGCCTGCAGGGGAAAAGCTCTAAGATCATGAATTGGCTTGGGCCTGCAATTGGAAAAAAATATGGTCTTCAAAAAATTTCGATTGATTATCAGCACGTTGTCGGTTTTTGCCGCGTTGAGCCTCAGCGCTGTTTATGCTCAGCAAACTGCCTCGGCAAATCTTGCAAGCGATGGCAGTGATGCGACGGCGACAAACGAGGCACCGAAAAAAGCCAACGAAAAATCATCCGACAACGGCTTCAGCACCGCCGATTTTCTGCCACCAGAACAACGAAAGAATTTGCCCTCAGAGGTTGATTCGAAGGTGCAGCTCAGGGTCGTAATCAACGTGCCTCGCAATATCGACGCCAGAAATGAGTTCACCTTTTATCCATATCCGATGAAGCCCCCGCCCCAGAAGCAACAACAAAAACCGCTCCCCGAAACAGCAAAAAACGGTCTGTCGAACATGTTGCTGTCTTCGGGCTACTCACAGAGAACACAGGCTACACAGGCCTATCCATTCGGGGGCTGGCGCTGGCAATATGCTTTTCAGGCCGCTCTGCGAAGAAGCGGTCTGGGCGTGCCGCACGTGATGAGTGAGATGTATAGCTGGGTAGATGAAATGATGCCTTACATCAAGCCGGAAGTGATTCGCTCAAACCTCGCCGAAAAGGAGCGTCACCAGCGCTACGAGAGAACGAGAGAAGATTTTGACGAGACGCGAGTAGACATCGAATCAGACTCGGTCAGGAAGGGACTTTTCCCAGTCCCCGTTCGCATGCAGACATTTTCCGGGCGTGTGACTCGCTTTGGCACCGCCAGAGTATTACCCGGCTCATGGTGGCTGGTCGGCACTCACAAAGTAGCAGGGCTCATCTATTACTGGAATCAGCCCGTAGAAGTAGATGAGAACCAGCCAAAAACAGTCGAACTGACTGAAGCGAATGCCCTGCTTATTGAAGGTGGTTGGTAGCCAACTCGTGCACCATCACCTGCACAACAGGTTTAGACTGGAGTTTGGATCTCAGTGCTTTCATCGCCACCTCACGCACTGCTGACCTCAGCGCATTGAGGTCAAATTCTGGCGAGGGCTCGCCCTGAACTGGTTCTGGTGCGCGCATGCGATCGACAGCTTCGATGATCGCCTGCGACAGTTCATATTTCGCGGTTTCCCACTCGTCAGACTGCAGAAATCCTGCCGCACCAACCTCCAGACTGGGCCCACGCAGCAGTCTGCCGTCGCTGTCGACGACCAGCCCCACAGTGACGATGCCTTCCAGGCTGAGAGAACGCCTCTCGCTGACAGAAAACTGGCTGACACTCTCTCCCTGCTCGCGATTAAACATCACTGCCTGTGCTTCGACGGTACCAGCAATGGTGGCAATGCCGTTGTAGATTTCCAGGATGTCACCGTTGTGCAAGGGAAAGACACTTTCAGCAGGAATTCCCCATTCGGTAGCCATCTGCGCATGGTGCATAATATGCCGACCTTCACCAAGGGCTGGAATAAAGTATCGGGGATTAGTGATTGAAAGCATGAATTTTAGCTCTTCCCTGCTGGCATGCTTGGAGACATGCACACCTTGCTTCACCCCCCAAACAAACCTAATTCCGACAGACAAGAAGTGATCTTGAATCATAGCCATCTGGCGTGACCGACCGGAAGCCACCCCAGCACTGTAAATGACCGTATCACCCTCTTTTAAAAGCAAATCTTTGCATGTGGATTCTGCAAGAGCAACCATAATGCCCATGGCATCGCCATCCTGACCTGTAGCGATGATCAGGGTTTCTTCTTCTGGAACTTTTCCAATCAAGTCCAAACTCGACTCGATATTGCGCTCGTAATTTAAATTGCCGGTAATCGCCGCTGAAATAGCGGTTCTCATCAGCGTTTCGCCCAGCAGCGCCACTTTTCTTCCGCACTGCTGCGCAAGATCGAAAAGGATTTGCAGTCGATGAGTATTAGTTCCTGGAATAACTACGATGACCCGCCCCTTCGCCTGCTGCACGGTTCGCGTCAAGACTGGCAGGACCGCTTTTTCCGAAGGCGTGTACCCTTCCGTCTCAATGCCGGCCGAATCACCTATCAACAACAAAACGCCGCTATCACCAGCCTGAGCCAGCTTGCGGATATCCATATGCTTTTTATCAACCGGAGTCTGGTCAACCTTGAAACTGGAGGTGTAAAGCACCGTACCCTCATGCGTGCCGATCTTCAACGCAGTAGCATCGGCAATGGCGTCGTTTACCTGCACCCACTCGACCTCAAACGGTCCGACGTTGTATGGCGTGCCAATTTCGATTGTGTCGACGATCGGGCAGGGAAATCCAGTTTCCTTGTTAACGACAATGGCGCACTGAGCAAGAAATGTCGAAACGAAACGCGGTCCCATGATTTTGGGAATCTTCAAGTGATGCAAGAGGTAAGCTACAGAGCCGCAGTGCTCATCGTGAGCATTGGTCAGAACCAGTCCGGCGATTCTGTCTTCATTAGCTTTGAGAAAGTTGGTATTCGGAAAAATCAAATCGACGCCGGGCATGTCCTCCGTCGGATAGGCGGAGCCCGCGTCGACAAGCAGTATCTCCCCCCCAAAAGCAAGCACCCATAGGGCTTGACCGACTTCAGACTGCCCGCCAAGGGGTATAACAGCCAGACCGTTGTGTTTTAGTACCGTATCGCCCGTAACAATCTGCGCCACTTGAGGAACCTGGGAAAGTGAGAACCATACAATTCTATAGGTGTAGGAGCACGAATCTCCCAATATCCAAAACAGCGTAAAATTTCATCATCTGGAAACCTGAAACAGCCGCCCGCACAACGAGAAAATCATGGACAAAACAATTGAGTCAATCCGGCACCTGCTTTACCCAGCCTCGTCTCGCCCGGAGGTAGCGGCCCTTCCATGCATAATTGAGGCGGCAGCCAACGACAGAGTTGTCACGTTCGAGCAGTTTGAACGGCTCATAGATAGTGCCCACGGCGGTCTCGCTGCCCTTGGCGTGAAAAAGAACGACAAGGTGATGCTGACGGCGCCGAACTCGCCTGAGCTGGCAGCGGCAATAGCGGCCACATGGAGACTCGGGGCTGTGGCCATTCCAGTTGACTTCCGCATGACTCTGCCCGAAGTCTTCAATGTCGCAAAACGTATATCGGCAGCCGCCCTCGTCGCCTCGAGCCGAGTCATACCAGATTTTGAAAAAACGCTGACACCAGTCACCGAAAATGGTGCCAAAATTTTGGACTTGTGCACTATCACCGAAAACTCAAAACCACTTGCGAGCGTTCTGGACAGCCTGACACCAGAGGATGACGCGCTCGTTATCCTCACTTCCGGTACGACTGGAATTCCCAAAGGAGCAGTGCACGATCTTAAAACTCTGGTCGAGAATTTGGAAGACTGGGGTAATCTGGTTGACATGAATTCGACGAAGAAGGGCTTGCTGCCTTTGCCTCTCAGTCATGTGTTTGGTCTGGAGGTGACATTTGTCTGCGTCATTACGGCGGCATGTGTCATTTTCACCGACCCAGCTTCGCCAAAATCGTTCTTCGCCTGCCTGCCAAAATTCAAGCCACACGTTCTTGTTGGGGTCCCGACTCTCTATATGAATATGCTGGCGATGGACCCCAATACAGTGGGTCTGGACAATGCCGAGATTTTGCTTTCGGGCGGCGCACCACTGCCAACTTCGCTGGCAAGTGAATTCAAAGCCAGGTTTGGAAAGACCTTGAACAACGGATACGGCTCAACTGAATCGAAAATCATTTCGCTAAATCTGGGCGGTCCATTCGAGAGCGTGGGTCGCAGCATCGCCAGAGCGAAAGTAGAAATCGTCAACGATCGAGATGAAGTGTTGCCTGAAGGACAAACAGGTGAAATTCGCATATCCGGACCGATGCTCATGAAAGGCTATCTTAATGACAAAGAAGCCACAGCCCAGGTAATGAAAGGCGACCGCTACTACACCGGTGACATGGGTCACATGGAAGACGGATACCTGTTTATTTCAGGTCGCACTAAAGAGATGATCATCGTTGCCGGCAATAAGGTTTTTCCGTCTGAAGTCGAAGACGTGCTTCGTAAATCACCGCTAGTCAAAGAAGTGGCAGTTCTCGGTTTGCCGCACAGCAAACTGGGACAAATTGTCAAAGCGATTATCGTCATCACTGATAGCGAAATGAGTGAGAAACTCGAAGGATCAGAAGAAGAGAAGAAAGAAGCGAAACAGCATCTGGTCGCTCAGATTAAGGATTACTGCAAAGAGAATTTGAAACGCGAGCTGCGCCCGATGGACTGGGAATTTCTGCCTGTGCAGACTACTTTGCCGAAAACTGCCATCGGAAAAGTGGATAAGAAACAGCTGGTGCATGCTTAATTTTGCTGCCAGTCAATTTCTTACTGCACAGCGGAGTTCCTGCCTCCCCAGAAAGTCGATGCGGAGCCTACTACCTGCGCAGAAAGTCGATGACGTCGCCCACCAGCTGTTTCTTCTGGCGCAAATCTTCCTCAACCACATTTTTTGCCATTCGCGCAGCAGTTGTGGCGACGTCGGCAGCTTGAGCGACTCTCGGATTGGTTTGAATGATCCGTGCAGCTGTACCGGCTAATTGAGCTGCTTGTTGATCGACTGCGTCTACTGTGTTGGCAATATTCGCCCTGGCACCACTTTTCACAACATGCGATGCCATTGAAGCTATTTCCGCAGTGGAATTGCTGATAGCTCCAGTTTGGTCGAATTTCAGCGGCAAAAAGATTTTGGCCCTTCCTTCGAGATCGAGCGGATTAGTCATGTGCACATCAAGACGCCAATTACCATTGCCGTCGGTGGCAGGCGTCAGGTCAGAAGAGTTGAGCTTGATTCGCACTGAATCCACCACCTTGTCAGCACTAACAGTCAGCGACCTGAATGAGTCATTGCCATACTTAGAACTGAGAGACACACCGGTAAGCCCAACTGAAAACTCTTTTCCCAGGCCTGCCTGTGGTGGCAGAGCGGTCACCAGTTTGATACCCTGCACACTTTTCACGTCGATGCCACCGCCGGCCGTATCAATTTCGCAACGAATCACTGGCGAAACTTGCAGGCGCGGTCCACCGAAGTCATGCTCAGAAATGCCATTGTCACGTACAAGCGTCAGCTGCTTACCATTCTTCTCAATGCTCTGAAGTCCCTTCAGGGTATCCACAAGCTTGGTGCGAATGCCTTCGTCCGGCAAACCCGACAGCAACATGCCGGCATCTCTGTTTAGCAGAGCACTTTTGGAATCAGAAAGAGTCTGCACAACGCCTTTCAAGAAGTCAGCATTTAAGCCTGGTGCAACTGACTCCAGGTCGAAAGTCAACGGCACAGTTTTTATGAAATCGTCTTTCATCCAGGACGGTTTTTGAAGCGGGTTGTCGATAACGACTTTGATGGTGGGCTTGTCTTTAGACGTATCAAGAGCCAGTTCTCTTACGGCAAGCGGTTCCTTGCCCTGACGCTCAAGACTCAGACCGGATATATTTTTCAGGGACACAATACCAGGCGTTTTAGGATCGTTGGAAACCTCGAACTTCAATTGCTTATCTCCGTTCCCCACACGCAAATCGGTGATTTTACCGACCACAGGGAAGTCGCGATCAATCTTCAATTTGGCGACACTGTTCATATCCAGGGTGAACCTGTCGCCGTCCAGAGTGATCTTCTTAGCGGCGCCCACAATTCCTTTCAAGTCTGAACCAAGCTCGATGCCAGGCGTGGCTTCCAGCATTTTCGAAAAGTCGGTCTCGACCGATAACTTTTTGTCTGCGAAGGACATTTTGAAGTCAGGCAAACGACTGATTACGACCGAGGTTTTGGTAATGGGGTCTGCGTCACGAAATTTTTCAGCTTCTGATTTTACTTTGACTTCAGCAGGCACATCCGCTCGCACGTCAGACAGACGTGGCTGCAGAGGCTGCGCTTCTCTGGGGTTTACCGACTGCAATTGTTTGAGCAGGTCATCAAACTTTTGATCTTTTGAAGCGGACTGCTTTGAATTAGCGTTGAAGAATGATTCAAGAGATCGCGATGAATCGAAAGTTGACTGTTGCGGTTGGTGGCACCTGACAGTGCTCATGTAAGTCATTTTCAAAACATCATTTCGAAAATGGTTCTCGTCATCGCGCGCAGGCAAAGTCAGGGCCTTTTCGCCCTGCGAGTTCGGGTTATCTGGCATATTTTTAGCGCCTTAGAATCGGGGTGAGTAAGTGAACAGGGGCTGGTGTTGGGAGTGGAACCGAGGGAGACCAGGTGTGTGAACAGGATCACCAGGGACTGAGAAAGGGTGGACGGAGCTGAAGCTGGGAGCATTAGCTGGATTTGGACGAACTCGGATAGATGGGTGCTGGACCGGGCTCTTCACAACCTCATCATGAGCGCAAATTGTGTCAGCAATGTTGCTTTGCCAGGAAAATCCCAACAATTGAGTGATGGATGATTTTGCACAGCAAAGTTGATCAGCAGATAAGGATTGCCTTGATTTGCGACACTCGGACGCAAGATTGAAATTCAACAACTGCTAAACAATGAACTCGATTACTTATTGACTGGCAGTTGACTGGAAATATAACGAGAGAATTCAGCTTTAAACTGTCCGGCATCCTTGATACCGCACTTTCGCGCGGCCAGCGCCTGGCTCTCGAGCTCTGCTGCGCTGAGCTCGTTGCCGACAGACTCCACCGGCATGCGTTTCAACTGATTTTCAAACCGACGCAGCTCAAAAAATATGTCATTCTCAGTCAAGTGCGGCTGCTTAGATAGAACACCCAAGATCTGCTTGAAGGTGGCAAACGCTAGTTCGGGTTTCTTCTCCAACATATACACGTCGTTCAGACCGCTCATCGCGACTGCAAGCGGCGGAGCCTCGGGGATGAGAAATTGCCTGTAAGTGCCAATCAGACGAAGTCTAAGACCCAACATCTGTGGATGGTCCTCGATCACTTTGATCGCTTTCTTCGTCCATAGTTCAGCCTCTGGAAAACGATTCTGAAACATATAGCAATTGGAAAGAGCGGAATAAACATACACCAGCAGCGACTGGTGCTCATCATTTTTCTCGTCCAGCTCTTTCAGAATTTGATTCAGCTCGACTTCAGCTTGCGGGTATTTGCGACTGCGAATCAAGCTTCCAGCCAGAAGGAAACGAGCAATGGCGATTCGATCCGGTCCTGCACTCTCAACGGAGAGACGAAACCATTTTTCAGCATCAACGGGATTGCCATGTGCATTCAGCTCCATTCCCTTGTGAAAACCACTGATGAATTTTAGATCATTGAAGAAAAATGCAATGGCGCCCAAAAGGATAACCATTGCGAAAAGAAGAGTCCAACGCGCTAGTTTCAGGCTAATCGGCCAGCCCTCATCGATGGTATCACTCAACTTATCGTCCAGGGGCAACTGCCGCTTCTCTGCACCGCTATTGGTGGCAACTTGACCGGCCACGCCAAATAGAAACGAACTGAGCAAAACATTGAGAAAACTGATCAACGCGGTGACCAGCACAATCCAGAGTGGAAATTTGCTCTGTGACTCTTCCACCAACCCGTAGCCTAGCCAGGCAACAAGCACCGCGAGGTCAACAACAGTTGTACCCACGATCATCATGGTGGCAGCAATTTTAAGTAACCAGACAATCGCGTTCACGATGTTACCGCGTCACGAACCACATATGGTGCCTGCAGATTGGAACTAGATAACGGCTGTTTCGCGGTACGCGCCCCAGATTTCCCTCATCGCATCGCAGATTTCGCCCATCGTAGCGTAAGCTTTGACGCAATCTAAAATCAGCGGGAACGTGTTATCGCCGGAGCGCATCGCATTCTTCAGAGCATTAAGAGTATTACTTACCTGCTCGTTATTTCTGCGAGCTCTGAGGCTCTTCAATCGTTCCGTTTGACGAACTTCGTATTCAGGACCGATCTTCAAGATATCGATGTTGGCACCCTTAGCTTGTTCGGTGAAAGCATTCAGTCCGACAAAAACCCGGTCGCCAGAATCGAGCTTCTGCTGGAAACGGTAGGCGGAATCAGCAATTTCTTTCATGAAGAAACCTGATTCGATGCCTGCAATCACACCGCCAACTTCTTCAATTTGTTTGAAATACTCGTTGGCGCCCTTTTCCATTTCGTCTGTCAGCCACTCAACGTAATACGAACCAGCCAGCGGATCCACAACGTTCGCTACACCAGTTTCGTGAGCGATGATTTGCTGCGTTCTCAAGGCGATGTGAGCAGCTTTCTCAGTGGGCAAGCCTAGCACTTCGTCCATCGAGTTAGTATGCAGTGACTGTGTGCCACCAAGCACGCCCGCGAGCGCTTCGATAGCAGTGCGGATGATGTTGTTCTCCGGTTGCGGCGCAGTCAGACTGCAGCCTGCAGTCTGAGTATGGAATCGCAACTTCAGTGAACGCTCATCTTTTGCACCATAATGGTCCCGCATGCGTTTCGCCCAAATGCGACGAGCGGCACGATACTTGGCTATCTCTTCAAAGAAATCGATATGGGCATTGAAGAAGAAGGATAGACGAGGCACAAAATCATCCAGTTGCAAGCCGGCTTCGAGCCCGGCATCAACATAAGCGAAACCGTCAGCAAGAGTGAACGCCAGTTCTTGAATAGCCGTCGCACCCGCTTCACGAATGTGATATCCGCTTACTGAAATAGTGTTCCAACGCGGCACTTCCTTCGTGCAGAAAACCATCATGTCTTGAATCAGCTTCAGTCCCTGTCTGGGTGGAACCAGGTAAGTCTTCTGAGCTATGTACTCTTTGAAAATGTCGTTCTGAAGTGTGCCATTCAATTTCTTCAGATCGATGCCGCGCTTTTGAGCATTGGCGAGGAACATGCAAAAAATGACGACGGCTGGTCCGTTGATCGTCATCGAAGTAGAGATTTCGTCGAGGGGAATATCGCGATAGAGAATCTCGACATCTTCGAGGCTATCGATGGCAACGCCGCACACACCTACTTCGCCGAGCGATTTGGGGTGATCTGAGTCGTAGCCCATAAGAGTCGGCAGGTCGAAAGCGGTCGACAATCCGGTCTGCCCCTGACTGAGCAAGTATTTAAAGCGGGCGTTAGTCTCTTCCGGACCACCGTAGCCGGCGAACTGACGCATGGTCCACAACTTGCCAAGATACATGTTGTGGTGAATGCCTCGTGTATACGGAAACTGACCCGGATCAGCCAGGTCGCGCTTGTAGTCCCAGTTCTTCAAGTCATCGGCAGTGTATACAGGCTTGAGAGGCAGTCCAGAGAGCGTTTCGATTGTGCGCTTCGTGACTTTCTCACCTTTCGGCTTCGATAATTCTTTAACCATTACTGCTCCATGAAACTTGCGGCATAAGTGATCACCTCAGCCAGTCTACAACACAGATCTATAACTGTAATGTTTTTATAAGGCGAACAAAGCCCGGTTTGTCGCGGGGAAGCTGCATAATCGAGTAGTGCAACGGGCGTATACTCACCAACAGGAGTTAGTCATGACATCAGCCACCACGGCAGCCACAGGTGCAGATATGCTGCAAAAGATCTTATCCAGCAAAGAACCGATAATGGTGCGGGCTCCGCACGGTGCACAGCTGAATACGAAAGGCTGGATACAAGAAGCAGCGCTGAGAATGTTGCTCAACAATTTGGACCCGGCAGTTGCCGAGCGTCCAGAAGAACTGGTCGTTTATGGCGGTTCTGGCAAGGCCGCTCGCAATTGGGATTGCCTGAAAGCGATTGTAAAAGCGCTGATCAACCTGGAGACCGATGAAACCCTATTGGTTCAATCGGGTAAACCGGTCGGAATCTTCAAGAGCCATGCCGATGCACCGCGCGTGCTGATTGCCAACTCCAACCTCGTCGGCAACTGGGCAAACTGGGAACACTTCAGAGAGCTGGACCGCAAAGGCTTGATGATGTTCGGTCAGATGACTGCGGGCTCATGGATCTACATCGGTACTCAAGGAATTTTGCAAGGTACATTCGAGACTTTCGCGGCCCTCGCCCGCAAACATTTTGGAGAATCGCTGAGAGGTAAAGTAGTTCTGACAAGCGGTCTGGGCGGGATGGGCGGCGCACAACCGCTATCGATCACCATGAACGAAGGAGTCGCCCTCTGTATCGAGGTTGATCCAGTTCGCATTCAAAGGCGCATAGAAACAAGATATTGCGACATCAAAGCCGATTCGGTAGAACACGCCATCAAGCTAGCAAACGAAGCCAAAGAAAGGGGCGAAGCTCTATCCATTGCTATTCTCGGCAATGCCTCGGAAGTTTTGCCTGCTCTGCTGAAATCCGGTTTTAAACCAGATGTGGTGACTGACCAGACCTCGGCACACGACCCGTTGAATGGATACATTCCTGCTGGAATGACACTGGAACAAGCATCGCAACTGCGTTCCAGCGATCCTAAGAAATATCTCGAGCTGGCAAACAAGTCGATCGTCACTCATGTTGAAACGATGCTCGCTTTCCAGAACCAGGGCTCGATAGTTTTTGACTACGGCAACAACATCAGACAAGTGGCGAGAGACAACGGCGTCAAAGATGCCTTCAATTTCCCTGGTTTCGTACCGGCCTACATTCGCCCCCTCTTCTGCGAAGGCAAAGGCCCGTTCAGATGGGCTGCGTTATCAGGAGATCCCGCAGACATCGCCGTGCTGGATGAAGCAATTTTGAAAAATTTCAGCGGAGACAAGCATCTCTGCCGTTGGATTGAAATGGCTTCGAAAAAAGTCGCTTTCCAGGGACTACCCGCCAGAATCTGCTGGCTAGGATATGGCGACCGCGCCAAAATGGGCTTGATTATGAACCAGCTGGTGGCAGAGAAGAAACTGAAAGCTCCGATTGTGATCGGACGAGATCATCTGGATTCAGGTTCGGTCGCCTCACCAAACAGAGAAACAGAATCGATGAAAGACGGTTCTGATGCCGTCGCCGACTGGGTCTACCTGAACGCCTTGATCAACGCCGTCGGTGGAGCCAGCTGGGTCTCTCTACATCATGGCGGCGGCGTCGGCATGGGTTACTCACTGCACTCAGGACAGGTCATTGTCGCTGACGGCACCGAATCTGCCACCACGCGACTGCAGCGGGTGCTGACAACCGACCCTGGTATGGGCGTGATCAGACACGTCGATGCAGGCTATGATGAAGCCATAGATTTTGCCAAGAAATCAGGGATTCGAATACCAATGTGGGAAGTTTGATGCGCGGTTCTAGAAGGTTGGGGTGAACATGGCAGGGATGAGTAAGGAAGAGAGATCTGAACTCCTCCGCGCGATCAAAACTGCAGACGCAAACTTCAAGAAGGGCATGTACGCGCTGGCAGAACCCACCTACAGGAGAGGTGTCGAGGTTCTGGGCGACGGGACGCCTGAAATCACAGGCTGCCTGCAAAACCTCGCCCACATCTGTGCCGAGCGCAAAGACTACAGCGAAGCGCTTAAGCTCGACATTCAACTGCTCCTGCTCAGTGAAGAGCGTTTCGGCGAAGATCACGCCAAAACTATCGCGCTTATGGATGAAATAGCTGGTCTGTACGAAAAGCTGGGGCGAACTGATGAGTCTCGGGATATGTATGAGCGGGCCCGCAAAGCAAGCGAGCGTTCGCTCTGGGCTGATCAGAGTAACGAGCCAGATGGCGTGCCAAATCCAGCTGAAATTGCTGAGAAACTTGACCTTGGATATCAGTATTCAGATACGGCGAAAACCGCTCTGGAGGTCGATAACCCGCAAGTCGGTGAAATCGATTATGAGTTCAGCACCGCAGAACCCAAAAAGAAAGATCTGTCGGAAGAAACGATGAAATTGCCCAAGCTGACTGACGAACAGCTGTCAGCACCAAAAAAAGACCCGCAGCTTGAAACTTTGATTCTGAACAAAGCCGATCTGGCAAAATCTCAAGCAGCAAACGGTACTGGCATCGCTGGATCAGGTGTTGCCAAATCTGGTAGTGCCGGACCTGGTACCGCAGGATCCGGTATCGCCGGATCCGGTATCGCCGGATCTGGTATCGCCGGATCTGGTATCGCAGGATCCGGTATCGCAGGATCTGGTATCGCAGGATCCGGTATCGCAGGATCTGATATCACCGGATCTGGTACTGCAGGATCTGGTGCTGCAGGACCTGGTCTCGCCGGACCTGGTACTGCAGGATCTGGTATCGCCGGTCGCGGTATCACTGATGGTGAAAAGCTGTCAGATAACGGTAACACCAAAGATGATGCCGATGCTGCTAAAACTGCGGCAGCAGCAATTCTCAAAAAGATGAAGTCAAAATTGGGCGAATCGGTGACTACAACGGTCATAGATCCCAACGCGCCCATCACCGAATCGCCCGAAGTGATTGGGGTCGACGCCATCAAACCGAGCGAGTGGAAGTCTGATAGCGTGATGTCGAAGATCGTACTGGGCAAGTCTTTGAAACCGGATAACGACAAAAAATCTTCAGAGTCAGATCTGATCCAGAATGAACTTGAAGAAAAAACGCCAGAACTTGTTGTCAAACCAAACGAGCAGAAGACAGAAATTGCGCGCACCTCAGACACGACAAAAAAAGAAGCGGCAAAAATAAAACAGAAGCCAGTCGAAGTAAAGCTCTTTCAGTCAGACAGACAGCGCAACTGGATTCTCGGCATTTTTCTTGGATGTTTCCTGCTGTTGCTTTTGACGAGCCTATTTACGAGTCATGCTAATACACAGGAAGATTTCCGCAGTATGGCGCATCGCTATCGCACCGTAGATGGTGAGAAACTATTTTTCCTGACATCACAAAGTGAATGTGAATTCGTAGCCGGTGCCGATACGGCTAAAATGCCTTACTACCAGCATCACGGTGATGTACTGGACACATCTAGAATAGTTTTCGGTCCTCTTATACACCACCCGCACTGGTTAACCAAACAAAAGAACGCCATCATCGATGAACAGGGGTCGCCGCTTTACGCAGAAGCAAGTCCTGAGCTGGCGGTATCGGAATTCGCCGAAGAAATTGGTAAAGCCGCAGAACTGACCTACTTAAAAACCAAACACTATCCAAAAACTTTGAACGATATCGAAAGCAGTAAACGTGCTTATCACAACCCATTCACCGGGCAGCTCGATAAAGTGAATGTTCAAACCGTTGCACTCGGAAAGAAAACACAAACAGACGACGGTGGACAGAAGAGAAAGTGGTACGACACCACTATCAGTGGCAGCCGCTGGCCAAACGAAGTTAAGAGACACGCCGGGGGAATCAATTGTTACTCAGTCGTCGTTCATACCAAGAAAGGTGACATAAACAGCTTTTACATCAGACCTTTCGACAGAGACGGAAAGCCTTTCATCGCCAGTCAGCCAGACACGGTTTATGCAATCGTCCTCGAAAACGGCACCGAAAAGCCTTCGCCAAAACCTCATCTGCCATTCAAAACCAATGGCATAAGACCACATCGAGCCTGGCTCATGCCCGCAATGAATTCGTCAGTGCTTTTCCTACTCAAACACGGCGCGGTCATAGTGCTTCTTATCGTTTCCTTCGCCCTGTGGATACTCTCGGAGGCAACTCGCGAACGCAACGTGCTAAGCACCTCGCTGAGAGGCGCCATGGTCGTGTGCCTTATCATCGTGCTGGTTTACACTTTGACTGGTGTGCTTCCATAGCAATCTTTGCGCGCAATATTGCAGATGGGATGCAGCAGTTCAATCTGGATTCGGCTTCAATCTGGATTCGGCTTCAATCTGGATTTGGGACTACTCGTCTGGCTGCCACTCCTGGCGCCAGCCAGAACAAGAATGCAAAGAACAGCACCGGCAGACATGCAAACCAGTGCCCAAGTGGTCTGACCGGCAAGAACATGAAAGAGAGATAGTAGAGGTTTAAAACCCACCAGATCAGTACGCGAATCTGCCAGACGCGAATGCGTTCGCCGTTCCAGAGATGCCCTTGATACGCCAGCACAGCTATCAATGCCAGACCACACATATCATAGAAAAGGAAATGTGGCAGCACCAATGGCAATACCAGCAAACCGATCAGCATGACCAGCGAAACGGCTGCTTGATACTGGCGCATCTGCTCTAATGCAGGGCTCACTGCTCCCTCTTCAGCGGCTTTCTCTACAGCGGCTTTCTCTACAGCGACTCCCTTTTCAACTTCTGCCCTTGCTTTCGCATCGACAGACGATTTCAGTTCCGAGACTGCACCACTGCGCAAAATCAAGGTAGATCTCCACAGAGCAAACAAACCTATCGCCCCGGCTAATCCGTAGATAAATATCTTGGCTTGGGCTCTAGCCTCAAAGGGGAAAAATTGCAAGAGCACCGCTGGCAGTGACACCACCATGTAGGCAGGAAAACCGTATCCGGCATGAGCAAAAATCGTGTCTGACATTTTAAAACTTTTGAGCCAGTCGAAAAATATCTCCGGTCCCAGAGCAAAACAACTGAGCAGACCGAAAGTAACCAGACCACAAAGTAGACCCAGGGCGGCACGCGGACGCTTCGCCAGGAAAAGCGACCCGGCCACAAGCATGGCCGTCGGCAAAAACTGCGGTTTCAGTAAAAGAGCGCCCCAGACAAATCCGGCGGCACCTTCTCGGGCGCCTCTCAGAAAAACATAACCCAGGGCAAGCGGGAGAAGCCCGACCACGATACCCAGGTGCCCGATCAAAAGAGTGTGAAAGACAGGACAGAAGAGCGCGAACATGAAGAAATAGTCGAGAGCCCGCGAGCGTTCACCGCCGCTACAGATGTAGGCCACCAGAGCCAACACCAGCACAGACAGAAGTTCCCAGGCAACCAGGGCCTCGGTGGCGCCACCAACGGCAAACGGCGCCAACAAGACGGCCATGAGCGGACTATACATGTATATGCCGACGTACTCTGGCGGAATAAACTTCAAGAGCTCATGCACATACTTGTTGAATGGTGCTTCCACAAGAGAAGTAGCGCTAAGTGGCGGATAAATGTCTGAAGCACGTCCGGACAGAATCAACTTGCCGACCGGATAAAAGGTCATAACAAAATCAGAACCCTGCATAAGCACCGGTTGGCTCACAGCAACCAGCGGAGGAATGACTAAAAGGAAAATAGCCAGTATCTTGGGTAAGACAACTTCAAGACGCAATTAATTACTACCTGTATGTCAGAATCCACGGACCTTACAATTGTATTTCCCGCTTACCAGGAAGAGAAGCGCATTGGCCTGACAATGGAAACCTGGGGCAAATATCTTGACGCCCATTACCCGGGCAGCGAAGTGATAGTAGTCACCGACGGCTGCAGAGATAAAACCGCCGAGGTTGCGCGCCAGTCATTCGAGAGCAACAGTTCAAGCTGTCGGCTCAATTTAATTGAGCTGTCCGAAAATATGGGCAAAGGTAATGCTGTCAAAGTAGGTATGTTGGCGGCTCAAGGCAAAATTATCGTTTTTACTGACTCTGATCTTTCCTACGACCCCCAGCTTTTAAACCAGTTTCTTAAACAAATCAACGAAGGCGCCGATCTGGCCATCGCCCAGAGAGAGAAAAAGACCCAATATCCGGGCATTGGCAGGAGACTACTGGCAACCGCATCGCGTGCGCTAGTTGGTAATTTTGTGGTGCCGGGAATCCGCGATACCCAGGCAGGATTTAAGGTGTTCACTAGAGAGGCAGCGCAAAAGCTCTTTGAGCGAGCCAAAACAAAGCGCTTTCTTTTTGATCTGGAACTGCTGGTCATAGCCCGCGAGCACAATTGCAAAATTGCCAAAGTGTATGTCGACTGGACAGACCGTGAAGGCTCCACTGTGCGCATCATCTTCGATACCATGCGCTCGGCCAGAGATCTGATGCTGATTTACTGGCGCAAACTGATTGGAGCTTATAAGCCGTGACGGAAGATGAACAAGTCTCAAGGCAAAAGAGCAAATTTTGAGGCAGCAAACCAGTTCTAAGGGCAGACAAACAATGTCGAATTTCCAGTCGCACCAAATGCGGTTCAAAATGATCGCCACCCTCCCTGGTGGCAACAAATATTAAAAAATGCACCATTGCGAGCAAATTTATATATAATCTGCTTATCTAATGGTTCGCATTTGGTGGCAGATCAATGGGCAGGTTAATTCAAAAGTTCGGCGGAGCCACAGTTGCTGATCTGAATCGCATTCGTAAAGCGGCAGAGATAGCCGTCAAGCAGGCGTCGGAAGGGAATGAAGTTGTTGCAGTGGTATCAGCGATGGGACGCAGCAGCGACCATCTGAAAGCCATGGCCAACGAACTTACCGATCAACCGAGCGCTCGTGAGTTAGACGTTTTGCTCTCAACCGGTGAACAGGTCTCCGGAGCTCTGATGACTATGGCTATTCAGTCACTTGGCTACCAGGCGCGGTCGTTCACTGGCGCGCAGGCAGGTATCGTGACCGAGCATCGCCACGGCATGGCTAACATAAAAGACGTGCATCCTGAAGCGATCGAAGCCTCACTCAGTCGAGGAGAAATAGCTGTTGTGGCAGGCTTTCAGGGCATGACTGAAACCAGCGAAATTACAACGTTAGGACCGGGGGGCTCCGATACCACAGCGGTGGCGCTGACAGCGGCGCTGGCTGCTGAGCGCTGCGATATCTACAGCGACGTGCGTGGCGTGTTCACAGCAGACCCTCAACTGGTCAACGATGCACGCTGCCTGCCCGCCTTGAGTTATGAAGAGATGCTCGAGATGACTACCTCTGGCACTGACCTGCTCAGCACCAGCTCGTTGGAGCTGGCTCTAGATACCCATATTCCAATACGCGTGCGCTCCAGCTTCTGCCCCGACGACCTGGGCACATTGATTACCCACAAGTGGGTGGCACCCGACTATGCAATTTGTGCCGTTGCAGTCGATCGCAATCATGCATCACTGAACCTGACCACCACCACCCCTGGTGCGCAAACGCTGGAAGGCGTTTCCAATCTCTTCACCAGGCTGCAAGAACTCAGTATCTCGACAGATATGATGATGCTCCTGGCGCGTGAAGACGAGCCGTCTCAAGAACTAGCCCTGACAGTCGACCGCCGAGCCATCCACCGAGTCAAAACAATTATCGAATCGCTCTCAGAAAGCCTGGGGAACCCAAAAGTGACGTTCGACACAACCAGCGCCAGAATCTCAGTTATCGGCAGGCACTTGACTTCGCGAACCGACATCGTTGCAGGCGTTTTTGCCACGCTGCACGCTGCTTCAATACCAGTGCAGCTGGTAGCTACGGGCGATATGCGAGTGACTGTTCTTCTACCCGATCAACATGCTGCAGAAGCGGTGCGATTGATACACAATCGGTTCAAACTGGCTGACTCCTCCTCTGCCGCCTTTAATTAGAATCAATTTGCTTCTCGGCACCTCTCGCGCGACACTTTTCGCAGGTGTCGCGTATAGTAGTGATCGTAGTCTTTGAGAGATAGGCCCATGTCCCCAAATTTTGACAACCTGGTAAACAAAGGCAAAGGCTTCTTAAAACAAGCTGCCGACCAGACAACTCGCATTGCAAAAATCGGCAAACTTAATACGAACGTCATGACTCTGCGTTCAGAAAAAGGACGACACCTGCAGACGATAGGTCTGAGAGCATATACACTGTTCAGCGAGAACAGCAAAATTGACGGCACTGTTCTGCAAGAAAAAGTGCGCGACGAGATTGCGCAAATCGAACGTATTGAAAGTCGCGTCAAAGAAATCGAAGAAGAAATAGCCGACCTGCGCGCCAGTACTCATGTTGATGTAACAGACGTGACGGACGACGACGACGAAGATGACGCCGACGATGATGCTGCCCATGAAAAAGAAAGCAAAGGCGATCGAAGCAAGGACGAAAAGTCAAAAAATGATTGAAGAACGCACTCTGAGAACGGCACTTGCAACCGGCGTGTTTTTTCTATTTCAATCAGCAGCACTCGCTGATGCAATTTCACCTGCAATCAAGGGTGATGGAAGACTTTACTCTAAAGACGCCGCAAACACCGCTTACTTCGGCACAGGCATCTCAGGACGATTAACCGAAGCCTCAAATCTCAGATTTGAAGGCGAGCAAGAAACGGCAGCGGCCAACCACGATGTCGCCATCAAAAAATTGCAGAAAGCAGTACAACTTGACCCTGCTGACCCGACCGGACATCTCCTGCTAGCCAGAGCACTCTCGGCGAAAGTAAGGTCCTCGGCAAGACCCGATGAGAAGGTCATCGCCCAGGCAATCGAGGAATGGAAATTGATCTGGCACCACGACGCCGATCTGCTTGAACAGGTAGAAGGACGACGGGAAACGCACTCACTCCAGAAGCTAGCAAAAGCAGTGGCAAAATATAACCAGGAGCATCCACCGCAATCTCAGGTTGCCTCTAAAGAAGCACCTGAGAAGCTTTAGTGCCACCACTTTAAGCATAACAAATTGATAGATTTACTTTCGCCAGCTGCCACTTTAGCATCGACTCGCTCGCGCGCAGATGAATCTGAGGTTCTTTTATGGCAGTCGATTTGAACCCAGGTTGACACTTAGTGACTACACCATTCGTTCAACAAAAAGCTACGGATAGTCTACATAGTTTTTCTGCACTCCTCTCCATTTATGTCAATTGTGTTCTCAGCAGTAAGAGTAGAGAGCATGGTCATATCGAGAATTTCAGTCTCTCAGAAAAATAGTTAGTTAGCTAATCAAGATTCTTGAAAACATTTTCGAACTGCACTGGTAATCTTGGTAGTAGTCGAGTAGACACCGACCAGCAGGTAAAACGAAAGTGAAGAGCGGAAGCACTTCAGGCGCCTCCAAATTTCGTCACGACATTAAAAAAAGAACCGGCTACTGGCTGAATAATGACAGAGCTAGAGTGCCGCAGCAAAGTGAACAAATGGCTTTGGACTCAGTATTTTGCAGAACAAGCTTTAGAGTGGTATCACAATGGAAAAACTACTTGCACTTGTGAGCAGAAATATTCTGCGCAGAAGAAAAGAACTGGGTATGTCACAAAGACAACTAGCTCAAGCGGCTCAATGTCACAGGTCGGAGATAAGCATGATTGAAGCAGGCCGACGCAACATCTCCGTACTTAAACTTATGCGTATTGCTAGCGCCCTTGAAACCTCGTTAGAGAACATCTTTCACGACGGAGTCATGAATGCAATCGAAGATGTTATGGATGATGCTCAAATGGAGCCCGCACCAGCCAGAGACTGAATTGCTCAGACTTTGACGTCACCCGTGACTGAACGACTTGCACCGCTCAGCCTCCGGTCGTTTTTACAGCCTGGACTGTATAGACTCTAGCGCTTGCTTGCCGCCTCAGCCTTCTTCTCAGTCTTGGCGGCTCGTTTACCGTGCACTGGTGTCAGCCATTTATGGTAGCTGTCGTTCTCGCCGCGGCAAATTGAGATGTATGTGTCTTTGATTTGATTGGAAATGGAACCTGATTTACCGTCACCAATCTTGCGCTTATCGACTTCGATAATCGGCGCGATCTGAGCACCGGTGCCGCAGAAGAAGAGTTCGTCGGCGGTGTACAGTTCACTGCGATCGATTGTGCGCGATACAGTCGTCAGACCCAATTCTTTTTCAGCCAATTCCATGATGCTACTGCGCGTGATGCCTTCCAGAATATTTTCTGTGGTCGGCGTGGTGATCAATTGTCCGCGTTTGACCATGAACAAGTTCATCGCACTGCCTTCCGATACATGTCCGTTTTCAGACAGCACGATACACTCGTCGAACCCCGCCATGACAGCGTCTGTCTTGGCGAGAGCGGTGTTCGCGTAGGCACCGACGATCTTTGCCCTGGCAGGTATGGCGTTATCTTCTACACGCCGCCAGCTGGAGACCTGCACTTTCAACCCTTCGGCGCCATGGAAATAATCACCGAATGGCACGGTAAACATGCAGATATCGCTTGGATTGTTGTCTAAACTGGGACCAACTCTGTGAGCAGTCTTGTAAGCAGCCGGTCTGATATAAGTGTCAGTGGTTGGGGCGTTGCGTTTCAGCAATTCGACCGTCACGTTGCACAGCTCATCTACGGAATACTTTGTTTCGAGATACATGATCTTCATGCTGTCGGTCATGCGCTCGAAATGCTCGCGCAAGCGAAAGATGTATAACTCTTCCTCTTGTGCGTTCCAGTAGGCTCTGATGCCTTCGAAAACAGCCGTTCCATACATGAATGAGTGATTCATGATATTGATGTTGGCTTCTTCTATTGGAACGAAATTACCTTTGAAGTATGCCAACGATTTTTTATCAGTTTCCATTTTGCCTCACAAAGAGAGTCCGATCTGGTTGTACAACGAAAAAAAAGAAAACTTGGGCTTCCAATTTGTATGCTTACGGCGTTTTTAGCTTTTCAAAACAGGCGTTGTAGCCCTTTCAGAGAGTCGATCAGGAATCAGGTTTTTTGCTATCACAAAAACGAATGCGATCGACTACAGCTTGCCTTTGGCCGGCGTCCGGCTTTAGCTCGAGAAATTTGCTGAATGCCTTTGAGGCATTGTCCCACTCCTGGTCGCTTTCACAGACGGTGCCAAGCTCGTACCAGGCATCTGCAAGCGTTGGTTCGAGTTGCACTGCCGTTCGGTATTCCGACTTCGCCTCACTGTATTTCGTCAGACGCTTCAGGCACTTGCCAATACCGAGATGGCACTGCCCGGAGTTTGGATATTTCGCCGATTGCTTGCGAAAAAACGCCAGCGCCGTCTCGGTATTACCCATGGTGAGTTGATTGTATCCGCTGCTCAGCGTCTTATCCCAATCAGTAGGCTCCTTAGCCAACGATGGCAGACTGATACAGCCTGCCATCGCGATTGTGACTGGAATGAGAACTGCGCTGCGGAGTTTGGAATTAAATGAGAAGGTCATTTTATTCATCCTTTCCGCGCCGTCGTCCTTATTTTGTTTTCTTTGGTGTCAACACTGTTCCGGTTGCGCTGATCGAGCGAATCGGAGCGATATCACTGCCTGGCACAGGCTGCACCACTATCGCCGAAACGTCAGTGGTGACTTTATTGACGTTATCCCCGACTTTTACGCCGGAGCCTCTGGTGATGTTGCCGGTCGAGTTATCGGCCTCAACACTGCTCAATTTGATGATTGCAATAGTGTTGGTGAGTTCTTTCAGAACTTTGCCGCTGGTTGGGTCTTTAATAGTTTTGTATGCACGCTGAACTTGCAGATTGTCTCCCGTCGCAAGACCATTGTTCTTACCCAGGTTGACAATAACTTGAGTTCCAGTCACATCAGCAATTTTTCCAACTACGTTTTGAGCAGCCAGAGATTGGTTGTCTGGAATTTTTGCGGCAAGAGCATCGAGTTGCGAACCGAGCGAATCTACCGCCTGAAGTGTCGCTTCACCGGCAATAGAGCTGGCAAAGTCAGATGAACCCATGTCGAATCCAGCGCCGCCGCCGAACAACGACACGCCTTTTCTCAACGATTCACCGGTGCCGTGCACCGAACCGAGGATTTCACCGGTAGTTACGTCGATGATACGAGCATCTACAGCCACTTTCACGGTGCTCTTATGGCTGCTGGCGCCGCCGAACATGCTCAAGTAGCCGCCGTATGGTACGTAACCCAGGGCACCAACTGCGCCACTAGCACTGACCGACTTATTTTCAAAACCAAACTGAGTCACAGTTCCGACTACCATCGCGTCGATACTCAACAATTTACCGATTTTGACAGCTGTTGCCGGATCGGCACGGTCACTGACCGAAAAATTTTGCTCTTTCAAAATTGAATCGAGCATCTGCCTGTCGACGACTGAGTATGTGCCATCATTGACCAACTTTGTGATCAAAAGACTGACTATACCTTTACCTACGTCATAAGTGCCTACCTGTCCGCCCTGAACAGCGCCGTAATCGAAAGGCATGATGGCGATTCTTCTTTTGGCGCCAGCCATAGCCGTCTGCGGCATCACGAGGTTTACAACGAAAAGAAGTGCGATTAGCATTGCACTGGTTTTACGCGCATTCATCTTTATGTATTCTCTCCCTACCTAAATTGGAGTGATTTTCGTTTTGCCGCTTCCAACAGCATAAACGCAGGCACTAGCCTAGAAGTTTACTGGATTGCCACCCGAGAATAGGAGCCTTTTATGTTAAGACTGCCGCTGGCAGAGCCCTTTCCGTTAAGTTCTTGCTAATGTGCAGTATGCTTTTTTCCGTGAGATACAGGAACTGGTCTGGCATCTCGCTGGATTTCAAGCTTTCTTTTCAGCGCCTGCACGGCACTGAAGTGAGGTGTTTCCGGGCTTATCGGTCGTAACAAAGCGATGGCCTCGTCGAACTTACGCTCTGCGCCGAGCCTGGTCGCTTTGATCATGCGTTCACGGGTTTCCATTTCCACTTCTACTGCCTGCTGTATCGGGCCGACGGCTCGATCAGCCAATCCTCCGATGACATCCTGCACAGCGTTGTCGACCAGCTTTTTATTGAGCTGGGCGCCGGGAGTAAGCGAGAAATCCTGATTGTATTTTTGCAGCGAAACAGTGTTGATGATGTGTCCAGTTGTCGTTTTGGTCGTCACCGTGCCGTTGTAGCGAATCTGACCGCTATTTTGATCGAGCATCTCTTTGATATTGCATACAACGTACCAATCAGGGTTGACGGTACTCAGCGCCACATCCTGGTTGCTCTGAAGCTGACCATTGATGCGGTCACACACTTCCTGCTCCTGACCGCTCCCGCCACCGGGTACGACGGCAATCCGCACGGGCGGCGCATCTGCCAGTGCTGGTACAGCGCATACGGTGGCTAGAAAGCACAGTTGGACGCACCAGAACAAGACTTTTTTGGCTTCCGACCAAGTAAAAGCCATCGCTTAACCTCCTCAAAGTCGAACCATTACTGGACGCCTTTGATCTTAACCGGATTTCTCCGCGAGGGCTTGCTTGAGTTGTGTAAAGGCTACGCCGATTTTACTTGGATCCTTTCCGCCAGCCTGCGCTACCTGGGGCTTTCCGCCTCCGCCCCCGCCGCAGACGGCCGCAAAATCCTTAACTAAATTACCAGCACTTATCCCATCTTTTACAAGCGGGTCAGCGACACCGGCAGCAATCGAGACTTTATCGGGACCAGACGACGAAGCGAGCAGAACCACCGTGGCATTGCTCTGATTTCTCATTTTTTCGACAGCACTCTTTAGTCCCTCAGGCGACATGCCGGGCAACTCACCAGCGATCAAGTCAATACGTCCCAGCTTCTCCGGGCGTAGACTCGAAACGCGCATGAACGCCAGCTCTTCTTCTCTCGATTGAAGAACTTTATCTTTCTGTTTCAACTGATCTTGCAATCGCTCAATTTGAGCAGCCAGGTCAGCCGGCTTGACTCGCAGTATGCCCGATGCGTCGTTGAGCACCGACATGCTCTGTGCGATGTGGTTCCAGGCTGCTGGACCTGCCAGCGCCTCCACACGACGTACACCAGATGCGATACTGCCCTCGGAAATGATTTTGATCGGTCCAATTTCGCCGGTGCTGGAGACATGGGTGCCTCCGCAGAATTCCAGGCTGACGTCGCCCATTTTCAAAACGCGCACCACGTCACCGTATTTCTCACCGAACATGGCGACAGCACCTGTTTTCTTCGCTTCTTCAAGCGGCATTTCTTCAGTGACGACTGGATAATTGTTGCGCACCCACTCATTCATCGTCGATTCAATCTTCTTCAATTCGGTTGCTGTCGGTTGCCGCTCGAACGAGAAGTCGAAACGCATAGTTTGCGGACCAACCTGTGACCCGGCCTGAGCCACGTGATTGCCAAGCAAATGCCTGATGGCAGCGTGGAAAATATGCGCAGCGCTGTGGTGCAGCATCGTGGCGGTGCGACGCTCTTTATCCACACTGGCAATCAGCTCCTGCCCCGGTTCGAGCAGCCCAGACATAGCCCTGACTTTGTGCACATGTAGGCCTTCGTGCTTTTTGGTATCAAGCACGTGCAAACGAGCGTCACGATTTTCCAACACTCCGGTGTCACCAACCTGACCGCCAGATTCAGCGTAGAAAGGCGTTTCGCTGAGAACCACCTCCACTTCTTCGCCCTCTTCAGCATGGTCTACCAGCTTGCCGTCTTTGACGATAGCAAGCACGTTGCCTGGCGATTCCAGAGTTTTGTAGCCGGTAAACTTCGTTTTGCCATGGTCTTTCAGCACTTTGCCGAAAGCCTCATCGCCAGCGATGATTACGTTGAACTTGCTGCCTGCCGAAGCCTCTTCGTGGGCTTTCCTCGCTTCTGCAAAACCTGTCATGTCAACGGTTTTGTTGTGTTCGGCTGCGATTTCGCGTGTCAGTTCGATTGGAAATCCGTAAGTCGAATACAGGTTAAACGCGTCTTTACCAGGTATTTCAGCAGCGCCACCTTCCAACAATTCGTTCAGCAAAGTCATACCGCGGTCGATCGTTTTTGCAAATCTCTCTTCTTCGTCTTTGATGACTTGCTTGATCAATTGCTCGTTGCGCAACTCAGGATAGTGCGAACCATAGAGTTCCACCACCTTTGGTACCAGCTTGTAAATGAACGGTTCAGTAATGCCAAGCAATCTCCCGAAGCGAGCCGCTCTGCGCAAGATGAATCGCAGTACGTAACCGCGACCAATATTGCTTGTCCGCACGCCATCAGCGACCAGAAACGTGACGGCACGCGTATGGTCGGAGATGATTTTCAGGTAACTATCACGTTTGACTTCAGGCTTCACCCAATCTGCAGCTCTGGGCACTCCACCTGTGTATTCGACACCGGCAATTCTGGCTGCCTCTTGAAGAATCGGGAAAAACAAATCGGTTTCGTAGTTGTTGTCCTTTTTCTGCAAAATCAGCGCCACGCGCTCGAGACCCGAGCCTGTGTCGACGTTTTTCTTAGCCAGTTGCGAGAAATTGCCGTTTTCATCTTTAAACATTTCCATGAACACGAGGTTCCAGAATTCAAGATATCTGTCGCAATCGCAAATGCCGATGCCGCATTTGGTCGGGTCAGAGCTGCAACCAAACTGTTCACCACGGTCGTAATAGATTTCCGAACATGGTCCGCACGGTCCTGTTGGTCCTGGTGGTCCCCAGAAGTTGTCCGAACGACCCATGCGAATAATGCGCTCAGCCGGCAAACCAACAGTTTTATGCCAGATCTCGAAAGCTTCTTCATCGGGATCGTTTTTGTCGTCGCCCTTGAAAATCGTTACGTAAAGCTTCTCAGCCTCGAGTCCCAGATCTTTCGTGACAAACTCCCATGCCCATGGAATCACCTCTTTCTTGAAATAATCGCCAAAGCTGAAGTTACCCAGCATCTCGAAGAAGCTGTGATGGCGAGCTGTTCTACCGACATTTTCAATATCTGAATCTTTACCGCCGGCGCGTGCGCATTTCTGTACAGTTACAGCTCTGGGTGGCTCAGGAGCGGGGGCTTGACCGAGAAATATGGGAACGAATTGAACCATGCCCGCTGATGTCAAAAGCAAAGTCGGATTGTCAGGAATCAAACTCGAGCTCGGCAAGTGGGCATGACCGCGTTTGTCACGGAAATACTCAATAAACTTGTCTCTTATCTGCGACCCTGACAGTGGCATGTTCTTCTCCGATTAATGTGCGCTGGAACTGAATGGTAGCGACTTCTCAAGCGCGCGACCGTCGCTGTGTCTTTTCAGACAACGACAAGCAGGCGCTTACATTGAAGCTTTAATGAGTATATCCTACTAATGCCGTAATTTTGCGTAAGGTAACGGAACGCGAAAAGCAGACACAGTCTTGAGTTTAGTTTGCTCCGCAGGAAGCAAGCAGGTAGCAATGATGCGCCGGATCTGATACCCTTCGTATCTTAGATTTTTCTGGCTACAGGCGGCTCCCGGTGAAACTTCGCAAGGTTCTGATTCTTCACAAGAAGTCAACCTACCAGATTCAAGCGCTCGAGCACAGAGAATCAAGATTTTTGAAGCTGCTCGAAGAAGGAAGCGAGGTCGTTACCCGCGTCAAACTCGCTCATAATGAGCACGTTGAAACGCTTGAACTGCTTGAGAAGGAACTGCTCAAGCGCGGTGTCGAATATCGTTCTGTAGCCCGGGCTGAACTGACGCAAAAGGTAACCGATGTCGACCTTGTTATCTCAGTGGGCGGCGACGGCACGTTTCTTGACGCCAGCCATTCAGTCGACAGCATTCCTGTGCTCGGCATCAACTCATCTAGCTCTTCCAGCTTCGGACATTTTTGTCTGGGCAATCAGAAAAATCTGAAAGAAGTGCTGGCGCAAATAGAAGATGGAGAGTTGACCACCAGACCCATTCTCAGACTGGAATTGTGGTTGAACGGATCGCTTCTGCCTGAGTTGGTACTGAATGAAGTGCTGGTTGGACATTCCAACCCGGCAGCGACAACCCGCTTGTTCATGGAATTAAATGGCGAACGCGAAGAACAGCGCTCCTCTGGAGTCTGGATAGGAACGCCCGGCGGTTCGACAGGCTCATTGCGCTCGGCCGGGGGCGAAGTTTTACCAATTACAGATAATCGGTACATGTATATCGTTCGTGAACCGTGTGTGCGACCAGGTGAGCACTACAAATATCTGAAAGGCATACTCGACCACTCACAAGAAATGCGTATCGTTTCACAGATGAGAACTGGAGTCTTGCACATCGACGGTCAACATATAGACTATCAATTTGGACTTGGTGACGAATTGATTATCAAAGGAAGCGAGCACTATCTTCGTGCATATATCGCAGACGATGTGAACGCCAGGTTCGTCTGAGCAGTAGAGGCAAAATCGAGAGGTCGTAATGGATCCATCAGACACAGTTGCAGTCGTCGCTGGCAAGTTCACAGCGCGCGCAATTCGTTTCATGGGTGCCGGACTGGGATCGAATCTGCCAGGCAAACTGGCTCGCCGTTTTGCACCAACGGTGCTGACAAAATTGTCTGCACAAGCTAAAAGCGGTGTCATTGCGGTGACCGGCACCAACGGTAAAAGCACCACATCTGGTTTACTCTCCTCGATATTACGTGCAGCCGGTCTCGAACTGGTTCACAACAAACAAGGCGCCAACCTGGTTGCCGGAATCACTGCCAGTCTCGTTGAATCAGCGAGCTGGAGCGGAAAACTCTCTGCCGACTACTGCTTGTTCGAAACTGACGAAGCGGCGCTGCCTCTTATTGCCAGAGAAGTAAAACTCTCTCAGGTCGTGGTCACCAACTTGTTCAGAGACCAGCTTGACCGATTCGGCGAACTTGATACAACAGCCAAGTTGATTGCCAGAGGAATTCTAGAAAATAAGTCTCAAGCAATTTTGAACGCTGACGACCCTAACGTCAGCCAACTTGTACCAGAATGTTCACGCATTTTTTTTGGCATCGAATCGGTCAAAAATCCAACCGAGAAACAGACAACCGCTGTCGACGGCATGGGTCCTCAATCCATGGAGTTGTCATACTGCGCACAATGTGGTGCTGAAACCGCCTATTCACTGGTGTTTTACGGGCAGCTGGGACACTGGAGCTGCGCAAACTGCGGGCACAAACGCCCAGTTCCGAGAGTGAAAGCCAGCGACGTTGAAGTCGGGCCGACAGGCTCGACATTCGTTCTGACAATCGATGAGCGCAAGGGAGACGCGGTCGTGCCATTGCCTGGCATGTTCAACGTTTACAACGCACTGGCAGCCGCAGCCAGTGCTGCTTCAATCGGAGTGACCATAGAGACGATCAGGCAGGGTCTGAAGAACTATCAAACCCTTTTCGGCCGTTCTGAGCGCGTTACCATCTCCGGAAAAAATGTACTGATTCAACTGATCAAAAATCCAGCTGGTGCAAGCCAGGCGATAGCAGCTGTAGCAGCCGATCCTGATGCCCGAATCTTGATTGCCATCAATGACAATTATGCCGATGGAAGAGATATTTCCTGGCTGTGGGACGCAGATTTTGAACAACTGGCCTCACACTCGAAAAAACTTATCGTTAGCGGTCAGCGCGCGGAAGATATGGCAGTGCGAATGAAGTACGCCGGGGTTGCGCAAGAAAACATACACACGGAATCGAAGCTGGACAAAGCCCTCGATCAGGCACTGGATATGGTGCCGGCGCACGAAACATTGTGGATTCTTCCAACCTATACCTGCTTGCTTGAGATGCAGAAGATCCTCAAAGCAAGAGGCGTTTCACTGTCAGGCACCTGATCGGAATTTCTTATCGCTTGAAGTCAACTGATTATCCGGGATGCATCTGATTTCTGAGGCGTCGTTCAGTTTTGCAGCGCTCGACTCCTGAGACACCTTCAGCCCTGAAGGCGCACGTAAACTAAGGCTTGATTTTCTTCTCTTCCGGGTCGCGCATATAATCGAGCGCGTCAGGCGCTGGTAGCGGCATGTTGGACCCATTTGTGCGCAACGAAACAAAGTTGCTTACGCGAGTGAAATTTTTCGGCTTATCGAAAGTGCCTGGCGGCACATACGCACGCTCAATCGATTTGGTACGAATATGTGTAAATCTACCGCCATCTCCTGTGATGCGAGAGGCGCGCAGCGGCAAACCATAACCAGGAGGCATTTCGGAAAAGCTCATAAAAATCGCACAGGCGTTGGAAAGTTTGGCCGGCACCAGAAAGTCATTAGTAGCCCAGAACTCAAAGGTATGTTGCCCCTTTTTGTTTACAGCTTCGTACTTGGTCGCTCTCATGCCACAAATATCAACGTCCCCGGATTTCGTCACGGTGTAATTAGATGCAGTCTCCTTCCGATGCGAAGTATGCATTCCGAAAGCTTCGATAGGAAGCTGTAAGTAACGCTTATTTTTCGGATTGTAGAGGTACATGTCATAGTTTGGTGGCAAGATCAAAAGCGTGCAGTCTTCCGTATCGATGCGAATCGAGTCTTTAGTGACCGTTGTCTCGAGAATGCCCTGCTCATCACTGGTTTGCTGGAGGCGCCAACCGTTTGGCGCAGGAGCAGCAATCGCGTTGACGATCGAACTGCAATACAGCGCAGCCATTAATCCTAAAATCGAGAGCTTGCTCCGTAAACTCATAAACTGCTTTCAAAAAGATTCAACGGATTCAATATGCCCAAAGAAAGAATAGTCCTTTCTGGGCATACTAAAGCTACCAACTCATGCAAGAAAAAATGGATGCTGATCTAGAATCGCAGAAAAACACCAAAAGCCAACGTGTGTCCTGGTTAGACAGTTCAGAAACGCCCGAGCCGACTGACGCAGATCCTTTTTTGGAAGCGGCCCGCGCCACTTCAGAGCGCCTGGAAATCATCGAACAGATTGGCAAAGGCGGCATGGCAGTCGTTTACAAAGCCCAGCATATGGTAATGAACAAACTGGTTGCCGTGAAGCTGCTGCTGCCCCACCTGACAAGCGACCCGACCAGCCTGAAACGCTTTCAACAGGAGGCACAAGCTACCGCGACCCTGACCCATCCCAACATCGTCCACATCCACGATTGCGGTCTGAGTAATGGTCAGGCATTCATAATCATGGATTATGTGGCTGGCAACAGTCTCGAAAAAATAGTTAGAGAGCAGCCCCTGACGCCAGAAAGAGCCGTGGATGTCTTTGTGCAGATCAGCGAGGCGCTTAATCACGCGCACGAGCGCGGCATCATTCATCGCGATCTTAAACCCAGCAACGTCATGCTTACGACCGATAAAAATGGCTTCGACGTCGTTAAGGTGGTCGACTTCGGCATTGCAAAACTACTTACTAGCGATGACGGCGAGACAATGAACAACCTGACGCAGACAGGCGACGTTTTCGGCAGCCCTCTTTATATGAGCCCAGAGCAAAGTGTGGGTGGAAAAATAGACAAGCGCTCAGATATTTACTCACTTGGTTGCCTGATGTATGAGGCTCTGGCGGGGCGTCCACCAATTGTCGGCAAAAATTTTCTCGATACGATGCAGCGGCACTCAACAGATGTGCCCAGGCCATTCGCCGATAAGTCAGACTCTGCCCTTTTAACCCGACTGCAAACGATCGTATTCACCTGCATGGCAAAATCTCCAGCCGATCGCTATCAAGACATGAAGACGATCGCCCGCGATTTGCGCGATGCTGCCGCCGGCAAGTCCAGCACCACCAGCGGTGGCTGGGTGAAACGCGAGCGTCCGCTTGCGCAAATCATAAAAAAAGAAAGCAAACAGATTCGCATTTTAAAAATTGCAGCTCTATCGGCTGTTTCATTGACTCTAATGCTTTCGATATTCGTCGCAGCAGATGCAATCAGAAAAGTGGATACTCCCTCACCATACGCCAGCAGCCCGCTTTTCAAGTTGGTCTCTGTGCCACGCCCCACACTTTTCGATAACTATGAAGCGCAGAAACAGAATATTATTCTCTCCGTCGACCGCAACGAAGCATCCGACGAAGTGCATAAAGAAGACGGCCTGGAAACCGCCGCTCATATGTATTACGCATACGGGAAGTGGAAAGAGGCACAGCACCAATACACCCGACTGCTCAAATTGCCGGTCGGGCTGGAAAAACAAGGCGACTACCACCTCGGGCTGGGTCTTTGCGCACTCGCTCAAAACAATCTCAATCTAGCCAAAGATGAGTTCAGAGCCAGTATCGACTACTACCTGAAACTGCAAAACGGCTATCAAAACTCTGACGAACACCCGGATGTGACAGTTTTGCTTAGTGGCATATACGGTATCAAAGCGAGACAACCGGTCAGTTACCTGGCATTAACCGAAGAATTGCGCGGCGACCTGGTGCAAGCCGCCGCAAACGCCAGGGTGCTTGTCGTCTCAGGACGGGCTGACGATGACGAGCGCCCGGCAACTTATGCCTACATCGCCGATTTGAACAGGCGCATGCACAAATTCGAAACAGCAGTTGTCACCTTTCAAAATCTAAAAACAGCAGCAAACTCTGAAACAGATGTCGACTATCGAACCAAACTCTGCTTTGCCATCGGTTTGTGCTTGCTGGGAGCGAACGAACCAGCCAGAGCAGCAACTGTGCTGAATGAAGGACTTGAGCTGGGGTCAACCGACAAAGAGATGCTTGCCGCAATGGACCATGAATATCATCGGGCACTCTGGGAAAGCGGGCAGAAACTGCGAGCCTTTACAGACCCTCACAAGCTAAATGTCTTGCAGGCAGTGCGCTGAGCCCCGGTACTGCCCGACGACACTTTACAACAAAGTAGTTTAAATCCTGGATTGTGGCATATTGATATAGGTGGTAGCCCGTCCCACGTCCTCAGGCGTTCATAGTGCAATAAGGTCCTATGCTCGGTCCCAACGAAAAAGAAAAGCGTTCACGCACCGATTCACTCTTCGGAAACGTCGACCCATTGCTGGGTAAGACGATGGGTGGACGTTGGGAAGTGCAGGAGTTTCTCGGCGAAGGCAGTATGAGCGTAGTTTACAGGGCGCAAGACCTGGAAACGTCCAAGCCTGTGGTCCTGAAAATTCTTCATCACCACCTTGTCGCTAACGCCAAAAGTTTGAAACGCTTTGAGCAGAGAGCAAAAGCAACCATCGAACTGAACCATGAACGCATCTGCAAGGTCATGGACATCCATCTTTCTCCAGACGGACAGGTTTTCCTCGTAGTTGAACCGCTTAAGGGAGAAAGTCTGGAAGACTTGCTCGCCAAAACCGGACATTTATCAGTCGATCACGCCGTCGAAATCTTTTCGCAGTCGTGCGAAGCTCTGGAATACGCCCACAGCGAAGACGTCTTGCACAGAGATTTGAAACCAAGCAATATCGTCTTGCTTGAATCTAACGCCATCACCGACGAAGTCAAACTGGTCGATTTTGGTATTGCACGCCTGCTCACGGAAGAAGGCGATGACATCAAATCTAGTGGCTATATAACAAGAACAAGAGAAGTCTTCGGCAGCCCGATGTACATGAGCCCTGAGCAATGCATGGGCAAAAAGCTCGACGCTCGCTCTGACATCTACTCAATTGGTTGCGTTATGTACGAGACGCTCACCGGTAAGCCACCATTCGTAGGCAAAAACGTTCTTGAAACAGCATACAAGCACATGAACGAAGCGCCGAAACCGATGGTCACTGATACCACCTCAGGGCGATCGCTGGCACGTCTGGAAACAGTCATATTTAAGTGTCTGGCTAAAGATCCAAACGAACGTTACCAGCTTGTATCGCAGTTGTATCAAGACTTACAAATGTTGCTCAAAGCAAACGATACGACCTGGGTCAATAACGCTTTCGCACTGAAAAAGATTGCCAAAGCTAAGAAGCGCGAAAGTCGCAAGTTCGTTATGAGCTTTGAAGTTGGTGTCTTCAGCGGTGCCGCTGTGTTGCTTTTCGCAGTCGTCTCGATCTGGTCCTTCATGTTCCTGGGCTCCGATTCTCAAGACTATCCAGCTTTCAAAAACGACAAACTCTTCGTTGTACAGGAACGCAGACAACCTCCTGAGGTGCCTGATTTCGGCAGTCAGGAAGAAGCGTATAAGATGGATGCGGATTCAGCCAGAAAAGAAAAAGGCGAAAAGAGTAGAGACTATCTCAACGCGACCTGGCATCTCTACGAACTTTATAAGCGCGCTGGGCACTGGAGTGAAGCTGCAGACGAACTGGGTAAATTTATCGAAATTGCACCATCGGCTGACCCTGCAGTCTCAATTCCAGCCATGTACGCCAAGCAGGCGCTTTGTTACTTCGAATTGAACGAACTTGATAAAGCATCGAAGACTGCCATGCAGTCAATTGAAGAATTCGACAAGCAGGGCAACTCCAAAGACAGTCACTTAAATCTGGCTTACACCATCGTTGGAGATGTCTATTCGCAAAAGAATCAACTTTCCGAAGCAGTTGGTATTTACGATAAGGCTTATCAACTCGCCGATCAAAGAAAGTTAGTCGCGCCCATGGAGTACGTGCAAGCATGCGTGCTGCTTGGCGATATCTATCGACGCCAGAACAAATTGCAAGAAGCCGATCGTCTCTACAAACTGGCGATGGATGCTTCCAGCAATTACATAACAGACCAGAAGCTCTCGACTCAACTCTTCATCTCCAAAGCGAAATACGGATATGGGCTGACTCTGTACGCCGAAGGCAAATATAAAGACGCCGAAGCTTCGTTTCGCGAGGCGCAACAAATCTGCAAAACGATACCCGCCCCCCTCGGTGGCGAGAAGAGCGGGCTTTATGGAGCTTGTAAGAGGATGATTACAGAGTGTCTCTGGAAGACAAATCCTCTTGGTGCAATCTCTGCTCGTTTCGGAAACGACCCAAGTAAATAATTTACTGAGGCTTTGTTGGTGACTTCTTGTTCAAGTCAGCCAGCGCGTCTTGCGCAATCTTTGACTTAGGATTGATTTCCAGGGCCTTTTCGTATTGCGTTTTAGCATCGCCTGTTTGACCTTGCTTGGCCAGGAAAGCAGCGTACTGAACGCGTGCTGTGACGTCGCGAGGTGTCAGTTGAAGAGTTTCTTCGAAAGCGGCTTTTGCGCCTTTGTTATCGCCATTGAGCGAGAGAGCTTCAGCGAGCCGGCGATGAGCAGGTCCAAATTTTGGATCGATCTTGATCGCTTTTCGTTGAGTTTCAATCGCTCCTGGCAAGTCACCCTTTTTCTGCATCATCCAACCCAGCCCACTGAGAGCGTTCGGGTGCTTGGGAGCAATTTTGAGAGCGCTTTTGAAAGCACTGATAGCGTTATCTGTTTCACCGGAATCAGCGTAGATGTTGCCGAGGTTGATGTATGACTCAGGCACATCTTTGTTGATTTCGATTGCTTCCTTCTCTTCCTTGATGGCACTGGCGAAATCATTTTTCTGTGCTAGCAAAACACCGAGATTCAGGTGGGGAGTAGGATCTTTGGGATTGAGTTCAGCAGCTTTTTTGTAGGCTGCAATCGCTTCGTCAACCTGACCAACGTGAGTGAGAGCAAAACCAAGGTCGAGATGAGCTCTGAAGCTTGTTGGTTTGAGAGTTGTCGCTTCACGGAACTCTTTTAAGGCCAGGTCGATTTTGTTTTGATTGGCGTAAATCTGCCCGAGCACAACGTGAGGCAGGAAGTATTTAGGATCTAGTTTAATTGCTTGCTGCTCTTCCAAAATGGCGGTGTCATAATCTTCGTTGGCAGCAAGGGCGGCTCCAAGTCTTTGATGAGCTTTGGCGTTTGTAGGCTCGACGCGAATCGCCTCTCTGAACTCAGCAATGGCTTCTTTAACTTTGCCACGTCCATAAAGTGATTCCGCCTTTTTCATCTGCGCGCTGTCTGCAGGCGCATCATCTGCACTGGCAGCCATTGGAGCAGCGAAAGCTGACACCGCGAAAATTGCAGCGAGCACACCATTCGTTGCAAATTTATTCTTGTCCTTACTCAATTGAAAACGCCTCCGTAGCATTTTTGTTTTAGTCGAGCACACGCAATTATTGTCACCGAGTGGATCAATAAGCTGCTTGCACTGCCGGTGAACCTTTGACGATTGCCACACCGGCTGAAGTTCCCAGACGTGTAGCACCAGCGTCTATTAAGGCTTTCGCCTTGTCCAGGTCACGAATACCTGCGCTGGCTTTGATACCAAGCTTGGCTTCACCAAGAGTATCTTTTATCAACTTGATATCTTCTACGGTTGCGCCTTTTCCATCTTTGACAAATCCGGTCGATGTCTTCACCATAGCCGCACCACCGGCGATGCAAGCTTTGGTTGCGGCAACTTTCTCATCGTCGGTAAGCAAGTCACATTCGATGATTACTTTCACCGGGTGCTCTTTGGCGACTTTGACTATCGCTTTGATTTCATCGGCCACGAAGCTATGATCACCGTCTTTGAGAGCGCCGATATTAATGACCATATCGATCTCTTCGGCACCTTCTGAAATCGCTCTTTGAGTTTCAGCAATCTTCACGTCGGTGAGGTTCGCACCTAGAGGGAATCCCACAACGGTCGCCACAGCGACGTTGCTTGAAGACAACTCCTTCACGGCCTGGCGCACGTGCACAGGGTTGACGCACACTGCAAAAAACTTATTTTCTTTGGCTTCCTCACACAATTTGCTGATCTCCGCCTTGCGAGCGTTTGGATTCAACAGAGTGTGATCGATGTACTTAGCAAATTCTGAACTCACAACCAATTCTCCCGAACAAGCAAGTGTGCATTATAGCCGCTTGACGGGATTCTTGTGGTGGTCAGGATGAAAAACCGACAGTACGACGGCGACTCGAGGTCTCCCAGAACGCGATATTTCGATGATATTCCTGCAAGGCCTGGACACTGAGCGGTCCCTGCTGCAGAGCCGCAATCCCTGCAGCCGTGGCTCGTGCGCCCGACAGGGTGGTAACTACAGGAATGTTGTAGTCTACCGCTGCACGGCGTATCAGCTGGTCATCTTCACGTGCCGTTCTACCCGAGGGAATGTTAATGACTAATTGAATTTCACCATTCTTAATGCGGTCAACCAGGTTGGGGCGCCCTTCAGAGACCTTATTGACCGTCGTCACAGGTATTCCGCCGGTCTTAATAGCTGACGAAGTGCCTCGTGTCGCGACAATCTCGAGCCCGAGCTGATAAAGGCTCTGAGCGACCTGCACGACTTCTTGTTTGTGGATGTCTGAAACGGAGATGAAGCACTTGCCTCTGGTCGGCAACACCTGCCCTGCAGCAATCTGCGCTTTGGCAAAAGCCAGTCCGAACTGCGTTGCCACACCCATGACTTCGCCAGTAGAGCGCATCTCGGGTCCAAGTGAAATTTGCGAACCGGGAAAGCGTTTGAAAGGAATGACCACGGATTTGACGGACACGTGCGGCGGCAAAAGCCTTGGAGCAATGCCTAGCTCAGAGAGAGTTTTGCCGGTCATCACAGCAGCGGCCAGTTTCGCCCATGGCACGCCGGTAGCCTTTGAGACAAACGGGCAGGTGCGGCTGGCGCGCGGGTTGACTTCGAGAATATAGAGGTCGTCACCCTGAAGCGCAAACTGGATATTCATCAAGCCGACAACTTTCAGCTCGCGAGCCAGATCGTTGGTGGCGCGACGAATCTCTTCGATAATCTTCAATGGAATCGTTTGTGTTGGCAGCACGCATGTGCTATCGCCAGAGTGGATGCCAGCCTCCTCGACGTGCTCCATGATGCCGGCAATGATGCAAGCGCGCCCATCTGATATAGCGTCCACATCGATTTCGGTGGCGTTTTCGAGAAATTGATCGATCAAGACTGAAAGATTTGGATTGCTGCCGTAACCTGTCTTGAGCCAGCGTTCAAGCTCTTCTTGATTGTAGATAATTTCCATGGCGCGACCGCCGAGAACGTAGCTTGGGCGCACCAGAACTGGATATCCAATTTTGGTGGCAATTGCCAGAGCTTCTTGTGGATTGGAGGCGACAGAGCCAGGAGGCTGCCGCAGCCCCAGTTTGTCGATAAGCACGCCAAAACGCGCCCGGTCTTCTGCAATGTCGATTGACTCAGGCGACGTGCCGAGAATTTTAAATCCTCGAGCTTCCAGTCCTTTGGCCAACTTCAGGGGTGTCTGACCACCCATCTGCACGATGATTCCGTCAGGCTTTTCGACAAGCGCAATGTTTGTCACATCTTCAAGAGTGAGCGGCTCGAAGTAGAGGCGATCTGAAACGTCATAGTCGGTAGAAACTGTTTCAGGGTTGGAGTTGACCATGACCGCTTCGTAGCCCAGTTCACGCAGTGCTATGCTGCTGTGCACGCAACAGTAGTCGAACTCGATGCCCTGACCGATGCGGTTTGGACCACCGCCCAGAATCATAATGCGTGGTTTCGTTGGTGGTGGCACTTCGGTCTCTTCGTCGTAGGTCGAATAGAGATACGGAGTGCGCGCCTCAAATTCGGCAGCACAGGTATCGATCATCTTATACACTGGCGTCACGCCGAGCTTCTTGCGATGTTCGAAGATCGCAGTTTCATCCACACCTGGTATCAAATCAGCCAGCTGCGCATCGGAAAATCCCGCTTGTTTCAAGTGCAGTAAGTAGTCTTTATCGAGGTCATCCAGTGACTTTACTTTCTCGACAAAGTTTTGCGTTTCCTGAAATATTTCAAGCAAATTGTCGAGGAACCAGGGGTCGATCGTGGTCAGCTCAGCCACTTCTTCAATCGAGATGCCGGCTTTGAGAGCGCCGAAGATGTCTGTGATACGATGCTGAGTGGGCACCGAAAGGCGACGTCTCCACTCCCAGAAATCAGCTTTGGCACGAGCAGGCACGGCGTTGAACCCAGACAGACCTAGCTCCAGACCGCGCAACGCCTTCTGAACGGATTCCTGGAAGGTGCGACCGACAGCCATAACCTCACCTACAGCTTTCATCTGAGTTGTGAGAGTCGTGTCTGCTCCGCGAAATTTCTCGAAATTGAATCGAGGAATTTTTGTAATCACATAATCCATGGTCGGCTCGAACGACGCCGGTGTGGTCTTGGTTATGTCATTTGAGATTTCGTCCAGAGTCAAACCTATAGCCAGCTTCGCCGCAATTTTAGCGATCGGATAACCGGTGGCCTTGCTAGCCAGGGCAGAAGATCTTGAAACACGCGGGTTCATCTCGATAATAATGATGCGACCGTTTTCTGGATGAATTCCAAACTGAATGTTGGAACCACCTGTGTCGACACCAATAGCTCGGATGATTTTTACGCTGGCATCGCGCAAAGCTTGAAACTCGCGATCAGACAGTGTCTGAACCGGTGCTACGGTGATTGAATCGCCTGTGTGCACACCCATCGGGTCGAAGTTTTCAATGCCGCATATGATCACGACATTGTCGGCGCAATCGCGCATAACTTCGAGTTCGAGTTCTTTCCAGCCAAGCACACTTTCTTCAAGAAGAATTTCGCTGACAGGGCTGGCAGTAAGACCCTGCCAGGCAATATCTTCCAGTTCTTCGTGGTTGTAGGCTATGCCACCACCTGCGCCACCAAGAGTAAAGGCCGGGCGAATGATAATCGGAAAACCAATTTTTGCCGCAATATCTTTGACTTCAGACATCTTGTGAGCGATGCCTGATTCTGGCACGTCAAGCCCAATTTCGAGCATTTTCGCCTTAAACAACTGGCGATCTTCAGCCAGTTTGATAGCATCGATTTTCGCGCCAATCAACTCCACCTTGTACTCATCGAGAACTCCGCTTTCGGCCAGTTCAACAGCCACGTTCAGTGCTGTCTGTCCACCCATTGTGGGCAAGAGCGCCTGGGGACGTTCCTTAATGATTACTTCCTTTGCAACCTCGGCGGTGACCGGCTCGATATACGTGCGGTCTGCCACCTCAGGGTCGGTCATGATCGTGGCGGGATTGGAGTTGATTAAGACAACCTCGTAGCCCTCGTCTCGGAGCGCCTTGCAAGCTTGACTGCCGGAATAATCGAATTCGCAAGCCTGGCCGATAGTGATTGGTCCCGCGCCCAGCACGAGAATCTTTTGAATGTCGGTGCGTTTAGCCACTTTCTTCTTCTTATATATATGAATTGAAACCTGATTGATTATAAGCGCATCGCAGGCTCTGATTCTCGCTAGGTGACGCGCTTTGGCATTAGCTTTACACAAACTATTTTTTTGCACCACAAACTAGTGCGACAAGCCCGTCTTACA
>DATNPY010000069.1:0-63902 GCA_036702955.1 Drouetiella sp. | reverse complement strand
CAGGGTCAGAAATGTTCCGCCTGTTCGCGTGTCATCGTGCACAAAGCGATTTACGACGAATTTCTTCAAAAGATCAAAGTGCGCACTGAAAAATTGCACATCGGTCAATCTGAAGAGCACAAGACCAACATGGGTCCAGTTGCTTCGAAATCAGCCTACCAGAGCATTCTCGAATACATCGAAATCGGCAAAGGTGAGGGGCAATGCGTGACTGGCGGCAAAGCACATGGCAAAGCCGAAGATGGTTTCTTCATTCCTCCAACAATCATTGCCGGTGTCAGCCCCACTTCAAGGATTGCTCAGGAAGAAATTTTTGGACCGGTGCTCGCTGTTATCAAAGCCGAAGATTGGCACCACGCGCTTGATATCGCCAATAATACCGAGTTTGGGTTAACTGGCGGTGTCTATTCACGTAATCGCCGAAACATCGAGCAAGCGCGTCGCGATTTCCATGTAGGTAATCTCTATTTGAATCGCAAATGCACAGGCGCTCTTGTTGGAGTGCAGCCATTCGGCGGTTTTAATATGAGTGGCACTGATTCTAAGGCTGGTGGCAGAGACTATCTGCTGCTGTTCACGCAAGCAAAATCAGTCAGCGAAAGATTCTAAAGCTTTCACTGATTCTATGCCAGGTGCTCGCCTGATATCGCATTTGGTGACATCGAATCCAGTGCTGTTTCGCCATTAAATCAACATCGACAAAAATTGATAATGCAATTTTGTTAATTGCCGTAATTCAGTGGAACCTAACCTTTCCAGTTCCGTCCAGAAGCGAGTTATCCAACAGATGTAATGAAGTTGGATTCGACGTTTACGTAATTAGCAAGTGTGGGGTTTAAGTGCGAATAGCTCAGATAGCGCCTCTGTATGAGTCAGTGCCGCCAAAGGCTTATGGTGGAACAGAGCGTGTAGTTTCATGGCTGACAGAAGAGTTGGTCCAGATGGGTCACGATGTCACCCTTTTCGCTACTGGTGATTCAGTAACGGCGGCGCGGCTTGTGGGCGGTAGCCCGAAGGCTTTGCGCGAGATGAACGGATATGGAGACGCTCTAGCCCATCATTACTTGATGATGGAAAAGCTTGTTCAACAGTCCAGTCAGTTCGACATAATTCACGCGCATCTCGATTACCTTATCTTTCCTTTTTTGCGTGCGCACAATCTAACATCAATCACGACTCTGCACGGACGTCTTGATATTCCAAGCATCGAGCCGCTTTTCCGAGAGTTCACCGACATGCCTCTTGTGTCGATTTCGGACTCGCAGCGTTTGCCTCTCTCGTTTGCTAACTGGCAGGCTACTGTCTATCACGGTCTGCCCGCGGATCTACTGCAATTTCGAGAGAATCCATCAGACTATCTCCTCTTCCTGGGCAGAATTTGCCCCGACAAGGGAGTTGATAAAGCAATCGAGATTGCGACTCGTGTCGGAGTGCCGCTCAAGATCGCTGCAAAAGTTGATCCTGTGGATGTTCAATATTTTGAGCAGACCATTAAACCGTTGCTAGATCATCCCGGAGTTGAATTTATCGGCGAATGCAGCCAGGCTCAGAAAAATGATTTGATAGGCGGAGCGAAGGCAATGCTGTTTCCAATCCTCTGGCCTGAACCATTTGGATTGGTGATGATTGAGGCGATGGCATGCGGTACTCCTGTGATTGCGTTCAATTGCGGCTCCGTCCCAGAGGTTATGGAGCACGGCGTCACCGGATATGTTTGCAGCACCACAGATGAAGCGGTAAATCATCTCTCGAACATCGACTCATTCGACCGAGCTGGTTGCAGAGCCGTTTTCGACCGGCGTTTTACTGCAAATGCTATGGCAAAGTCGTACCTTGATGTATACGAGCGGCTTATCGATGAGGCTCCAGGCAGTTTGGTGCCATTTGGCAGACTGCGGAAAGAAATCAATCTCAATTTCGACGAGCTTGAACTAGCTGCTAAGGAAGCGTAGTTTATCGCCTGCGCTTGACAAATAGTGGATAGCCTTTCCAAGTGCAAGCGTATGTTTTGTTTACTTGGCGACTCGACGCTTGCGTAAGCTATACGGCGCTTCTGGTAAACTACAGTCTGAAGATTCGATTGGGTGCCTTGGTTAGGAGGATTCGATGGTCGAGACCATTAAGCTCGTGCGACAGATTGCTGTGAGAGCAATTGTCACAGAGAACTTCAAAAACCAGGTCGGGCAGGAAATTAACCGAAATCTTCAGCAAATCGACGCCGAACTTCAACAACTCGAATTCAAGGGCAAGCGTGCCATCGCTGATATCGAGAAGCGCACCGCGGGAGTCATGACGGCGGATGCTCGTATGCAAATTGAGACGATCAGACAGCAAGTAGAAGCTGAAAAAATGCGTCTTTTGCAGTTGAAAGAAGAGATGCAGGGACAGTTTCAGGCTCTGAACGAGTTGCCTCTGGGCAGCGTCGTGACGCAGTTTACGGTCGAAAATCCAGTTGAAGTCCGCATTGGCGAGAACATCTTTCAACGCCTCGAAGGTGGAGAAATTCTGGTCAAAGACGGCGTCATTCAAGAAATTCGAGTCTAGCCAAATTTACATTCGAGTCTAGCCTTTTCGACTTCCGTCCCGTCCAGTCTTTTCGAATTCCCGTTTCATTTACCTATTGTGTCTAATGTGAACAGCGTTAGCCCCGTTCAGGCTCGGAATAATGTGCCGATTCGGTTCCTGTGAGACACTTTATTTGGAATTTAAATATCAAGCGCCAGCCCATCTGAAACTTTTGGAGGCGCTCGTCAGTCGCTTATCTGTTAGACGAACTAGAAGTGGGGATATGCAGATGTTCAAGAACGTTTTGAATTTTAAATGGCTACAAGTAGTGTTTTTTGCAGGATGCGCCACAGGTGCAGTCGCTGGTGCGATTGCTGGTATGGGAATGGGTTTCGGCGCCGGACTTTTGCTTGCACAGAAGCCAGGCAAAGATTTGCGCGATGATCTCGCAGACAAGACTCTGGACCTTTATGATGGCGTCAAGCACAAAGCAACCGATCTAAAAGATAGAGTCGACAACTATGTTTCATCGCGTCGCACTCAGGAAGGACAGTTCGAGAGCAACAGCTAGTTGCTTGCAGTCATCACCTGCGGTGCCTTGCACCTTACCGATCACTGTTTAATCTCATAGAATGCAGAAAAGACCGGCGTTTCGCCGGTCTTTTCTTTCCAACTCGATGATTGAAGTAATTATTCGTTCAAGTAATCCTTCAGTTTTGATGTCACCTTTGATTGGCGAAGAGCGCGAAGAGCTTTTAACTCAATCTGTCTCGTTCTTTCGCGGGTGATACCCACCATCTTTCCGACTTGTTCCAGCGTGCGTTGTTTGCCGTCGTTCAATCCGAATCTCAAAATCAACACGTCGCGCTCACGCGGTGTTAATGTTGAGAGCACCCCTCTGATGTCAGACGCCATCAGACTCGCTTCTGTCGAATCTTCAGGTCTCGTCGAGTTTTCGTCTTCAACCAGTTCTGCAAGCGAATTGTCGTCATCTTCACCGTAAGGTGTATCCAGCGACAGGGGCAAACGGTTGGCTGCAAGAATCTCTTTGACTTTTGTCAAAGTCACGTTCATTGCTGCTGCAAGTTCTTCCATCGTTGGTCTGCGTCCGTGATCTTGCGATAGCTTTCGCGTCACTTTGCGCAGATTGTTGATGGTTTCGACCATGTGCACAGGCACTCTGATCGTGCGAGATTTGTCAGCCAGAGCGCGTGTGATGCCCTGTCTGATCCACCAGGTCGCGTAAGTCGAAAATTTGTATCCTCGCTCCGCATCAAATTTTTCGGCAGCCCTGATCAGACCCACGTTTCCTTCTTGAATGAGATCAAGAAATGGAAGACCGCGGCCTTGATATTTCTTCGCTACGCTTACAACCAATCTTAAATTAGATTGCACAAGACGTTTCTTGGCGATCATGTCGCCTTTCGCGATTCTGCGGGCTAACTCGATTTCTTCTGATGCTGCGAGCAGTTTGATTCGACCAATCGAACGAAGGTACAATTGGATTGGATCTTCTGATACAACGCCACGGCTGCGCACGCGAACGGGTGCTTCGAAGTCGTCGGAGTCGTCTCCTAACGAGCTTTCATCAACTTCGTCGGCGAACGAAAAACCGGAGGCACCTGGTAACAGGTCGTCTTCCAGATTGTCATCTACTGCTACTGCGTACTTTCTTGTCATAGTTTATCTTTCGGCGCTTGGCCGCTCTCGTAGAATCCTATTGGTACTCGGTCCTCAACTTGGCGCCGTACCAGACATCTGCTTTGCTCAAAGACTTCAAACACGCACTAAAGCCCGTCTTTTAAAGACGTTAAATCCCTTATTCAAAGCCCGCCTAGATTTGAGACGCCTCTCTTATTTAAATGTTCCGTTCGGCGCTTGATAATCGGGTTTACCCTAGAACTCGTCGACTTTACGGGCTCTTTACTTTGTGCTTACGCCCCGCATTTATGGGGTAGCCTTGTGAGTTTGTTCCCGCTCGGGTTTTGAGGTGCTTTTGAGCCTATTTAAACTTGCCGTAGCTGTGCAGCCCGCCGAATCCCAGAGAGTTGAATCCCAAATAGGTCAGCAAGGTCAGCAGAAGTCCTGCTACCGAGACGACCGAAAGTTTCTCGGCTGATGCTTCATGGTGAATGCGCAAGTGAATGTACGCGGCATAGCTCAACCACGTAACGAGAGCCATGGATTCTTTAGGATCCCAGGACCAGTACGTGCCCCAGGCATGGTTGGCCCAGAGCCCACCTGTTATGATGCCGATAGTCAGCAAAGGAAATCCAATCGCGATGGCGCGATAGCTGACGTCATCGTAGAGTTCAGCTTGTTTCTGATTGGGTTCGCCACTCTTTATCTTGAGCGTGTAGTAGGCACCGATTGTGCCCAACAGGCTGCCCCCCACGAAGAGGAGCTGAAGCCACTTCGTGTCGACTGAAGTGAATGTGCCCAGCCCGATCGCCGTGAAGGCGAGCACAATCGTTCCTACGGATAGACCTAGCGAAACTTTTCGACGTGAGTGAAACAACTCGAGCAGGCTGGACAAGCCGCTCAGAAAGAACATCGCGTAAGATACTATCAGTGGTGGCACGTGGATCTGTCGCCAGTAGCTCACCAGCGCGGGTACCAGCGGCGAGATCGTTTGCTGGTTTGCCGGCAGCCAACTGCCGTAGAGGAACATCGTCGCTGCCAGCATCGCTGCGAGCCATCCCAACTGCCTGATTCCATAAGCTGTTGCCAGAGCCAGATAACCGCCCATGGTCGCCCATGCGAACCACAAGAGCGACTCGTACAAATTTGCCAGTGGAAATCTTTGTGCTTCCACACCTCTGGCGATAATTGCCAGGGTAAGAGCGACAAAGCCAATTCCCATCACGATTGACGCCGCCGTCATCATTTTGTCGTGATATTTTTTAAAACCGTTTGAAGCGACGAAAACCCAAAACGACATCACCGACGAAACGCCGGCTGTGTTTGTCAAAGCTAACTGAAAGTCAGACATTTGATTCGTTGCTCCTTGATGCGGTCGGGTTTATTGACGGTTCTGATTCTGGGTCGATAGCTGTTGTCACTACGGGTGGAGGCAGCTCATGTTTCATTGATTCAACGATTTTAGTGATCAATCGCTCGAATCCCACTTTCGCTTTTTTCGAACGACCGCCTATGGAAACTGCCGATCCTGACTCGGCTCCGTCTTTCGAGACGCTCACCCAGACGTGTCTGAAAGGTATTGCTGCAAGTAGAACACCAAGCATAATGAATCCGAACGCAATATAGGTTATGGGCAACCCCGGATCGCTCTTATATTGCAGCCCGGTCACTGGAACCGGTCGAACATATTTTATTTCTACAGCACCTAAATTGACCGCTTTGCCTTGCGGAATTTCGGAAATCATTTTTGGCGCATCCCATTCCGGTCTCTTCGCAAACAGCCTCAGCGGTGCCGTCTGATTCCGGAGCGACATGATCAGCACTGTTTCCGAATCGAGTGGCAGAAAAGCTGCGTAAACTTTGCCCATCTGGCGCAAATCTAGCGTTTTATCGTGACCATTGAACGAAACGATCAACTGATCCAGACCCCAGCTCGACTGGTAAACATCCACCCCTTTGTATTCGAGAGGAGTGTTGACTGAGATTTGTTGTTTATCGAGTACTTTGCCTTTGTCGTCGATAACTGACAGATCCGAGTACCATTGCTTGGCTTCACCGCTTTCATAGTCTTCACGGCGAGTAGCATCGACATGCACTTTCCAGGTTGGCAGTTTACCTATCCATTGCTTTGAATGTTCCGAGTCCTTAAATGAGAGGTCATCGCCGAGTCGTACGGGTTTGAAACCTGAAAACCCGGTCCACGAAGTGATTGTCACGCCAAGCAGGAGTGACAGTAAACCGATGTGCGTAATTGTCGGCGCATAGCGACCGATTTTTCCATATTCAGCAGCCAGTTGATTGCCGTGAACAACTGTTTTGAATCCGCGCTGTTGCAATTTGATTTGCAATTTTTCCAGCGTTTCAGCCGGGCTTGCACCGACAGTAAACGTCGTATTGAACGGCATCTTCGCAATTTGATCGGGGCCAAAAAATTGCAATGGCAGTTTGAGCAAACGCAATTTTGGAAAAACTTTGTCGAGACTGCCGACAACCATATTCATGCTCAAGAAAGCAATCAAAATAAGAAAAAACGGCGTGTGGAAAATGTCTGTGATTCCCCAATTGTGGAGGTTTACAGCCATCTCTTCGCCAAACTGTTCGATCACTTTTTCTTGACCGACTGTTGCTTCCTGGGGGCACCAGGCGCCGACTAAAATCGTAGTGGCACAGAGCGCCAGCAGAAAAATTGTCAGCTTGACTGATGCAAAAATTGCCAGCGGTCCATTACGAAAAACAGGGCGGAAGCCCAACGATTGTTTGGAATGCGAATCGCTGGTCGTCATCGGCAGTATCAGGTCGTCCTTGTCAAAATGTAGTCGACCAATCCTTCCAGCGAAGTTTTGTATGGGCTTGTCGGAATGACATTCAAGCAGTCTTTGGCAGCACGTCCGTATTTGCGTGCCATTTCAACTGTTTTGTCTACGCCACCACTTTCGCGAATGATCGTAAGCGCTCTTTGAGTGCCTTCCGGCTCATTCACGGCTCTCGTTTTGATCAATTCTTCCAGTGCTTTCGATGCAGCATCGCCACGCTCCAGAATGAACAGTGTCGGTGCTGTGAGAATGCCGCTCTGCAGATCGCTGCCGGCTTCTTTGCCCATCTGATCCGTGTTGCCTGTGACGTCAAGCAGATCGTCGACTATCTGAAACAGAATGCCCAGGTTGCGCCCGTAATCTTTTAAAGACGCGATTGTGTCGTTGGGGCAACCGTTCAAAATGGCGCCGCTATGACTGGCTGCTTCGAACAAAGACGCTGTTTTGCAGAAAGATTTGTGGATGTACGCATCCCAGTTCACAGTCGTCAGGTATTGTGCACGCATCTGACGAATCTCGCCGGCGCAAAGATCTCCGAGAACCTGCCCGTAGATTCCGACGATGACTGGATTCATAATGCGTGCCAGACAAATCGACGCCTGTGCGAAAAGCAAATCGCCTAAAAGCACTGCCACTTTGTCGTTCCAGCGCCGATTGACGGTTTGTTTGCCGCGACGAAGCGAAGCACTATCGATAACGTCATCGTGGACCAGACTGGCTGTGTGAATCAACTCGGTGAGCACTGCAAGAATGATGTGCAGTCTGCTGAATTCCTGGTCTGGTCGAGAGGTCGCGTGTGACGCCAGCAACGCGATGGCTGGACGCAGCCGCTTGCCGCCGGCCTGGAATATTTGTGCGAGCAGGTCACCGACGAAAGCTGTGTCGTCAATCATGTTCGTATTGAGCATTTGCTCAACTTGAATCAGGTCATGATTGACCGGCTCTAGTAGAGTGGTCAGATCGGCAGTCGAAATATGTGTTGTAGTGAATCCTGAGGCTGTAGTCATGCTTTCGCAGTTGTCATCGGGTTTTGTAAGCTTTCCACATTCTCCGGTTAATATCAATTGCAATGCGTCGTTTCAGGCAAAGCGAAGAATATTATTAGGAACGTGTCAGGCGATTTTGTGAACTGAAGCCGATTTTCAGACATACTGGCTTCTTATCGATGACAGATTATGTCAGAGCCGTTGCCGAAATCATAAGAGCTACAAAAGAAACTCGCAAATCTTTGCACTGCTTTTTCCGCAGAGCGCCCACTAGGTGCTCTGGGGTACTATACTCATGCAAGAAACCGTGAAGTTGGGGGCTTTGTGTTACAAGATCTGAAAAATAGGGTCATCTCCGGAGAGATCAGATTGGGAGAAGCTTTGGGTAGAGCGCTTCCGAATGTGCACGGCAAAGTTGCTGACGAAAGAATTCTCTGGATGGTCAATGAGATGAATGGCTATCCAAATGCGCTGGATTGGTATCAGCGCCCTACTGACGACTTTCCACCTTATCGTGTCGTGGCCGGTCAGCTCAAGGCCGTTGACCCGCAAGGCAATCTTGGCGACGTGAAGCACCCGCTGGCGTCAAAGGGTCGTTACTTCCTGGCTGCACCTATCTCCTGGCTCGAAGACGCTTTTCAAATGGAAGGCTCGCAGGCGCTTGTCGAGATGCAAGAGCTGAGCGCACACTTTGCCAGAGCGACCGGCGGTGGCGGAGTTGTTTGTGTCTGCAGCAAAGATGAAGTAAATCGCATATTGTCGAGCTTCAAGCAGAACTTCGTTGCTCTTATTAATGAAGTTGCAGCCAAGTCCTGATTGGCCTTGCGGACACCGGACAAGCTAGCCGCCGCGATATCCAAGAACGACGAGCACACAGGCGCCGCCGTGGATGACATTCAAACCGGCTGCTTCTGCTTTTGCGATGGCGTCGTAATTTTCTGCACCCGGCTGCATCCATAAATTCTTGACACCTGACGCGATGGCGTCATCCACCACTTTCCGGGTCACCGCTGGTGGTGTGATGATCGATACCGACTCTACTTTCTCCGGAAGTGAAAGCAGATCGGGATAGCAAGTTTCGGACAGCACCGTCTGTGCGTTGGGATTGACCGGGTAGGCTTTGCGCTGATTCTGTTTATAGCAAACCAGAACCTTGTGCCCATACTTGTGCTTATCGTCGCTTGCTCCAACTACGGCGACCGCCGGTGCCGCGAGAAACGTGTCTATTTTCGAGTCTAGTGATTCCATGATGTCTCCGGCTGCAATGGTTCGGTTTGCCAATCGTTCATTAAGAAAGAAACGAACGCAGCCCGAATCTGGGATACTTAGCTGCTGTCAGTATACGACGGGTTCTCTCAAATATTCAGTGAGGAAATATGACTTCCACTCTTTCTCAACCGAAAACCTTTGACCTGGCTCAAGTGCAGGCGGCACTGGCTGCCGAAGGTGTAGACGGTTGGTTGTTCTATTTCTTTCACGACAATGACCCGATCGCTTTGCGGATCCTCGGTTTGAGCTCCAGTCACTTCGTGTCGAGACGCTGGTTCTATTACGTGCCCGCGCAGGGAACGCCGACAAAGCTGGTGCATCGCATTGAGATGGATAGTCTTGACGCTGTACCGGGCGACAAAGTCGTCTACCTGGGATGGAAAGAACTGGAGTCGAAACTGAAGGAAATCCTCAGCGGCAAGAAAAAAGTGGCAATGCAATATTCGCCAAGCAACGCTATTCCATACGTTTCGCGCGTCGATGCTGGCACTGTTGAACTTGTCAAATCGGCTGGCTGTGACGTTGTAACATCGGCAAACCTTGTTTCGCATTTTGAGGCGAGACTTTCACCCGCTCAATTGGAAACACACATTGAAGCAGTTGAATCGTTGCGAAAAATCGTGTTTGAAGCGTTCGCCATGATCAAAGCGGCAATCAAGTCATCTAACAGAATTACTGAATACGATGTGCAGCAGTTTATCGTGCAGTCTTATGACCGCTACGGACTGACATCAAATTCACCACCTATAGTGGCAGTAAACGGTCATGCCGGTCAGCCTCACTACCAACCGACAGAGACCACTCATGACGAAATTCGTCTCAACGATTTCGTTTTGTTGGATATTTGGGCAAAGAAGAAATCCCCCGAAGACGCTGTCTACGGCGATATCACCTGGACCGGATATGTAGGCACTGATGTGCCGCAGAAGTTCGTCGACGTGTTTGAAATTGTGCGTGACGCACGCGATGCTGCTTTGAATTTTGTTCGCGCTGCTGCCAGCGAAGGGCGCGAGATAAAAGGCTGGCAGGTCGATGACGCTGCGCGTGAATATATCACCGCTAAGGGATACGGCAAAGATTTTGTGCACCGCACCGGGCATTCAATTTGCACTGAAGTGCATGCCAACGGTGCCAACATAGATAATTTGGAAACTCGTGATGAACGTAAAATTATCAATCAGACTGCCTTTTCAATCGAGCCGGGCATCTATCTAAGTGATTTTGGAGTGCGCAGCGAGATCGATGTATACGTAGATCAGAAACAGGTGATTGTCGCTGGGCAGCCTATTCAGACCGAGATAGTGAGAATACTGGCGGACTGAGTGGCGTATTGAAGTGTGATAGGGTTTCCGAGAAATTCGGAGTGTTCAGGTGCTATCAGTCTTCGACTAGATCGCAATCTTTCTTTCCTCAAGCGGGCACTACTTAGCGACTGGTTTGCCCTGAACAAATGCGAGGCAGGCCGCGAAAACAGCTGTTTTTGTGTTGCCTGCTGCCTGGCTAATTTGCCCGTGATTGAGCGGCACCATTTTGGTTGTTACGGTGCCACCGCAATCATGCACAGCCTTTTCAAAAGCCTGGTGCGCAGCCATGCTGTCTCTTCTGTTCGCGCTACAGATCATAAGGAAAGGCGGGTAGGTCGTTCCTTTTTTAAGCTGCAGTAAAGGGGATGCCTCAGTTAAGACGTCCTTATCTGTGCCAAAAGCTTTGGTCACCATATCTGCCACCATTTTGCTGGCAAATCCCGGCAGATCTGACCTGTTTGTCAGATCCAGACTGGCGGTATCCAGACTGATGCAGCCTTTTATATCTGTCAAATGCAGACCCTTTTCCGCAAGAAACTTATCATTGGTGGAGAGCAGATCGACCAGGTGCGCGCCGGCAGAGTGACCCATCACGTAGATCTGATCAGGATCTGCACCGTAGTCTCTGGCATGTGCTTTCACCCAGGCAAAAGCGCTGGCGATATCTTGGATTTCTTTTGGATGCATTCCATCTGGTGCCAGTCGATAATTGGTTGAAATGAACAGAACGCCGTTACTTGAGAAGGCAGCACCTTTCATACCATGCGTCTTCTTATCGCCGCGCCTCCAACCTCCGCCATGAGCGAAAAGAATGACCGGACCTTTTGCCGTGCCTTTCTGCGGTGCGTACACGTCCAATTTTTGCAGCGGGTCTTTTCCATAGGCGATATCGCGAGCGGTGGCATTGGAATTTCCCAGCGCGTTCGCCTCGGCGGGTCCATCAGCGTCTAACAAACTCTGGTCGCCAGATGTGGCTCCCTGGTTGGTACTAGCTTCACCGCTGCTTCCTGGGCCTCCTCGCCCAAACCTGCTGCCTCCCAGTCCGAATCTGCCTGCACCGGGTCCGGATCCGTTTCCACCCCCGAGCCCGTTTCTGCTTGTACTCATACTGTTACCGGTCCCGTCCGAATTCTGTGCACCCTCTGCCTGGCCGCCTCGCATCTGGCGACGTTTCTTCAAAAGCTGAATGATTCGCTCTCTTCTAGCTTGATTCGGGTCTTGCTGGCTGGATGTTTGCGGCTGCGTGGACGGTTGCGGGTGCGTGGAGGGTTGCGGTTGGGATGATTGTTGACTCGAACTTTGGGTGTCAGCTCCTTCTTGTGCTGAAACAAGCGGCACTGACGAAATCGCTATGGCGCAAGTGAGAAAACGAAGGAAATTTTTCAAGACCGAAAGCCTCCAGTGTTTGTTACATCTATTACCCGACCGGGAGAAAAAGGTTTCGCTTCCCTTCAACGATTAGTTCGAGACAGGCAGCCTGGATTTGTTTGTTTTAATCTGGATTTCCAAAAAACTGTAAAGCCTTTCACTGTAGTCATTTCAGGATTGAGGCGAAATAACAGCCTCCGGCTGCCGCCGCGCAAACCAACATAACCAGTGTGAAGATGCCCCGAACTTTCTTCGATTCAGTCTTACTTGCTTCTGTGGTTTCGTCAGGCGTACTCATATGGGAGATTCTATCGGTTTGGCAAATCTAAATCGCATCTTCCAACATTTTTGCTTCGCTACATTTAAATACCCTAACAACCGCTTCCTCTTAGTAAGCTAACATTTTGGGAACTGTCGGGAATTTAAGCGAATTATCAAGTGACCTCAGCAGCCCCGGTACTAGAGACAAATACAGCTGAAATAGCGGTTGAGCAGAAACCTCAGGTAAAGAAGCCGTTTTACCTGCCGGAGCTCGACGGACTGCGCACGGTCGGATTTTTCTACATGTTCATGGCGCATTCGTCGGTAATTCCGCAACAGCCAAATTCGCACTTTTTCCTGGTTGATGCCTACAACGTTTTCGTCAAATGGGGCGTAATCGGGCTCGATATGTTTTTCGTGCTCAGCGGATATCTGATCACAACCTTGCTTCTCAAAGAGCGTTTGAAAAACGGAAATATTTCCCTGCCGCTCTATTTCAAGCGTCGCATGCTCCGCATCTGGCCTCTCTTCTATCTCGTCATTTTTGTTGGTGCTTTCGTTATCCCATTCGCATCCACAAGACACCTGGATATGGCGCTGTATAAGAAGTTCCTTTGCGATATTTTTGTGCCGATGTTCTTTTTCCTCGGTAACTATGCACTTATCTTTAAAGCCTGGACGCTGCAAGCTTTGACGGCCGGGCTGAACTTCCCGCTTGCGAATCTGTTCAGACCTCTGTGGTCTGTGTGTTCAGAAGAGCAATTCTATGTCACATGGCCCTTCGTTGTTCGTAAAGTGAAATCGTGGCAGGGTCTGACCCTCATCATTGTTGGATTGACGATAATGTCGATGGGATTCCGTTATTACTTCCAGCAGTACTCGTTGACGCACACGCGCGGCATCTGGACGCCGTCTGACTTCTACCACTACAACACTCTTTGCGGTCTGGATACTCTCATGTCTGGCGCCTTGATTGCGACAATCCAATTGCAACGCCCTGAACTGTGGAAAAAGATCTGCAAATTAGGAGCACCAATTGCGGTGACAGCATTTGCGATTCTGGCCGGTTTTATCGCATTTTTGCCCGAGCCGACAAACAGCGTGTTGATTGTGCCGCTTTACCTGGCAATCGCGCTTTTGTGCGGAATGGTTCTTATAGGCACTATGTCCTGGGCGCCGTTGCAAAAATTCCTGTCACTGTTTGCCGGCATCGGCAAAACAACATATGGAATGTACCTGGTGCATCACCCCATCATCATGTTGACCGAGAGCTACATGCGTGGGCGCCTGCACATGCCGTACAACGAGCAGTTTTACGCAATTAGATTTGGCATTTCGATGATCCTGACAGTAATCATGGGTCAAATCCTCTATCGGACAATAGAAAAGCGCCTGGAAGAACTTCGTAGAAAGTACGCACGTATCTGATTTGGGACGGAAATCGTGGAAAGCCTGACCGGGTGAGCAACCTGGCTATTCATGATGATTGCTGTCAGCAACCTTGACAGTATTACAGTAATCAAGCATAATACTGTCATGATAGTCGAAGACTCCTACACGTTAAGCATTGAAGAACTCTCAGAGGAGGTTGTCCGTGTACTTAAGGCTAATAACCTCTTTGCCAGTCATCACGATAATCGAGTTTCCGCAGCACCTGATATGCGTACCATACGGTACTACACCAGTTTGGGACTGCTGGACCGTCCTTCCATTGAAGGTCGAATTGCCAAATACAGTAGAAAGCATTTGTTGCAATTGCTCGCAGTTAAGACGTTGCAGGGCGTGTCGCTTCCACTGTCCGAGATCCAGGAGCAGCTATATGGTTTAAGCGAAGCAGAGCTTGAAGCCGTAATTGCGTTCTACATTCCTGAATTAAGTCAGAGAAGCACCGACTCCTATAAGGAATCAATTCGTGTTTTAACTTGGCGCGAAATCATCATCGAACCGGGTCTGAAAATCATGGCAGACGACTCGTGGCTTGGCGATACAGACCAGGCTGTTATCGAACAGAAAATTCGCGCCGCCCTCGAAGTCCTGAAAGTTACTGCCCCCGAGGCAACTGGAGAATAAGCATGATCCCTGCGATTCTATTACTTGACAAATCTGAAGTCGGACTTTCAAGCCGGATGCTTGGCTGCATTCACGTCAATCATGGTCAAAAGAAAAGAAGTTTGCCTCTAACCTCTGTGCAGATTGCGGCTCGGGTAGCCGATCGCCTCGCGCATGTGACGGTTACAGAGACATTTATGAATCCATTCAGCGATCATCTGGAAGCCGTCTATATCTTCCCTCTGGCCGGTGGCAGCGCAGTTAGCTCATTCAAGATGAAAGTTGGCGAGCGAACAATTGTAGGCAAAGTCGATGAGCGTCAGGCTGCTCGAGATCAATATGTTGAAGCGCTGCAAGAGGGCAAGAGAGCCGCTCTCATGGAACAAGAGCGTGACGATGTTTTCACGGTGCAGGTGGGAAATTTGCCTCCAGGTGAAGAGGTCCAGGTCGAAATAACTTATTCGGAAAAGCTTGCTTATTTTGACAATGGCACAACAGAAATTCGATTACCGCTCGTGGTGGCGCCGCGCTACATACCTGGCAATGTTGTTTCTCGTCCAAACCTGGGAGATGGCGTCGAGCTAGATACAGACATCGTTCCCGATGCATCGCGCATCTCGCCGCCACGGCTTGCACCTGGTGTCGACCCGAAGACTGCGCTTAGCTTGTCTGTCGAACTAGCAGGCGAGCAAATGATAGAAGATCTGAGTTGTTCGCAGCACGCAACCAGGGTTGGTACAAGTAAAGACGGGTTCAAAATTTCTCTGGCTCGCGAAGATGAGTTGCTCGACCGAGACTTTGTCTTGCGCTGGCGCGTTGCTACCGACTCAGTGCAATCGAACCTTTTGTTATACAGAAATCCAGTCGATAAGTCGCAGTGCTACGGCATGATCTCCATATTGCCGCCAAGGTTAGACGAAGTGGCTTCCATGCCTCGTGATGTTATTTTTGTCGTCGATCGCTCGGGCTCGATGTCTGGAGTAAAGATGGTGTCAGCGGCGCGCGCTTGCTCCATATTGATTAACACGCTTGGTCCGAAAGATCGTTTTGCGGTGCAAGCTTTCGATGACATGATCGAGTGGATGAATCAACATAGCGGTCAACGCTTTGTCTGCGCAGATGAAGGCGGCAAGCAGTTGGGCGAGAGATATTTGCGTACTATCGGCGCACGTGGTGGCACCGAGATGCACGGTGCGATGCAGGACGCCATCGTTAACATGAGAGCGCGCTCCGACGCATCAATGCGTTTGCCTGTAATTGTTGTTCTCACTGATGGAGAAGTCGGCAATGAGTCACCGATACTCAAACACATTCAGTCTGAGCTGGGCGACACCCGCGTCTTCACTGTCGGCGTTGACACAGCCGTGAATGATGGATTTTTGAACAGGTTGGCTGCGCTGGGTGGTGGCACCTCTACTTTTGTGCAACCTGGCGCTCAACTCGAGGATGCTTTGAGCAGCATTGGGCGCGAGATTGGCACCCCTGTAGTGACCAACTTGACTCTGGAGGACATCAACTGCGATCTTGATAAAACATCTATTGCGCCTTCAAAGATTCCCGATCTTTTTGAGGGGCGTGCCAGTAGCGCATTTTTCCGGCTCTCGGCTCGTAAATTGAAAGATCTAAAGTCGGGCAGAATCCGAATCAAAGGAAGACGCGCAAATGGCGAGCGGTTTTCGCAGGAAGTACAGGCAAAAGTCGTTGATCTGCCGGCGCTTTCTCAACTCTGGGCCAAGAGTTACATCGTTGATCTGGAAGATTCATACAGAGTCTCCAACGCCAGCACGCAGATTGCACTGCACAAACAGATTGTAGATGTCGCTATCGCTCATTCAATTTTGACAAAATTCACTGCTTTCGTTGTCGTCGATCACGCCGAGATTGTCAATGCTGGCGGTGACGTTCGCACACTTGTTCAACCAGTGCAAATGCCTGCGCAGTGGGACGAGCAAATTGCGCCAGGGCAACTGCGGTGTCGTATAGCCAAAGCGAGCAATCAAAACTCGGCTGGCAGTTGGGGGGCTCCATTACTTCAGCGTCCAGGCCTGGGAAATGCACTGCGGGCAGGAACGGCTAGTAAGGATGATGACGACGCGTGGGGCAGCACAGGATCGTGGGGTGGAGGAGGAGGCTCATGGGGAGCCGCTGCAAGTGGTCCTCCTGCCGGCGGATATCCATCGCCTGCGCAGCCACAGTGCCCTCCGGCTTCACCGGCAGCACCGCAGTCGCAAGCGCAACCCGGCCCGGCAGCGTCTCCGCAGCCCTGCTCTGCACCGGCGCCCGCCCCAGCGTCATCTGCTGCCGCCTCATCCTGGGACGCACTTGCCGATGATCTTTCGGTATCTGAACCCGGCGGACCTCCGTCAACGTACAATGCGCCAATGGGCTCTCCACAGCTGCCGGTTTTGCCGCCTCAGAAGCAGCAAGATTCGTTGACGCCATGGGCTCAAGGCGCCATAGAAAACATGCAATCGCTGCCTGAAGCGTTGAAAAAGAGGAGCAAAGATGCAGCTCCTCCGAACAAAGCTTTGCTTGATGCATATAAGTCATTTGCAGCCCTGCTGAATCAGGTGTTCGAAGCCATCAAGTCCGGTAAGCAGCCTGATTCGAAACCGCTGGCAGAAGCGAGAACGTGCTTGCTTACAGAGCTTTCTCGTTCAGAAATGGCGGAACGTCTGCCTCTTCTGCAAAAGTTCATCAGATCTGATGCATTGAATTTGATTCACTTGATTGAGTCCGCTAAGACGGTGACTGGGTCTTTGAAGAAGGCCGCAAGCGAGTACGAAGAGACTTTCAGCAAGGTGAGCGCTGAGTCTTCTGCCCTGGAAGCTGGAAGCAGACCATTCTGGCAGGCAAACGTTTAACTCGACGACATGTGGCTGGCTGGCGAGGGACGAAGGAGCGCGACATTTGTCGCGCTCCTTCATGTTTCGAGCAGTCTCGACGTAGTCAACTTTTAAGTCGTGACGGTGGGTTATCGACTACAGGACAAGGGTTTCGATGCGATGCAGTGGAAGCGCGATAATTTCCATGAGATGCAGTGGAGTTCATGGTGATAGGATCAGGCGAGTCGTCTCCAGGAACGGTCGTAAGGGCAGAAATGAACGAGTCGGAAATCAGGCGCGTGCTTTGCGAAATTCTCGGCGTGGATGTTCAATCTACCAACGAGGAAATTAAGAAGGCTTACACTTCTGAGGCGAAAAAGTGGCATCCTGACAGAGTTCAACACAATCCAGAACTGGCTGCCATGGCTGAAAAGAAGCTCAAAGATATTAATCAAGCGTACGAATGTCTGACAGATAGAGCTCAATTCGATAAACAGGCAGCAAAGTTGGCACAGCGTTATGTCAACGGCTCAGCGTCTTCCCGGTCGGCAGGCACTAACAGTGAAGGTAGTACATATTCGACAAATTCGGCAAGTTCAGAAGGTTCGACTTCGTCTTCAACCCGTAGCAGCTCCGCGGATGGAACGAGTTCATCGGCAGACCGCAACAATTCCAGACATGAATCGGGTGCATCGGCAGACCGCGGCAATTCCAGACATGAATCGGGTGCATCGACAAACCGCAGCAGTTCTGCATCTGCACCACGCTCATCACCTGATGGAGCGAGCATCGTGAAAATATTCGTTGCCACCGGAATTTTTGTCATCATTGTTGTGCTGGTGGCAAATTTGTCCGCTCCGAGAAGCGAACCCGTCAGCGCACCCGGGGTGACGTTGAGCCCGTCAGAATCTCCAGCAGCGCCATTTTCAGATTCTCGCTCCTTCTCGCAGCAACAGACATCGCTGCCATCTGAGAGCTCGGTGGGAGGTCCGCCGGGGTCAAATTGATGCACCATGGGTAATACCATAGTTGCGCATCTTTGCCTTCTCGTGAGTCACCTCTGGAAAATGTTTACTCGACTTAATCGACCGGGCGTTGACGCCTCGTCTCAACCCCGAATGTTAAGCCCCACTAAATGTTTCGGTTCCAGCGTAATATGGAACATCCCCATTTAATGAGGCGTCATTGAGAATACCAACCGACTTTTTAGCCCTATTCCTTATAAAATCCAACCTTTTGTTTGGTTATCAACAGGCGTCTGTATAATAGAATTACTGTGCCTATCCGGCAGGGTAGTCGTCTGGTCCACTGTTCGTCGAGACGTTAGTAGAGCGGGAGAATCAAATTGAGTCATTCGGAGCAACCCACGAGTCACTTCACCACCAAAAAATACCCGCGTCCCAGGTGGAATGTGCTCGATATGATTTTGTTCATCCGGGGTGAGTCAGTCGCCACATACCTGTGGGCAGACATCGACATGACCTGGGCCGAGGAGTTCAGAAAGAAACTAAAAGCTAATGGCACCAAGACCACCGTCACTGCCATTCTGCTCAAGGCAATCGGAATTGCGCAACGCACGCATCCAGAAAGCCGCACCTGCATTTATCCATTCGGCAAGATGGTTACCCTCAACGACATTGTCGCCGGGTTTACTGTCGAGCGCAACGTCGGCACCCAGCCAGCCGTGTTCTTCGGAGCAATCGACGCTCCTGACACCAAGTCGGTGGAAGAGATCGCTCAGGAATTGCAAGCTTACGGTTCTGCTGACTTTAAAGAAGTAGGTCAGCTAGACGTTCAGAACCGCTTTAACGATATGCCGTGGCTGTTCCGCCGATTCATTTTGTGGATGGGAATGCTTTTCCCATCCTTCAGATTGAGGCATCAGGGGGCAACTTTCGGATTGAGCTCGCTGGGCAAGTTTGGTATCAAATCAGTTGTGCCACCATGCGTCAGCACTTCGACTTTCGGAATTGGATCGGTTGAAGAGCGTGCTGTGGTGAGAAACGGGCAGATAGAAATTCGACCGATGATGACTATCAGTTTGAACTTTGATCATCGCGCAATTGATGGTGCTCCAGCAGCGCGATTCCTGCAAGATATCATCAAACTGATGGAAGGCGGACTGGAAAATTACGTGCAGGGCAATGATTCCACTAATGCCACGTCGACATCGATGACGACCTCTTTCTCGTAGAAGTTAGCGATTGCAGTCAACAGTTGGTAGCACCCGTGGTGCCATCGAGGGTCTGATTGCCAGTCTGCGGTGCCATGACCTGGTCTGCGATGCTATGACCCAGGTCGGCGGTGCCGTGAACAGGTCTGCGGTGTTACAGCTAGGTCCAGATCCACTGCATGCGCGACGGCAGAGTCAAGTTCATTTTGACCAGTGTTTCATCGAGTGTGCCGCCACTCTTCTGCGTGTTGGACAGCGCTTGCACGGCTTGATCGTTGGAAACAAATCCTTCTCGCAACAACGAGTAGCAACGTAGTGCCACGTACAGTGTGGCTTCGTTGACCATACCGGCTGCCAGAACTTTTTTGCCTACCTTGATAGAACTTTCTTCGTCGTTAGAGACGATCGAGTTAATTTGATCTGGTGTAGCAATTTCAGCCTGTGCCAGAAGTTCTTGCATCGAGAGAATTGGTGGCGTTACTTGTGGAGGTGGCTGTAGCTCCGCCACTGCCTGATAAACAGAGACCTCTTTCAAACGAACCTGTTTAAGCGCTTCAGCAGCCTGATAAGCCCGAAGTGTATCATTTGAAACCATATCCTGGAGATATACCGCAGCTTCCAGAACCGGGTTAGTCACATGACCCTGCTCGAGCAGAATCTGACCAAACTGCTTTTCTTTGACAATTTCGATTTCCAGACACTCGAGCATGTCGCTTTCGCCCATGAACCCGGCCATCAAACACAGCTCACCGATTTTTACGGCTTGCCCCGGCGTTTCACGGTATAGCCCGAGCTCGAAAAGCGCCTGCTCAATGCTGATTCGGCGACGCCCAACAGCTTGCAATCCCTGAATAGCTTCTTCCTTTGAAATCTTTCCATCGCGAATCAGAAGTTGCGCAGCCAGTGCCGATGACATCATCCAGGTGGAAAGGTCGCGATTCAGAACTAGAATTCGGCCCATCTGCATGCCGCTGTCGTGCGCGCGCGTCAGTGCTCGACCAAGCTGTTCCTGATTGATCATCGATGCAGCCAGCATCAGATTGGTCAAATCGTTGCCAACAGCGTGGACGACTTGTGTTTTCTTGTGCACTGAACTGAGAACTGTAATGGCTTCGTCGAGGTCAAGATGATTTTGTTTGGCAAATCGCAGCGCCTTGACCGCCATATCGAGAGAAATCTTGCCCGATTTGATTAGCTCCTGCGCTTCCATAATCGATTTCAGCGACAGTTCAGACGCGTGCCCGAGCATGATAAGCGCCCGCTCGAGCGGAACGTTCAAATTCTTCGCGCTTTTGACCGCTTCATCGATCTTCGGCTGCGCAACGGTGTTCGTGCCAGTAAGCAATATTACTAGGGTCTCTGAAAACTTCTTTTCAACCATAGCTCTTGTCGGTTAGGTGCCAGGCCCATTATGCCCTATTTTTGAACGCAACTACAGCTTGAGATTTGAGGCAACAACCAGGGCAAAGTAGAAGCAGAATCGGGGCCCGGCACGTTGGTGTCAGGAAACTGATCTGTATCTAGTTTCCCACAAATTTTTCCAGCCGGAAATATGGGGTAATCGAGAATTCAATATTGGAAATACGTGCGCAAAGTTGCTCAATTTTGGGTAAAGACACGAGCATGGAATTCATCAGCAAGAGAATCATCCAGTGTGTCCGCAACGTACGAGACATTCCAGATCAAATCGTTCAGTTCCTCCTGCTCTAACCCCAGGATCGGGCGCTGACCGCTGACGATGACAATTTCATCGCAGGCAGCAACGCAGCAGTAGCTCAAATCTCGATTTACCTCCAGCAGGCGCAAAAAGAATGCTTCACGATTGGCGTCAGGAAAGTGCAAAATCGGACTATTGACCCGAATCACCGGACCACTTTTGTCTTCCTGGATGAATATGTAGACTTTGGCACTGCCTTCAGTCAGCCACCATCCATAACCCTCGGTCGCGTCGACCATGTGACCGTCCATGTCGAGGCCGCGACGCCGGAAATATTCTTCGATCATGTCGATTACCTGATCGATGGTCACCTTGCTCGCTTTTTTTGTTCCAAAGAAGCCCATTTAACACAGTCCTCGCACTACAATATGGAACTCACGGAGGTCACATTTTGATGCGCCAGCCACGTCTGAGCGCATCGCGGAGTATTCTACACTTTTCCAAAATGGAGGTCTTCATGACTACCAGACCAAAACCTGTGCCAGATCTTTATCACACCGTCACTCCTACCTTAACCGTAAAAGATGCTGCAGCTGCGATTGAATTCTACACGCGTGCTTTTGGCGCCCAAGAAATGAAGCGCTCGCCGTCACCAGACGGAAAAAAGATCATGCATGCGGAAGTGAGAATCGGCGATTCGCTGATTATGCTCAACGACGAATTTCCAGAGATGAATTGCATGTCGCCACAGTCTCTGGGTGGCGTTGCATCGAGCCTCTGGTTGTACGTCGCAGATGTCGACGCGTCGTTCAAGCAGGCTGTCGATGCAGGTGCGCACTCAATCATGCCACCGTCTGATATGTTCTGGGGAGACCGGTTCGGCAAGCTGCGTGATCCGTTCGGTCAGGAGTGGAGCATCGCCACTCACGTTGAAGATTTGACCGAGAAGGAAATCATGGAGCGCCAGAAGGCGTTCTTTTCCAATGCTGCAGGAGCGAGAGGCTAACTGATGACAGAGGCAGGCTACTATCGTTTTGCCACTATAAGTGGAGACACAATCGTTTTTACCTGTGAGGACGATTTATGGGCTGTCACTACATCTGGTGGCACTGCTCATCGGCTGACGACCGGGCGGGGAGAATTTTTGACTCCCAAATATTCTCCAGATGGTAAGTATGTCGCGTTTGTCGGCAGAGAAGAAGGGCATCCGGAAGTCTACGTTATTCCCGCAGAAGGTGGACTTCCGAAGCGTCTTACGTATATTGGCGGCGATACCTGCTATGTGAGCGGATGGTCTCCTGATAGTAAAGAGATTTTCTTTGTTTCAGATGCCTACGCGCCATTCTTTCGTCACAGTGAGGCTTTTGCGGTCTCGCGCGACGGCGGAGAGCCTCGACCGCTCAACCTCGGACTGGTCAGTTCGATCTCTTTGCAGAGTAACAGCGCTACTGTAATCGGACGTAACGCCAACGACCCGGCCCGATGGAAACGATATCGTGGTGGCACGGCCGGTGAGATATGGCTCGATGCAGACGGAAAAGGCAAATTCAAAAAGATGCTCGACCTGCGGGGCAATCTTGTTTTGCCGATGTGGTTGAACAAGCGCGTTTACTTCCTTTCCGACCACGAGGGCATGGGCAACATCTACTCGTGCAAACCCGATGGAAGCGACCTTAAGCAGCACACCAGCCATGAAGATTACTACGTTCGCTATCCGTCCACCGATGGTAAGCGAATCGCGTACACCAGTGGCGGTGACGTGTATGTGTTCGATCCATCCACTAACAGAACGCAGAAAATCAAGGTGCTGGTGCCAACTTCGACGAACCAGTCGGTGCGCAAATTTGTCTCAGCCAGGGAGTATTTGGAATACTTCGCGCCGCATCCTGAGGGACACTCAGTGGCGGTGATTGCCCGAGGACAGCCGATGACGATGGCGAACTGGGAAGGCGCCGTCATTCAGCACGGGCGTGGCAGTCGTAGTCGTTATCGCAACTGTGAGTGGCTCGCTGATGGCAAGCGTTTTGTCGTTGTTTGTGATACCCCAGGTTACGAGCAGTTGGAACTGCATCACGCGGATCAATCTGCCGAGCCGACCGTCGCGTGTAAGGGCGATATCGGGCGTGCTATCGAACTTCGTGTTTCGCCGGTCGACGACCTGGTGGCAATCGCAAATCATCGGCAGGAATTACTTCTTGTCGACCTCAAAACTAAAGCTGTTAAGAAAATCGATAAGAGTCCAGCCGATCGAATCAGCAGTATCAATTGGTCCGCTGATGGTCGGTGGATTGCCTACACGTTCGCGCCGCAGCCAGGAACCAGCATTATTCGCATCGCCGAAGCTAAAACTGCAAAAGTGCACGACGTCACGTCTCTTCTGAAGTTCGACTTCGAGCCTTGCTTCGACCCTGAGGGGCGCTATCTGTACTTCCTCGGCGCACGCGATTATTACCCGGTCTACGACTCGATTCAATTCGATTTGAACTTCCCTAATTCCGTCAGACCCTTTCTCGTCACCTTGAGAAAGGACGTCCGTTCACCTTTTGAGTTCAAGACGCCGCAAGAAGAAGAGGCGGAAAAGAAAAAGAGTGATAAAGAGAAAGAAGCAGATAAGGCGCGTAAGTTTGACATTGATTTCGATGGAATCGAAAAACGAATTGTCGGATTTCCCCTTAATGAAGGGCGTTACGGACAGATCGTCGCCACAGCAAATCGTGTCTATTTCACCGCGTTTCCAACTAAAGGAATTCGTCCGCACTTTAACTGGCTGGAAGAAGAACCCGACCCTGGCTCTCTCTATGCATACGATTACAAAGAACGCCGCACAGCCAAGATCTATAACTTTGTAAATCAGATTCGCATTTCTAACGACCGTAAATCGATCTATTATGCGTCGCGCAAAAAGGTTCGTGCCATTGATACAGAAGAGGGCTTTCCAGCTGAGAAAGCTGAACCCTGGAACCCGGGTGATGCTCCCGGACGCAAGACGCGTAACCTCGACTTGCAGCGAGCGCAGGTACTGGTGCAGCCTCAGGAAGAATGGAAACAGATGTACGAAGAAGCCTGGCGTCTGCAAAGCGAGCATTTCTGGGATGTTTCGATGTCTGAGGTCGACTGGAATCTGGTGCACGATCGCTATGCGGCTTTGCTGCCCCGGTTACGCACTCGCGGTGACCTGTCTGACGTGATCTGGGAGATGCAGGGCGAGTTGGGAACATCTCATGCCTACGAAATGGGCGGAGACTACAGGCGGCAGCCCGATTATCACAAAGGTTTCCTGGGCGCTGATTTTGCAAAAGATACCAAATCTGGTGGCTATGTAATTAAGCATATATTGCGAGGTGATTCGTGGGATAAGGAATCAGACTCGCCTTTAGCTGCTCCAGGACTGGATATCAATGAGGGCGATGTGATTGTAGCCGTGGGCGGGCGTGGTGTTGGCAAAGATTGTTCGCTTGATGAAATGCTTGTTAACGCATCCGGCAAGACTGTCAATTTGACGATCTTGCGCAAGAAGGAAAAGCGAAACGTAGCCGTACATGCGCTCAGAACAGAACGTATGCTGCGTTATCGCGAATGGGTCGAGACCAATCGACGCATCGTTCACGAAAAATCGGGTGGGCGGCTGGGTTATTTGCATATTCCTGATATGGGACCAGCCGGTTATGCGGAGTTTCATCGCGGCTATCTAGCGGAAGTGAATCGCGACGGACTGATAATCGACGTCAGATACAACCGCGGTGGGCACGTTTCAGCGCTTCTTTTGGAAAAGCTGGCTCGCAAGCGCGTTGGTTATGATGTGTCGCGCTGGGGACCTCCTCAGCCGTATCCGACCGAGTCGGTTGCTGGACCTATGGTTGCTATCACTAACCAATTTGCTGGTTCTGACGGTGACATCTTCAGTCATTGTTTCAAGTTGTATAAGTTGGGACCGCTGGTTGGTAAGCGCACCTGGGGCGGTGTCATCGGCATCTGGCCACGGCACCGTCTTGTCGATGGAACCGTCACGACGCAACCTGAGTTCTCCTTCTGGTTCACTGACGTTGGCTTCAAAGTTGAAAACTATGGAACCGACCCAGATTATGAAGTCGATATTTCGCCGCAAGATTACAAAGCCGGCAAAGATCCGCAAATGGAAAAGGCGTTAAGCCTGGCTCTGGATTCGCTCAAGAAAAATCCTGTCAAGCTGCCTGATTTCAGCGAGAAGCCAAATCTTGCTCTGCCTGAGGGTTCGACAACTCGTTTGCGGGCGCGCTCTAAGCGCTGAAGAGGTTTTACAACCTGGATGCGATCTCTTGGCAGCCCTGCTGAAACATGACGTTGGCTAAATGTAAGAACGCCCGTTTTGTCGTACTCTGACACGGTTTCAAAGTATTATCGATTTGACCACGCAAGCACTGACAGCGAACCAGCAAAGCAAGGAGGCAAATTCCGCTTCTTTCGCGCACCGATTTGCGCTGTTCTTGAAGTCAGATGCCGCATTTGCCGTCGTTCTTTCGGCAGTCCTGGTTGGTCTGCGTGTGCTGCTGTTCGACTTCCATTTCGTTAAGGCGCACATGGTGCCTAATCACGATATGTCGCAGGCTGCGAGCTTCTTCGCCACCAACATGCACTCAATTAGACTTTGTGGAGAGCTGGCATGGTGGAACCCTGCTACTGCCAATGGTTATGCTCAATATTTTCAATCGTTTCTGTCGCCTCTGGCGCCGACTCCAAATCACATTGTCTTCATTCTCTGGGCAGAGGCAATAAAGCTGCTCAGTCTGGTCCACGTCTCGATTTCGGAATACAGCCAGTACATTGCGTTTACATACATTTTGATGCCGTTTTTGACCTTTGTCGCCGGTACACTTTTCTTCAAACAAATCTATGAGAATCGCTCAGTCATCACTATTTTGATGCTTGCCTACGCGTTTTCGTCTATCGGTATTTGGAATTCTGCATGGTTCTATTTTCAGGAATCATTTACACTGTTTGCGGTTCTGGGCACAGCAATCGCTTTCTTGAAGAAACCTACTCAAAGCCGAATGTGGCTGTTTCTTGCAGCCGCTTTGATGCAGGTCTGTTCCGCGAACTACTGGACGGTCCACAATTCCTGGCTTTATCTGATTGGTGCCGCAAGTTACACGATTGCTTTTCCGAATCAAGTTCGACGTGCCTTTGTGCGTATCAGGCAGTTTGCAAACCTCGATCGCCGCAAAACAGTTGCGGTGGTGGGAATGCTCGCCCTCACAGCAGCGCTTTGGGTGGCGTGTCTGGGCTCCATCTTTGTTGAGCAATCTAAGCGATATGTTCGCCCCACCATCGCCACCGGCACCGAGCAATACAAGACACAGGCGGTTCTCAGTCGAGTTCATGAACTGCGGCGGTCTACGGTCGAGTTTTTCAATCCAAACCTGGACCGCGCTCTGAAGTTCTATCAATACGAAAGTGAAGTTCATAACGCGCGCTACGTCGGGCTTGTTTTTCTGCCATTTTTATTTTTGCTGCCGTTCTATGCGTGGCGACGCAAGGAGCGTTTCATCGCGGGCTTAGGCTTTGGCACCCTGCTCGTCTGCCTTGGATATCCGTTGATTGCCATGTTGTGGACCATCACGCCAATGCTGTCGCGCGATCAACATCTTTTCTATTTCTACACGCAATATCTTCAGATCGCCGTGATAATGGGAGCAGCGGCTGCTCTCGAAGTCGTGCTACAAAAACGCGGCAATTCATTGACGAATCGACGCTTAACAACGGCGATGCTGGGAGTGGTGGCACTTTCTTTCGTCGGTTTCGCCGCCTTCAATCTCAGTTCCGGCCAATTTGCCGCAAAAGATATGAACCTCGAAACCGGATTATACGTGCTGACCATCGTGCTCGTGGTGAGCGGATTCGCCGCTCAACATTTGCTTAGTGGAAAGGAAGCCAGCAAGCGTATGTTGACTCTGGCACTACTAACAGTGGCCCTCCTTGACCTCACCACCTATTTTGCGCATGTGAGCGAGAAAGACGCAGCCTTCTCGCATCACTATCTTCTCGCAAAGCGTTATCGCACTCAGGTTCATGAGCCTGCTTATGCAGCAGTTCGCATCACACCGACCGAGCCGCGCGAAACTGCGCGTGAAATTTCGCAGCACCGCGGCGTCATAAACAAGCCGTGGGCGAGTCCTGACTTGACGCTTGGTTTCTCTGGCGGTCTGTTTAAAAACATGCCTGTATTCACTGACTTCTGGCCCGTGGATCGTTTCCTCGAACCAACCGCCGTTGTTGAATTAAAACGCGCACCACTCCCGGTGCAAGAGAATGAATACAAGAGCCCGCCGATTCAGCTTGCAACTGCTTTTGACCCTCGTTATAACGAACTGCCGAACAACAACACTAAGTTTGTTAACGATGATCCGAAGCTCGATGAAATGCCAGAGGCTGGCGTCGAGCGTCATGATGTCGTTGGGCTAGTGAATGACAAGTTCGTCTCAAACTTTACTTACACTTTTAAAAATTGGGGATACAACGATTTTCAAATCAACCTGGATGCTCCGCAAGCAGGGACGCTAGTCATTCACCAGCTTCCAGATCCGCTCTGGAAAATGAAGATCGATGGTCAGCCAGTAAAATTTACGGCGTCAAGATTGGTTGATATGACGACATCGTTGCCGCAAGGCAAACACGAGCTGACGATGGATTACGATCCAATTGCGAGAAAACTCTATTGGCCGGCAGCCTTGATGTTGCAAATGCTTTTGTTCGGAATGATTGCCCTGTCGATGCGTGATCAACGCTTAAGGCGTTGACTCGAAAACTGGATTGGCTCTTGCTGGTCGATGGGCGTACACGGTTTGATGACGGTGCTGCGAGTTCTGCCGGAGCCCTACTACAGCAAGGTTATGCACAGTGACGAGCATATCGAGCCCGGTTCTATCTTTGAAGCGGTCGCGAAAAGCACACTCAATTTTTGATGTTGACGGCAAAGCCTTAAAAATATAGATAGCAAAGTTTGGTCCAGCCGCATCAGGACGCATAATAGAGAAGTCGCTCTGGTGTTTCCAGTCTGCCAATGCTGCTCGGCGGTCTCTGGAATCGAAAGTCAAGGTTGTAATGATTTGTTTTCCCATACGGGCTGTGCCAACCCTGTTTATCAAGGGCTTCACGGCTGACGATGTGCAGACGATTCTCGAGTTTGTGCGACGTGCTGACTCGCACTCGATGGCTCGGACGCGGGATGTGCTCTTCATCGATACGCCGATCACTGGTCCGACCGTTGAGGCTGTTCACAAGCTGAAAGCCGAGGGCTTTCGGGTGATATTTCGCGACCATCACGCAGTCGAAGGCGAGCCAGCGAGCGACCGAGACAGACAAGTGATCAAGGCGACTGAGAAGTTGCGCCAGAATCTCGGCAGCGATTGTGTGATCACGACTCGTGGATTGCACCCGGCTTGCAGTACGCTGGTTTCAGTCGGTGAGTTCAAAGATGCGCTGGCAATTGTGGCGGATCCCGACGCCGACGGACTGACTGCAGCGATGAAAGCGGTTGGAATTTTTTATGATGGAATGGATGAAGATGCAGCAAAGCTTGATGGTCAGCCGTCCTTGCAAGTGACAGGCACGCCGATATCTCAGTTATTGGCAAAGGGCGTCGCAACGCTTCCCACATACGATCCTGAACGTCCAGATGAGCGTGAGCGTGCCCAAGAGCGGCTATTCGCTCAATGGGTGTCGGCTGTCGAAGGCGATCAGCGCGCCGTCGATGCATTACAGGGCGGAGTGACAACTTATGACGAAGCCGTTTTAGCCTCACACGAAATTGCGCCGCGAGCAAAAGAGGTGGCACCAGGCGTGATGCTGGCTGACGTCATGTTGACACCGTTTTTCGATGTCGGCACTCTGTTGACTTTGCTTGAGCTTCGGCCTGGCTGTAAAGTTACAGTAATCAGAAAAGGCAACGGTCCAATTGCGGCTTTGCACGGCGTGCAATACAGCCTGGCTGTTGTGAAGGATTATCAGGAAGAAATCAAACTTCCAAGTCTATTGCCACCACATGCGAAGTCAGATCCAAATGGTGGAATTATCAGTAATTTGTCGTTTCTGCTTCACGTCAACGAACCGGTTTGGAATGAACACATCTTGCCCGGTTTGCGCGATTTGCTATTTTAAAAAGTCAGGAAATTACACGCATGTCAGAGCCTACATCTACAAAAGGTCAATATCTGATCCGTAAGGCAACTCCTGAGGACGCTCAAGTCTTGCTTGATTTGATTGTTGCTCACGCGGAGTATGAGCGCGAGGACTTTCCCACGGAAGGAAAACTGGAAGCAATTAAAATCGCTCTGTCGGCAACCCCGCAGCCTTTTGAATCAATCCTGATCGAGAGTGACGGAGAGGTGCGCGGCTATTGTAACTATCTCGTTCAATACGACACATGGGCTCTGGCTCCGCATATGTTGCTGGATGCTCTGTTCCTTAAACCAGAAATGCGCGGTCAGGGTATCGGCATGGAAATTATGAACTTTATTCGCGCTCAAGCCCGCCAGGCCGGTTGCAAGACGGTGCGCTGGCAGACGCCTGTGTTTAATGAGATGGGCATCAATTTCTACAAGAAGTTGAATACGGTCTCTGGTACCAAAATGTTCTTTACCTGGGACGTTTAAGCCCGTAACTTGGGCAGATGTCATATAATCATGCGATGCATGGAGGTTTGAACAATGCAAATTCTGCGTGACCGCATCAGCAAAGACGGAAAATATCTCGGCAATGGCATTCTCAAAGTCGATGCCTTCATGAATCACCAGATCGATCCCGCTTTGATGAAAGCTGTCGGAGAAGAGTTTGGTAAGCGTTTTGCAAATGTGAAAGCAACTCGCATTCTGACAGCAGAAACAAGCGGCATTGCGCCTTCACTTGCAGCCGGAATGGTTTTGCAAGTACCTATTGTTTTTGCGCGTAAGCATCAGCCGATCACCATGGCGCCCGGCGCATACAGAGAAACTGCAGAATCGCACACTCACAAAAAAGATGTTGAACTTATCGTCTCAGCGGAATACATGAATGCGAATGATCGCATTTTGATCATTGATGATTTTCTTGCTTCAGCCCGCACGATTCTCGCGCTGGTCAAGCTGGTGCAAGCCAGCGGCGCCACACTTGTTGGTGTTGGTGCAGTAATCGAGAAAGGTTTCGAAGGTGGAAGAGCACTGCTGAAGCCCCTGAACGTTCCGGTCGAATCTCTGGCCGAGATCGAGCGGTTTGAAGACGACAGAATCATCTTCGCTGGCGAAACAAGCACGCATGCGCGGTAGGACGCAAGCAAAGTGAAACACTGGCGAAGTTAGCACTGGCGAAGTTAGCACTGCCAAAGTTAGCACTGCCGAAGCGACAAAGCCTGTTACGGCAATTCGTCTTCGTCGATGTGGATTGTTGATCCCGTCGGCGGATTACCAAATTCGCGCCAGGCTGAGCCTCCACGCTGGAAAAGCTCCCAATATTTGCGGTCTTGCCCAGAACTTCCCGGTGCGAACGCCAGATCGCCTTCCATGACGTTGAAACTTCCAGTGGCCACAGTCGCAGTTCGGATTGTGCCGCCTATGCGAACTTTCAACCGGCTACCAGGCACAAAATTGTCTGGTAGCGGATTACCCGTGCGAAAACTCGTCTTCATGTTGCCAAACGAATCGATGTAACCGATCGCCTCTTTCGGTGGGTCGGGAATTGTAGTTTTGGCATCGAGTTTGTGCAGCAAAAACGAGAAATCTTCGTTGATCACAGCGCGAACCTTCTGGGGAAAATAATCGCGTGAACGAAATTGACTGCCGTGGTCTTCGTGAACTGTGCTCCACACTTCACGAATATCATCTTTGACAAAGGATAGGGAATAACCACTGTTGACGGCGATGATTTGCACTCCGTTTTTCAATGTGCAAAAAAGCAAACCCTCACCTTCATTATTGGCGCGCGCTTGTTTGACGTCTTTTCTAGGAGCGCAATTTGCAAAAATCACCAGATCTTTGGGACGGATACTCTCGTCTGCGTTGCCGAGTTGTCCGACCAGGAAGCCCGTTGCAATCGTGTCGAAGGAAGCGACGCTGCTCATATGCATGCGCACGGAAGCTGGTAAACCTGTGCTGAACGCCGAGAATACTTCCGCCCACGCCATATCGCCCGGTGCATAATCGCAAATAAGATGAAGATGATTGTTCATAATTGTCTCGCTGATTTTGATGCTTAGATTATCACGCTGAAACGCAATGTGCGACGGATTGCAAAGCAAAAACAATTGCCACCATTACCGCATTTCGCACAAAATTTTGTCTTGACACTTTATCGATAACTATACTAAGCTAGAAGTTCATCATGTTGGAGTATGGGCTATGAAATCGCTGGCAAATACATATGTTGCTTACACGTCGAAGCAGGCTGTGCAGCGGTTTTTGGGCGCGGATAAGGTCCGCGGTGGCTCAACCAGATGCCAGTTTTCAAATATTAGAGAGTGGCTCAACGAGACACCAGGCGCATCACCGATACCGATGCATCCTCAGTCTGGGCGTTAGTTGTAAAAACCTCTAAAAGTCAGTCAGAGACTAGCAGTTCGGATAATGCCGTGCGCATTGTCGTGTGACACTTCTGCGTCCTGAATCAAGAAGACAGTCAGTGTGCGTGCGAACGCACTGGCGAAGTTTTCGAAAATAGAATTGGCGAGCGCATCGCCAACCGTTGGAATGCCTGACCGGCTGTGACAGAGCCGGTTCGGCAAACAACGCCCTGATGCATCGCAGTAAAGGTATTGGCATCATATATGGTGCCAGATAGTTTCGCGCGTTTATATCAAACAAATCATGATGGAGGAAAAATATCATGCGATACGTTTTATATGTAAGTAGATTACGCAGAAACCTTCTTCAGCTCTTTGTTGAAAAAGTATTTCTCAATGCAGGACGCCTGGTGTGCGAAACCCCAGAGGGTCGCATTGCATATAAGACACGCTTCGACGGATTCATGCAATTTTCGTTGAAACTTCTCGTCCCCGAGATGAAGGGTTGGCCCAAACGTGGTTCGCACGGCGGGTTGCCTGTTGCGATCGATCAGCTACATGCAACACTGGGCGATCAAACTCTTAGCGAGTTCGCCAGGCGAAGACACGAGGCTGTCAAAGCACAGATGCTCTATGGCGGTCTGCGTTGATGATGTCCACCACTACAGGTTCGGACAAATTGTCCGTTGCCACTGGTATTGCTTCCGATTGTGAGACGCTGAAGCAGCCGGTCAGGGATGCACTCTTTCACTCTAGGTTGCATTCCGGCAACGTCAAAAGAAAAAACCAAACCCAATCGGGTTTGGTTTTTTTAACTCTTTTGCTTTTACGGTGCGTAAATCTATCTTACTGCGTTTGGAACCACTGGCGATGAGATAAAGGTAGAGCAATTGAGATTGGCATTGCCGACGGTATCTTTACCCACAGGCACGTTACTTCCGCCTGAAACTGGAGGATACTGCAAACTACTAGATGAACCAGGTAGCGCGTTCTGATTCAATGTTGGCGAGTAGAATGAAACATCCGCAGTTGATGCAGAACGTCCGAAGATGCCCTGTCCGACGCCCAGCAGAACGAAAGTGTTGGCGTCAGTTCCCGGCACGTTGCCGATGAAGTTGCTCAACGAACCAGTGCTAGCCAGTCCGGCCAGATTTGTGTCTCCGACTGCGTAAGCAGAAGCTGACTTGCCCTTGATTGATTGGTTTGTCTGAATAACCGCAATCTGAGTTGGAACCGGGCTGACACCATAGTTTTTAAAACCGTTGCCATCTACATAACTGTAGGCAACATAAGTTTGAATCGCGAAGCTGCTGTTTGGATTGCCCAGCGCGGTGCCTGTGATTTGTTGCGTGAAATTGCCTTGATAAGGAATGGGTAACAATGTGGTGACATCAGTTGGATCTGCCGCTGAATTTGGAGCGAGGACAATCAGACCTGCAAAGTTGAGTTCAGAACTTGTGTTAACGCCCAACTTTGCCAACAATGGCATGTACTGCGCGCTTGCGAATTGTGCGGATCCGCTTCCGCACTGGGCTGGAATCCCGGTCGCGCCGGTGTTGCTGTAACCGGGAATTGCAATGGATGCTGCAAATACTTGACCCACAGAGCACGTTAAAGCTGTGATCGCGCTCAGCGATATTGAAACTACTTTCGAAATTTTCATTCAAACAAACTCCCAAACTAATGTCGTTTCTATGCGGCACTAGTTTTTCATTCTTTCAAATGATTTTCAAACTGAGCAGGAGCGGGATATGTGACATTTTGAAGTTGTCAAAATTCTTATTTGTCGGCTCTTTCCGGGTTTTAGTCAATTCCGGCAACGTAACTAAAAGTCTACGCATTTGGCTCTCGCTGGACAAAAGTTTTGTCGACTGATCTTCTACAAGCGAGCGACTTTACTCTGCAACCGAATTGTTTTTGTTTGCTACTGAAAATTGAACTTGTTGTCTGGCACGGTTGCATAGCTGTAGTGCCCTGGAACAAGGATGGTGTTGCCGCCCTGCACGACTGCGCCGGTGAAGCCCACTGTTCCTGAGCCGGTAAAAATGAACGCTGTCTTCTGGATAGTTGAGTCTCCTAACCCGAGAGTCGGAGTAAATTGATCACCATATGCGGTGAAGCTGCTGTAAGCTGGAGCCCCGCCCTGAGCTGGATGAAACCGGTACGTGCCGCGTGTACCATTGCAGGTGTGAGCTACACCATCGCTGGTTTGCACCACAATCTCAAATGGAACCGTGGTTGCAAAGTTGACACCGCTGGCGATGTATATCTTTGCGCCGTAAAATTGCTGCACTGTCGCATTGCCGCCCGCTAAAGATGGAATATTCCACCCGACCTGTCCTGCAGCAGAGCTTCCTGTGAGCACGTATCCTGGAAGGTGGTTATTACCGAAAGTGATGTTGCTGTTGTAGACGGCGCTGAGACCGGAACTCTGCCTAGAGTTGTAACTAACGACGCCTGCAGTGGGGTAAAGAAAACCGGGTGGGTGTGGACTGGAGGCGCGCGCTGCTGTATAAGCGCTGAGTGCCAAAACAATCAGTGCTAAACCGATCAGTGCTACACCGACAGCCGGGCGGAGAGATTTTTTCACCAGGTGATTACCTTCTTTTGAGCGCTTCTAATTCATCAAGGGTCTTTGGCCAATCGGATTTTAGCAAACGTGAAAGACTGCGGTCTGCTAAAAGCTCCCCATTCGTCTGACAGCGAGCACAGTAATTCGTTTCGTTGTCTGCATAGCGAATCCGCTGGATTGGTTCGCCGCACGCAGGGCATGGTTTCTGGTAGCGCCCATGCACCGCGAAATCATTGCGGAAGGCAGTAACTTTCTCAGGAAACTTCGCTTGCGCTTCCTGGTCGAGACGCTCTACCCAATGTGTCAGGGTCTCGCACGTGGCGCTGTAAAGGCGCTCCCATTGCTCCGTGGAAAGTTTTTGTGTACGGGCAATTGGTGACAATTTTGCTGCGTGCAAGATTTCGTCGGAGTAAGCATTGCCAATTCCGCTGATGATGCGTGGATCTGTTAGGGCTCGCTTCAAAGTTCGATTTTCGACTGAGAGAGCGTTCTTGAACGATTCCAGATCGCTCTCAAGAACCTCTATGCCTCCGGGGTCGATCGCGTCTAACGCCTCTTGACCCTGTAGCACGTGCAGAGAAGCTCGCCTTTTAGCTCCTGCTTCCGTCAATACAAGTGAGCCGTCAGGAAAGTCGAAAGCAGCGAGGTTATTTCGACCGCCCAATTTTGCATCGCGAGCCCGCCAGTGTAAACGACCGGCTATCATCAAATGAATTACGAGCCAGAGATCATTGTCCAGCCCGATGGCAATTCGTTTACCGATGCGCCGCAACTCTCGCACAGTGCGCCCCTCGGCGTCTGACAGAGGAGGTTCGGCAGTACGCAACAAAAATGCGCTCGCCAGGCGAATCTTATCGAGCGGCTGTGCCACTATCCGCGGTTCTAATGCTTTTATGTACGCTTTGATATCTGGAAGTTCCGGCAACCGTTACCTCTCCATTTTTCGTTTCGCGAACTCTACTCAAATGATAACCTCAAAATTTCCTTTCGCGTCATCTGCACATGGCACGTTTAATAACTGAGCATATTTGCCGTGGGGTTTCAGGTGCAATTCCGTGTTCATAAGCAGGTATAGTAATCAGGCGTGACAGCGTGAGGACTACTGAGTGAAGAAATTCTGGCTGCATCCGGCCACCCAAATCATTTCCTATATCTCACTGTTCCTGCTGTTGATCTACGGCACCTGGATGCTTTTAAACCAGTTTGTCGTCATGCCACTTTCCTTTAGCTTGATGCTGAACGAAATTTTGCAAAGCATCTACTGCCTTGGCCTGTTGTATTTATATGTTGTTTTTATTCAGAAGCGCCAGTTTTTGAGCACAGGCATCGTCAAAAAGGGCGTTATACCGGAGATCAGCTGCGGATTTGCACTTGGATTCATCGTGTCAGGCGGAGCCATACTCGGTATGTATTTGCTCAGTGCATACAGAGTTGCTGGTCTCAACTGGCATGCCAATTTGCTCTATCCATTTGTCTTGTTTTTCTTCGCTGCCGTTGTAGAAGAAGTGGTTTTTCGAATATTTGTATTTCAGACTTGCGAAAGAAAGTGGGGAACAGTGCCTGCGCTGGTTATTGCTTCCATTCTTTTTGGATTGGTTCACATGGTCAACACTGTGGATAATGCCACAGTGGGGCAGCAGTTGATGGGCTGTGTGTTTTTGGTTTTCGAAGCGGGATTTTTGCTCAATGCCGTGTTTTTGATCAACCGCCGCATCTGGCTGCCACTGGGAATGCATTGGGCGTGGAATTTTTTTGAAGGTCCAATATTTGGAACGATCGTGTCTGGTCAAAATTTTGGACCGTCTTTAATCACCGCTCAGACGAGCGGCTCGATGCTCGCAAGTGGCGGGCCGTTTGGGCCCGAGGGGAGCGTGCCCGGATTGCTCGTTGGTGTCATATGCGGTGCCGTGGCGACCTGGTATTCCGTCAAAAAAGGCGCTTTTAGAGTCGCTCATGAGAACAGTGAAGAGGTCGCGTAGTTCACAGGACGCTGGTTTTACAGGACGCTGGTTTTACAGGACGTTGGTTTTACAGGACGCTGGTTTTACAGGACGCTTGTTTTGCAAGACGCTGGTTTTACAGGACGCTAATTTTACAGGACGCTACTTTTCAGGATACTAGTTTTTGTGCACCTGATCTTTGATGTGATTGGCGACAGCATTGCCAATCAACTCATATCCTTTGGTTGTGAAATGCAATTTGTCGGCACCGGCTAATCCGTTTGCGTGCCAGGCTTCTATCGAACCGGCACCACCCATCGATTGTCGCAAGTCGAAGAAATCCAGACCGTTTTTCTGCGCCACGTCACGCTGCGCTGCAACAACCGTATCGAGTCCGGGCAGTGTGTTTCCTTTGTTTGCTCCCTGAATCGAGTCGCCGTCACTTGGACCGACAATGAGAATCGAGGCATTCGGTGCCCGCTCTCTCACGTTGTCGATCAGTTTTTGATAGCTTGCCTCATATGCGGCTTGATTTTGAGGACCGGCTGAGTCGTTGCTGCCGAACGAAAGAATGATCAAATCAGGATTGTCTTTCTGAATAGGTTTATCAAGCCAATTCGTCGGATCTGTCAGCGGGTAATTGGCACTGATGCCAACTTTAGCCATCGTGTCGTATTGCACAGGACCGAGTGACTTCAATGCGTCTTCAATTGCTTTAGGTTCAGTTCCAGCAACAATGTGCGAGTCACCATACTGGAGAACGCTAATCGGTGCGCCGCCACTATTGGCTCTGTCAATCGCTGCCTGCAAGTGCGCAAGACCGCCACCATTCGGTGTAGGGCTCGGTACATCTTTGAGTGGTTGCAAGTCAGTCACGTCTGCTCTCGGAGCATTAGATGTTGCGGCACCTCCATCGCCACCATTATACGAGGATCCGGAGCCGCTGCTGCTGCCTCTGCCGCCGCTGTAGTCACCACCGCCGCCGCCTCCGCCGGTATTTCCGCCGCCGCCACCACCACCGCCTCCCGTGTCGGAGCCGTAGTTTGGTGTTTGCGTAGGCTGTGGCGTCTCTTGCGGTTGTTGTGAGTTGTCTGTGCTCGGTTGTGGCTGGGGTCGCGGAGTGTCTTGCGTCGGCGGCGACACCTCAGGTGGTGGTGTATCGATGGGCACCGGAGCCGGTGGCAAATCAGGTTCCCTGGCTAGCTGATCGAGCCAATCTTGCGGAATTTTTTGCCCTTTGTTGTTTCTGGTGAAGTAGCTGATCAAGTCTTTGATTGCCGCTTTCTGCAGTTGATCGGCTAATTTCTTTGCGTCTACCTCAGACTTGTTTTTCGATTGCAGCTCGATATTGATCGATCCGTCTTTATTGGGAGACTTCTTGTCTGGATTCGGTCTGAGCTTTCCATCTTCACCAAGGAAGAAATCAGGTTGCTGCCCCGATTTCTTATTTTCGGCGGGTGAAGTGAAGGTCACTCCGGTAGCCTTATCGAAGATGGGGCGAAGCTGCTCTGCCGTTGCTGGAGGAATGGCGTCAGCAGCCGATCCGTAAATGTCTGACGAAAAGTTCAGAGATGTCGGCAGTTCTCGGCTAGGAGTGTAGACAGACTGCGGAAGCACATCTTTGAATGCATGAATGAACAAGTCGGGCCCTGCATTTGGTGCCTGAACTTGAAAGTTTTCTAGTGCTTGAGGTCTTGTCATAGCAGAAGATGCGTTTTTACTGGATCTGAGTTCGTGCGAAACATCTGGTACGCAAAGCGAAACAGATGTTGTGCAGTCGGCTCAAAGCTAGACTGGTAACTTATTTATATTTTGGGCGTTTTGAATATAGCAGCGATTCGGGTGGTTGTCAATCAATTAAATTCATTCGCACCCCACAACAGTATTTGAAAACTTGTGTCGCACGCATGACAGAATCTGTAGCCGAATGGGCACAAAACCAACCGACTGAGCACAGACTCCATCGACTGAACACAGACTCTGAAACACAAAAATCTACTTCACCGTGCCGTGCTGAGCCATCAGAAGTTTGGCGCGGTCTCTTAATTCGACGGATTCATCGCGACGTCCCTCGCGCATCAAAACATAGCTCGCATAGTTATCCAGCGTTTCAGCCGCACACTGCAGTAGTGTTGCCATCGGAAAAGTCGAAGTTGCGCTGTCTGCGTGCTTTTTCAGAAGAGCGGGATCTTGCAAAATTGGCTCCCAGATCTTCATAGCAGCTTCTAAAAACAGTGCCGCTTCAAAATATTGATTGAGTTCACCCTTCAAAATCGCTAAATCGGTAAGCGTCTGAGCCACAGCCGGGTGTCCTTGAGAGTACGATTCGACGCGCTTTTCGAGCTGCTGTTCTAAAACTTCCTGCGATTTGCTGAATTCTCTTGCGGTTCTATATGCGGTGGCGATTTCGCGCTTGAATAAGTCCGCTTCGCGAGTGCGCCTTTCTTTATTTCGCAGAGAAACCAGGTTTTGCAGTATAGGAAGCCGATGCTCGAGCACCGCCACTTGAGTAATTGGTGCCCACTTGTCCAGACGCTGTTTCGCATCCATTAGCGTCTCGGCAGCAGCGTCGAGGTTACCAGCTTTCAGGTGCAGCTCACCCGAGCAATTCAGGCACTCGAGCGAAAACTCGATCGTCAGCCTGCCGCCTTGATTATGTGGTCTATCGCCAATCATTGCTTCGATGCCATTCAGGCATTCGAGTAGCTTTATCTGTGCTTCGCTAAAATCGCCGTTTCTGGCCGATTCTAGAGCGGAATTAAATTCATAGCGCCACAACCATTCAGCCTCAAACCACGCCAGAGTCTTTTCCAAAGGCCACGCCGATCCGTACAATACGGTGAGTTTGCCGTTCTCGCGCTCCACCACTACAGGCACATTGCCGTCATATTGTCCGCTTTCCTCACCCTTGCCGTCATAATGCATGACCCAGCCGTAGCGCTTTTCGTCACAGCGAGTGATCTCGAACTTTTCTTCACCGGGAGGGCAGTTGCCGTTGATATGACGCAATGCTATTCGTTCGGCTTCAGATTGTTCAATCATGCGAGTCGGTCCTCGAAGATGATCTGATGTGATACCGGATATGATGCCAGCAAAAATTTGATCAGTTAACCAGGCTTGACCGCGTTGATCAATTTATTCATACGCTCAGACAAATCCTTCAATTTAAACGGCTTGCGCATATAGTCATTGGCACCTGAGTCTAAGCCCATCTGACGCTCTGCTGCAGAATCGTTGCCGCTCAACATCATGATCGGTGTTTTGCCTCCGCCGGCACGATACTGTTTGCAAATTTCGATACCGGTCATCTCAGGCAACTGCCAATCCATCAAGACGATATCGAACTCTCCGAATCGCAACTGCTCGATGGCATCGTAGCCTGTGGCGGCAGTTTCAACGGCATGCTTCTCAAAAAGCAACCATTGCTTAACTGTTTCCGAAAGTGATTCGTCGTCTTCTACCAACAGAACTCTAGCCATTTTTTTGCCTCAACCATTACCGATTATTCTATTGCGTCCGCACTCTTTGCCAAGATATAGTCTCTGGTCAGAAACATGCACGAGATCTTCGAGCGTCCTGCCATCTTCCGGGAAGCTGGACATTCCTGCCGTGAACGAAACATTGAAGGTTTCGCCGTGGTCGCCCCTGAACTCTGTACTTCGCAGTTCCTCCAGCACTCGGTTCAGTGCACCAATTGTAGTCTCTTTACCTTCATGGCGGAACGCGACAATAAATTCTTCGCCGCCCCATCGCCCGCGTAAATCTTCGACTCTGAATCTACGTTTCAATAATTGTCCCAGATGCGCAAGCACTCTGTCTCCCGCCAGGTGACCGTAAGTGTCATTTACTTTCTTAAAATGGTCCACGTCCAGCAAAGCCAGTGAGAAAACCAGTTTGTAGCGCTCAGCTTCCGAAATCAGGGCGTTCAGCTGTTCCATAAATGCGCGTCGCAAAAACAAGCCAGAAAGAATGTCGCGGTCCGCCCGGTCACGCAGCAGCCTGGCACGCTCCAATCTCACTTTGACGCGGGTAAGCAGCTCGACCGGGGCAACAGGCTTGGGCAAATAGTCGTCCCCTCCGGCGTCAAAAGCCGCCAGGCGTGCGTCTAGCTCGGTTTCGGCCGTCAGAAACAGAATAGGCACGTCTTGCCAACGGGACGTGCCTCGCAAAATGCGGCAGACTTCGAAACCGCTGATTCCCGGCATCATTACATCGAGCAAAACCAGATCTGGAAGGAAATTTTCCATAGCCGGCAGAACACCAGTCGGGTCATTCAAAACCTTGACCAGCATGCCCTCCTTGCCAAGAGCATGGGCGATAATGGTAGAGAAGTCTTCGTCATCGTCGATAACAAGAACTCTGTGCCTGCCTCCTCCTCTCACCCCGAGTAAATACTCGATGCCCTGATTCAGGGTGCTGGTGTTGAGAGGTTTATCAAGAAAGATCGATGCTCCGGCGTGAGTTGTTTCGATTCTGTCTTCCGGCGCTGCTCCTTTGGCAATAAAAGCTAGCGGAAGCGACTCATAACCGGTAATTCCTCGCAATTCTCGTGCCAGATTGATCGATTCTTTCGGCGCTGAGTCCATATCGATAATCACCGCATCAAGCGTGGTGGCAGCCGCTTTGTCGAGTGCATCGCGGGCGCAACTCGCGGCGATTACCTTAATAGGCAGTCCGCTCTGCAGGGCTTCTTTTCCTTCTGAAAAGAACTCAGAGCCTACAAGAAGCACTTTCGCCATGGCAGAGTCGTCGGCTAAGACATCCAGTTGTGTCTGGGTGGGCACGTTGTTTTTAAGCTCCACCTGAGCCTGGTGCGAGACGGCTTCGAAAAGCAACATCACTTCTCCCCAGGCGGCAAGGATGTCGTCGAATCCGTTTGTTTGGATCTGAATCAGGGCTCTTTCCAGGTGCGACGCTGCCTCTCCAACCAGTGTGAAACCGCATGAGCTTGCGGTTCCTTTCAAGTTGTGGGCCAATCGACGCGCCTCCGCCGTCAGATCCTTGTTGGCACTGTCTGTAGTGGCAAGTTCGATTGCATCTGAGATGAGCGATAATCGGGTGGGCAAGACTTCTGCGAATCGACTTCGCAAAGTCAGGAATGTTTTTTCCTCCTGCTCGCTGCCCGCCAATCTGATCGCTTGCTGATGGCGCAACTGGCTGTCGATCTGTGCTGCAAAAAGTGATGGCTTGAGCGGTCGATGCACTATAAGCTCGACTCGAAAATCTTTGGTCAGTTGCTGATAAAGCTCCGCTTCCCGCCATTCGTTGGCAATGAAGGCGAGTTTGACGTCAGGATAAGACTTCCTGATTTTGACGATCAGCCCGATTCCGTCGATGTCAGTGAGCTGCTCGCCCACAATGACAAGAGCGGGGCTGTGCTGGCCAATGTGCTCAAGCGCTGCTCGCCCGCTTTCAGCGTGAGCAGGAACGTATCCTCTGCCTGAAAGCAGCGACTTGAGCATTGTCACAAGTTGAAGATCAGCGTCAGCGAGCAATATCGTATTGCCCATGAATTCACCATGTAAGGGCTGTTCTGGAGGGGCTCGGGGCTGCCCTTGTTAAGGTTCTACCCGGCGAACTAAGGCTTCAACGCTTCTTTGCTATTTCTTTTCTTCCAAATTAAGCGAAGCCGAATTGATGCAGTATCGCAGGTTAGTAGGCTTGGGACCGTCTTCGAAAACGTGACCCAGGTGGGCGCCGCAGTTTTTGCACATAACTTCGGTGCGAACCATACCTAGCGTTGAGTCGGTTTCGGTTTCGACATTGCCTTCGTTGATTGGCTGCCAGAAGCTTGGCCAGCCTGAACCCGAATCATATTTGTTGTCTGAACTAAATAATTCCTGGCCACAACAGATGCATTTGTAAACACCGGTGGTCTTGCAATTGTTGTATTTTCCAGTGAATGCCCGCTCAGTTCCCTTCTTTCGAGCAATGTGGAATTGCTCTGGGGTCAGTTCCTTCTGCCATTCTTCGTCTGTCTTCTGTACTTTGTGCGCCATAAAAGCTGAAACCTCAGTCTCTGTTTGAATCGACCGATCATTTTGACAGATTTGCCCCCGAAATCTCAGCCTGGTTGAGATTTGCCGGATAAAATGTTGCCGCAAATTATTGCCCTCTTGGCAACTATCGCCCATAATCATGGTCTATGTCTCCCTCAGAGCTTGACCACAAGAATCACCGCTCCGGGCTGCCCGGGGCTTCCTGGGTTGTGACAATCTCGATTCTTCTGTTTTTGCTGCGCGATCAACCGTCTGTTCAGCTGATTATGGCGCCACTGGACCTTTTCACTACTTTTTTGCATGAAATGGGGCACGTCATTGCCTGCCTTCTGACCGGGGGGCGCGTGCAATCGATGACGATTTTGCCCGGAAAAGAGCTGGCTGGCTGGACGAACTGCCAAGGCGGAGACCCTTTCATGATCGGGCAGGCCGGATATCTCGGCGCTACCTTTTTTAGTTGTGTATTGATTTTAGTGTCACGTTTCTGGAAGATGTCGAATGTCATTTTGCTGCTGATCGGCTTTTTCATTGGTTATTGCGCGCCCAAACTGATGACGGATCACACCGGCGTGATTATTTCGTTGTTTTTGACCCTGGCGTTTGTCATTTTCGCTTTCCAAAGTTCTGCGCGAGATGCTCGTTTGATCGTCTTGTTCGTCGCTCTGAACGTTGCATTCAATTCTCTGATGGACGTCAAATACGTCACTGAAGCTTCGCTCGGTCTCACTGACGTGATGTCGACCGACGCTACTGCGGTCGCGGCTGTTTCCCCGATGTCAGCCAAGTTCTGGAGTTCACTATGGGCGGTGCTGTCTATGCTCATGGTAGGATTTACCGGGGTGCTGTCATATTGTATGCAGCATCCTCATGAAGAACCAACATCATCTCCCCTCTCATCGCTGCTGCCGCTATTGAAGAAAATGAAAGACAAGAAGCAGCAAGAAAGAACTCAAGCCCAGAATTTGCTGGCCAAAATGCAAGCCACAATAATTGAGACGGGACCGAGCATTAACGCGGAATCTCGAGCGCCCTCCCCGGTTCAATCAGACAGTAAAACACCATAAATCAATGAGATCTTTGCGAGTCTCCGTTCAAGTTTTGCTTCTGGTGGTTGTGCCGTTAGCATTGCAAGTCGGTCTGCTTGCTTACATGAGTACATTGCAGAGTGAGGCAGAGGCGCAACTCAAGGCTGCCGAGCATAACAAGAAATTGTCTGACGGAATTACGAAATTGAACGCCGAGCAGTTCGAGACAATTTCCAAAATGGGTCACATGTATCAGCTCGAAGCGAGTTCGAGCGAGGAGTTGGATGCAATTGTAAACCGCATGCAATCTCAATACAAAGTAATTGATGATCTGAGCAAGAATGAACCCGAGCTGAATCGCACCATACTCTCAATCGAACAAGATCAAATGCGAGCGTTTCAACTTGCCAGAGAGATTCGGGTGACCGAAGACCCTGTGCGCCAGCATATTCTATGGATGCAACTCGGGCATCAGGTGCAAGACGTGATGTACGGTCGTCTGTCCAAGCTGGCACGAAAGTACGAGCAACTGGCGCAGGAAAGCACCGAGGCTCAGGCCGCTGCTCGGCAACGGTTCCAGCAGGTGGCGTTGTGGGGAAGCGGTTTGATGATGGCATTTACCGCTATAGTCGGTTCGGCGCTGGCGTTGAGTATAGGGTTTCGCTTGAACCGGCTCAGTGACAATAATTTGCGCCTGGCTACCAATCGTCCATTGCATCCCGAAATGAGCGGCAACGATGAAATCGCCAAAATCGATCATACCTTCCACAACATGGCAGACTCACTTGAGCAAGCGCATCAAAAGGAACGAGCGGTCATCGACAATGCGCGTGACATGATCTGTTCTATCAGTAAGGGTAAGTTTACTGACGTCAATCCTGCCTGTTTTACATTGCTCGGCTATACCAAAGACGAGTTGTACGGCACGCGAGTTATCGATGCTATTGCTGGCACGCCTGAATCCGCACAGCAGTTCGTTTCCAACTTACGTGAACAAAACATCGAATCTTCTATTGAAGTGCAGATGCGCCACAAAGATGGTCATACTGTTGATACGCTCTGGTCGACACAGTGGTCTGAGAAAGAGCGATCGATGTTTTGTGTCATCCACGATATGAGTGAAAGACGTGCTGCGGAGAGGCTTCGTCAGGAGGTTGTGCACATGGTTACACATGACTTGCGCACACCGTTGACGACGCTCGGACACATATTCGAGATTCTGATCCACAACGAGGAAGATGGGGAGCCTGACGATCGCAAGTCGCATTATTTGCAGGTGGGAGAGCGCAGCGTAAGCCGTTTGGCTTTGCTCGTGAACGATTTACTTGATGTCGAAAAAGTTCGATCTGGGCAGATGTCCATCGATTTTTCGGCATGCTATCTCGACGAAAATTTTTGCATTTGTTCAGACTCGGTAGCAGCGACTGCTGAAGCAAAGGGAGTCAAGCTGAACATGCATCCGACTTCGCTCATTGCCAATGGTGACGGTGACAAAATCGATCGTATCTTGATCAACCTCGTCGGCAACGCAATCAAGTTCTCACCTGATAACGGAACAGTCGATGTTTCTGCGAGTGTCGACGGCGACATGGTTAAAATCGTTGTTAAAGACGAAGGCAAAGGCATTCCGCCAGACGAATTAGATAAGGTGTTCGAGCGTTTTCATCAAGTCAAAGGCACCCATGAAAAAGGCTCTGGGCTGGGGCTAACAATATGTCGCGCGTTTGTCGAACTGCACGGCGGCCGCATCTGGGTCGAAAGCGAAGTTGGAAAAGGTTCGAGTTTCTGCTTCACCTTGCCGTTGTTATCCGCTGATACGACGGAAACAACGCCTGCTGGTGCGAAACTATAAGCTGAGTCTTCGACAGGAGAGCCTTCGAAGGAAATCAAACAATTCCCTGTCTTAGTGCTTTAACGGCGGCTTGAGTGCGGTCTGAAACGGCGAGTTTTTCCATGATATGTCTGATATGAGTTTTTATCGTTTGTGTCGCTACGTGCAACCTCTGTGCGATGGCTGCATTAGTGCACCCTTCGACGATTAGTTGCAAAACTTCGATTTCCCTGGCTGTCAGGTTGAAAGTTTCTGGCGGCATCGAAGGTCGCTCATTTGGTTTTTTCGATGGACTTCGGAAGCACTGCAGTACTCTGTCTGCGATGCGAGCATCAAGCCAGGCACCGCCTTCGGCCACTGTTTGAATTGCGTTTATAACATCGCCTTTCAGCGCCGTTTTCAGACAGTATCCATCTGCTCCAGCCTTAAACGATGCGAATATATCGTCATCATTTTCATGCGAAGTTACAATCAAGACTTTTAAATCAGGAGATTTTTCCCGCAGCAACCTGGTAGCCTCGACTCCATTCATAACGGGCATGCTCAGGTCCATAATTGTTACGTCAGGGTTCAGCTGCAGACACCGTTGATAGGCATCTTGTCCGTTGCTGGCGGTTCCAATTACCTGCATGGTTGGATGTCTGGAAATTATTGCCTCCAGTCCAATCCGAATGATTTCCTGGTCCTCAGCGATGAATACTCTAATTGAGCCTCGATCGGTCATAGTTTACCTCAGATGAAGTTTGGTTGTTTTCTGAGATTCCATTTTGCGGAAGTTTTACGGTGAACGTGGTGCCGCATCCGATATCACTTGAACAAGAAATTTCACCGCGGTGAGCACAAACCAGCTGTTTGCATAGATAGAGTCCTAAACCAATGCCAGGTGTGAATTTTTTCCCGGCTCGACCTTGTGCAAAACGTTCAAAAAGGTGGCTTTGCTCTTCTTTTGGAATACCAGGTCCGCTGTCTGTTATTTTGAATACGATACTGCCATTGGTGGCATAGGCATCGATACCGATAGCTCCTCCGTCCGGTGTGAACTTAAGAGCGTTGTCGAGCAGATTTTGCATCACACGCCTGAAAGCATCAGCATCGGCGGTAATCGTTTCTACTGAATCAGCGAAATTCGTGGATAGCTTTATCTGCCTGTGCATGGCTATTGGCGCTATCGACTTCATGCACTTGTCTATTATCAGTAAAGGCTCGACGCTTTCCATTTTTACCGAGTCAACATCTTTCTCGAATCTATAAACGTCAATCAAACTTTGTATCATCGAAATCAAAAGTGAATTGCTATCGCGCAAATTGAGCAGTAGACTGGCTTGTTCAGCACTTACTACACCCAGAACCTGCTCTGCCATCAGCTCCAGGATCATGTTATTGCCGATCAAGGGGTTTTTAAGGTCGTGTGTTAGCGTGGCCATGAATTCTTCGTGCTTTTCAAGAACGGCCAGACGTTTAGCGTCCTTATCGTGTTGTTTGCGCTCAATTGCGTAGCGAATTGTTCGACTTAAACTGGGACCGGACAAGTCTTGCTTACAAATGTAATCTTGAGCACCACATTTGACGGCCTGGATAGCGAGGTCTTCATCGGCGAGCCCGGTCAAAATGACTATTGGCACAGAATTTGCCCAGGATATTGTCGACATGATTGTGGACAGTCCAGATTCGTCAGGAAGACTCAGGTCGAGCAAAATAACATCAAAGTTGGAATTTTCTTGCATCGCTTCACGTGCGCGTTCCAGTCTGTCGACGTGAACAAATCGGTAAAGATGCGTTGGCAATATTTTTTGCACATATTTGGCATCTGCCTGGCTATCCTCAATCAGCAAGACTGAAGTGATGTCATTCATGACTATGCGGATACCTCACAGATTTCAGCCAGAACGATTCGAAAGACTTTATGGTTTTTACAAATTGCTGCAGTTCGATTGGTTTGGTTACATAGCAATTTGCTTGCAACTCGTAGCTTTTAATGATGTCGTCTTCAGATTGCGACGTAGTCAAAATTACTATTGGAATACACTTAAGGTGCTCGTCACCTTTTACTTCTGCAAGAACTTCACGCCCATCTTTTTTTGGCAGGTTTAAATCTAATATTACGAGATCGGGTTTTTGAGAGTCAGCGAATTGTCCAACACATCGCAGTCGATCCATTGCAGTCTGACCATCTCGGACTACTTGAATATCTGCGCTGATATTTTCGTCTTTGAACACTTCAAGAATTAATCGCGCATCTGCCGGACTGTCTTCCACAAGGAGAATGCGCTTGGTGGCTCGATTCATCTATTGCTCTTTCTCCTCGATGGTTGGAATGGTGAAGTAAAAAGTAGTGCCCTGACCGGGTTCAGATTCAATCCAGATTTTTCCACCGTGTCGTTCAGCGATTTTCTTGCAGATAGCCAGACCTATACCGCTGCCGGAATACGTTTCTCTGTTGTGCAGACGCTGGAAGATGATGAATATGCGCTCCGCATATTTCATATCGATTCCGAGCCCATTGTCACTGATTGAGAAAATCCAAAAGTTATTCTCTCGTCGGGCTGCAATATGTATTTTTGGTGCCGCTTCGCCTCGAAACTTTATAGCGTTGCTTATCAGGTTTTGAAACAGTTGCAGCATCTGCGAGCCGTCTGCTTGCACTACTGGCAAGTGGTCAGCAGTCACTGTCGCCCCGCTTTCCTCAATCGCCAGTGACAGGTTGGACATTGCGATTTTAACTGTTTCGTTGCAATCAGTAGTTCGAAATGCCTGGCCCTTCGTTTGCACTCGACTGTAGAGAAGCAAGTCGTTAATAAGTTCTTGCATGCGCTTGGTAGCGTCGACGATAAAGTCGACAAACTCGTCTGCATCTTCGTCTAAGTGATCTTGATATCGCTTTGCAAGCAGTTGTGTGTAATTTGAGATTACTCTCAGTGGTTCTTGCAGATCGTGCGAACAAACGTAGGCGAATTGTTCAAGATCTTCATTTGACCGTTGCAATTCAAGCAACTTTTCTTGCAGAGTCGATTCTGATGATTTTCGCTCAGTTATATCCACAAGCGAGGCTACAACATACTTTTCACCGCTCGAAATGACCGGGTTCAAACCTATTTCTAGCGGAACAGAAGAACCGTCTTTCCGCTGTCCATACAGATCTCGGCCGGCTCCCATCGCCCTGGCTTTTGGATTTTCGAAAAACTCTTTTCTGTGCTCTGGGTGTGCTGATCGCAAAGAACGAGGAACAAGAATTTCCATAGACTGGCCGAGCAATTCTTCACGCCGATAGCCAAATAACTTTTCAACTTGAGAGTTGACTAGAATTATTGTTCCTTGCTCATTGACCATAAGCATCCCGCAAGGTGCGGCTTCGATGATTAGCTTTAGCCGTTCGTCGCTGATAAGTTTTTCCATGATGGAAGAGTCGTATTGCATCTTGTGTTGTTGTGAAGACGTGAACTTATGAATTCTTCAATCACTCTTTTGAATTCATGTTGAATATAGTCGACGATTCGACCTATGCTCAGATCGTTGTTAGAATTTCTTTTGAGCCCCCGGTAGCTATTGTAAATCATAAAAGATGTCTGAGAAAGAAGCCTCTGGAAGTCGCACCGCTAATGGTGCGTATAAGTTTCATTGATACTGGGCCGTCAATCACTCGAATGTGTTATTTTGCGTCGACTATAGTCTTCCCGCTCACAATTTTGGCTAGAGTTCGACTTTAACTCTTTAGTGGTATAGTCGGCCGAAAACACAGGTGTCAAACTCGCAGCGAGCCTGCTTTATTTCAAACTAAAACATCACCTCGTCAAGGTGTTGAGCGTGTCTCAGCGTAAGCATAAAAAAGAGAATAAATTGAAATCGCAAGTGCTGTCGAAAGCACTCAAGGCAACGCGTTGCGGCGTATTGGTGACTGACCCTTCTGTTGATGACAATCCTATTGTTTTTGCGAATCAAGCTTTTTGCGAAATGACTGGATATGAGCGAGACGAAGTTCTCGGCAAAAATTGTCGATTTCTACAGGGCGGAGATCGTCGTCAATCCTGCTTGAGTGATGTAAGAAATGCGTTGCGGACGTATCAGCCCTGCACTGTTATAGTTCGGAACTATAAAAAGAATGGAGAACTGTTTTTCAACGAATTGACGATCAGTCCTTTAGTCGAGAAATCGGGCAAACTTACTAATTTTGTGGGCATTCAGAGAGATGTTACTGCCGAAGTGCAGCTCAATCGTCAGAAGTACGAGTTTTTAGCTACACTTTTGCATGATGTAAAAACGCCCTTATTAGCAGATGTTCGAATCGTTGAGCACGTCAAAAATTCAGACAACCTATCGAAAAGTGCTGCATCTTTGCTTGAATGTGTAAAACAGAACGATCTGGCTTTGCTTCGCTTGATTGATAATACGATTGATTATTACAGGCTCGAAAACATTGAGATTCCGAGTCGAACATATTATGACGTCAGGCAGCAGATTCTGAGATGTTTGGAACAATTTAGTTCAACTGCTATGCAGAAGGACGTAGATGTGACCATAGGGTCTGAACCGTTTAATCATCTGTGCAGACTATCGCCTGTTTGAGCGCCTTTTGTCCAACCTGTTGGAGCTTGCAATTAAATACTCACCGGCAGCTGGGAGAGTAAAGGTCAAAATGTCTGAGCGAGGTGGGTTTGCAGAAGTCGAGTTCTCAAATAGATCGTCTCTCCTGCCTGCTAAGTATCTTAATTTGCCAGGTGATTTGACTCTTTCAGCTGAAGAGGAAAACGGAACTACGCTCGCTGTTCATGCCGCAAAAAGAATTATAGAAATGCATGGCGGCACGTTAAGTTTGGCTCGGCTGAACAAAGTAACGACCTATCTTGTGCGATTGCCTGTCAAGACTGCTGCTGGATAGCTCTCGGTTGTCGCCTGGTGCTCGGCACTTGTCAAAATCGTTCCCGATTATCGGTGTCCGAAAACGGCGAGTCTGCTACGATGCCTTTCGTTAGGATAGAGGCATGTTGAATCCGGAAAGTTGTTACCAGGCTCTTCTTACCCATGACGCGCGTTTCGATGGGGCGTTTTTCATTGCCGTTAAATCCACAAAGATATACTGCCGCAATGTCTGCCCTGCTAAGACGCCTTTGTTCAAGAACGTGACGTTCTTTTCTACAGCCGCGGCAGCCGAGCATGCCGGGTATCGCCCCTGTCTCAGATGTCGTCCTGAACTTGCGCCTGGGAACGCATCCGTAGATGCAATCAGTCGTCTAGCTGCGATTGCCTTGAATCGTATCGAAGACGGTGCCCTCACTGAACTGGGAATTGAAGGTTTAGCGACTGAGATGGGCATCAGTTCGAGGCATTTGCGCAGAGTTATCGAATCTGAATTTGGCGTTTCGCCGATTCAAATTGCTCAGACGCAGCGGCTCTTGCTAGCTAAACGCCTGCTCACAGACACTAATCTTCCTGTGACTGAAGTAGCTTTCGCCAGTGGTTTTTCGAGCCTTCGGCGATTCAATGCTCTGTTTCTCGAAAGATATAATCTTAATCCCACTCAGTTGCGTAAGCGAGTAAGGGATCACGAGACTCCCTACCTGCTTTGTGAGGTTGTACATCGTGAGCCATACGATTGGTCGTCGATGCTCAGTTTCCTGGAAGGGCGTGCATGCCCGGGGGTGGAGCTGGTTACAGAAGGTGCTTACGTTCGGACGGCGTCGTTCGGTAAGCATGCTGGATGGATAGCAATCAGGAAAAATCCTGACAAAAGCACAATTTCAATCCAGGTTTCAACATCGCTTGCTCCGGTGTTGCTCAATGTAGTGGCGCGCTGCAAGCGAATGTTGGATACCCAGGCTGATCCCGGTCTGATTGCCGCAAGTCTCGGAACACTTGCCGGGGATCGACCGGGGTTGCGCGTACCGGGTGCGTTTAACGGCTTTGATTTAGCTGTAAGAGCGATACTCGGGCAACAAGTAAGCGTGAAAGCGGCGAGCACTCTGCATGGCAGAATCGCGCAAAAGTTCGGAGCTGTGATTGAAACTCCATACCCTGCCTTAAGTAGATGCGCACCAACCGCACAATCGCTGGCTGAACTTTCTACAGATGATCTGAGCGGGCTTGGTATAACCGGCACTCGGATAACTACGATCCTTGCTCTGGCTCGGGCGATTGCATCTGGGTTTGTGTCTCTGGAGCCGGGGCAGGATGTCGAGCAAACGAGTGCAAGGCTAAAAACTTTGCCCGGTATTGGAGATTGGACCACCGAATACATTGCGATGCGGGCATTATCGTGGCCCGACGCTTTTCCGTACTCAGATTTGGGCATCAAAAAGGCACTGAATCTGAAAAGCGACAAACAGATTATTGCGTATGCGGAGCGATACAGACCGTGGCGTTCATACGCTGCTATGCACTTATGGAAATCTCTGGAGAAAGTAAACGATGACAGTATTTTATTGCAGAACAGATAGCCCTGTCGGTGTTTTGACTTTGACCTCTGACGGCAGTTGCCTGACAGGATTGTTCATGGAGAATCACAAAGGTTTTTCAGATACCGATTCGACATGGATTCTAGACGAATCGGCAGCGCCCTTCGAGCAGACCAGGGCGGAGTTGGCCGCTTACTTTGCCGGTATACTCACAGAATTTACGGTGCCATTGCATATCTCTGGAACTGATTTTCAAATGCGTGTCTGGCAAGAGCTGCGCAATATTCCTTTCGGCGAAGTAATTTCCTATGCTGAATTGGCCAGGCGCATCGATAATCCAAAAGCCTGTCGGGCCGTTGGCCTTGCCAATGGATTGAACCCCATCTCAATCATTGTGCCATGCCATCGCGTCATCGGTGCTAATGGCAAGCTCACCGGATATGGTGGCGGCTTGCCACGCAAAGAGAAGCTGCTAAATATTGAAAGGCCAAATGCAGCCAGGCAACTTTCGCTCGTCTGAAACCGCAATCAGTAATCAATGACCAGGGCGTTTAGCCTTCGTCAGGCGGTTAGCCCTCGTCTTTTTGCGGATAATCTCCAATTTTAATTGTTGCTGCTACAAGTTCGTTGCCTCTCGAGAGCAGAAATTCAACGTTGTCTCCTGGCTTATGCTTGCGGACTATGGCTTGAACTTCTTTGGAGTTTGTGACTGTCTGCCCATCGACTTTTACGATCACGTCGCCCTGACTCAGCCCGGCTTTTTCGGCTGGACTTCCTTCCGCTGCACGCGCTACTAGAACCCCTTTCGTGTTGGGCGAGACGTGCAGCGACCGGGCAATGCCGTCGTTGAGGTCTTGCATGTAAATGCCGATGTAGGCTCGGGCTATCGAACCCTTATCGAGAAGTTGCTGGGCCACATCTTTAGCAACGTCTACGGGAATCGCGAACCCGATATTCTGCGCATCGCCACGAATCGCGGTTGTGATACCAATTACATCTCCATGAATATTCAGAAGTGGACCGCCTGAATTTCCTGGGTTGATTGCTGCGTCGGTTTGAATAAGTTGAACGTTGCCGAGGCTGCTCGTCTCGTTCTGTCCGGCGGGGAGCAGTCTGCCAAGCGCGCTGATAATTCCCAGCGTCACTGTGTGGTCGAAACCAAGTGGACTGCCGATGGCGATCGCCCAATCACCAGGTCTCAGTGCTTTGCTCTCGCCGAAGTTGGCGGCAGGCAAATTGTTGACTCCGTCGATTTTTAGTAGTGCGAGATCTGTAAATCTGTCTTTTCCAACAACTTTGGCTCGATATTTTCTCTTGTCATTCAGTGTTACTTCGATGACGTCGGCGTTTCCAGCCACATGATTGTTTGTCAAAATGTAGCCGTCCGACCTGAAGATCACGCCGGAGCCTGTGCCTTTCTGTTCGAAGATTCTGGGGCGCTGCTGCTGTTGTGGAATTTCAAAGCCCATTCCCGGTCCGAAGAGGAAACTCTGCATGGGGTCGAAGCCAGAAGCCGAGGCGAGCGTGATACTGCGCCTGGTATCGATATTGACTACGCTGTCGCTGACCTTCGATGCAATATCAGCGATGGTGTTTTCGGCGAGCCCCATTACTCCGGCTGGAGTTTTGCTGACAAATGATGACGTGCTTGTTGTTGTTTGAGTTGGTGTCGTCGTGGTGCCGGGATGCCATTCATGACCAATCCAAAAAGCTGACGCCAGTGCAACTCCGATAGCTGTACCGCCGAGCCACGGAGCCGGCGATGCCTTACCAAATTTATTGCGCTGTCTCATGTTCAAACCTACCTTCGCAGTGATGGAAGCTTCATATTTCAGTTTATAAAAATAGCCGTCAGTCGTTTCAAAAAATATACGATTCGTTAAGCATTTTCTGCAGGCGCTGGGTTCGGGAAAGCTGTGCAGGCGCCAATTTTTCTGAGTCGCGGGCTCAGGCGTAAATCGATATTCGACTGATTGCATCCTAGCGCATTGAACAAGTTAAAGCTCGGGCTATATCTGACCTTGTCGGACCGTAACTAAAGTAATTTACGGGAAGCGATAGTGCCGCGGTATCTGGCGGCAAAGGCACCTGGTCTGCGCAAGTCATTGCCACATCGGCAGAGAGCTTTAGCTTACCTTGCGCCCGTCGCAAATCGTGCTGGATATTCTCGTTTAGGGTTTGCAAAACGAGCGGAGCGAATCTTAGCTGTCCTTGAAACTGGTTTGGAATATTGGTGCTATCAGGGAATTTCCAGTCACACTCGCCGTCGAGAGGTCCAGCGCCGTGGCGAGTCAGGTAAGTACGGCTGATATAGGTGACGTCGAGCCTGTCGATGCCAAAACCTGGCGCTAAATGAATAACATTAGTTAGTCCGGTTTTTGATCTGGTGACGTGTGGAAATTGATCGATGCGATCTTCATCCAGCATCAGCCCTTGAGCACCTTCAAATATGATGATTCTGGCGTCTGGGTAATGTTTGCTTATCGCTGCGATTGCTGCGACCGTCTGGGAGTCGGCGACAAATTTATCCAAAATGCAGTCGATGTGGTTTAAGAAATTTTGTACTTCGGCGCAGTCTGGGTCCAGATGTAGTTCGGTTAGACGTGGGTTAAACCAGGATTCTTTCAGAGCATAAAGCTTCCGTCTCAGAGTCTTTGCGCTTAGCATATCGCTTGCAGCCAGTCTCAGGTGAGGCGCCCGCATACTGCGAGTCACCGATTCATTTATTCCAAGTCCGCAGCTGCCGTGTCGCATCTTTCCTCTGCGATTTTCAATCGTCTGGTTGATAAACATGTCAAATGGTGTTGTGAGCATGGCATTTGCATCGATGCGTATTTGCGGCGAGACTCCAGTTTGTAAGAGTTCGCTAAATTCCTTCAAAAATATGAGCGGGTTGACGATGAAAAATTTACTTAAAAATGTGGGCGCGCCGGCAAGAGTTCCGCTGCCAAAGTGACTGAAAATGTGACGGCGTCCATCGGGCGCGATGACGGTGTGACCAGCTTGAGCACCTCCGTTGAATCTTACGACCAGGGAGTCTTCAGGGTGTTGACTGGCAAAGTAATCGGTGAGCAATCCTTTGCCCTCGTCACCATAATTTGCTCCGATAATTACTTTGCCAGTTTTCATATAACGCCTCCTTCTGCGAGGACAGTCTTACTGCCCGTCCAAAATTGCAATCGAATGTCGTGTGCTACTTTTCGCTCTCACTTTTCGTTTGTTTTTTGGTTCTGGTGGCTTGTAAGCGATTGGACAGTTCAGACCCAGTTTTCACCTCAGCCGCAATAACCCGCGTACACCGTTCAATTTGTTGGGTTTTGTCCCATGTAGCGAGTTGCGGATTGTGAGGGCTGTGCTTCCAGTCCAACTGTCTGCAACAGAGGCGATGTCGCTGCCTTCCTGCACTTCCAATATGGAGACGATCAGTTCCGCCAACTTCGTATGGTCGTCGAGCGTGATTGCTCCTTCTCCGAGCAGGTCTCGCCAGGCGCGCCTTGTTTTTTCTGGATTTGCTCTGTAATAGGTACCCTCCTCGATCATGATGTGAAAGATGTTCCATGTTTTTGACGCCATGGTGTAGAGGTCGCGCGTTGAGAGATCTCGTTGCAAACCGCTTCCAAAAATTTTCTTGACGTGCTCGGCTAACAGTTTTGGAGCTGGTGGTTCGTCTCCAACAGTGAACAGGTAACCCTTTTTGTTGCGTTTGAGAAACGCATCGCATTTGGTGCGCGTGGCGGCAAAATACCAGGGGAGGTTGTAGCTTTCGAAATTGTTGCCGCCGCCGTTGCCTTCGATGTAGAACTTGCTGAGCTGGTCAGCGAGTCGAATGTCGGCTTCGAATTGAGTTACCTGCAATGGTGCTTGATCTGCCCAGGCGTCACCGAAAGCTACGCACATGACGTGTGGGTCTGACACCGGCTTGCGGTCGTAAATCTCCTCTATCAGCACTCCGAGTCCGTTGCGAATCAGAGTCTCGGCAAGCATGCCCATCGAGCCAGTTTCGTCAACAGCCACGATGATCGGCGTGGATAGTGGATTTTCTTTTGAGTCGCATGATTCGCGTACGACAATATTTCTCGGGTCTAAATCTTCGTGAATTTTTCTGCTGCGAAACAGATCGGCACTGGACATAGTTTTAGCCCGGTCTGCATACAGTTCCCAATCTTCTGGACTCCATCTTGATGTACCCATGATTTAATACTCCTTATAAAGTTCGTTCGCGTCGAGCCGCATGTCGACAAATTTCGGTGATCCAAAGGCGCCGACTAATATGTCTCGTTTAAATGTTTTGTACTCCTCAACAGGATTGCCGCTGGATGGAAGTTGCAACCAGTGCACCAGATCTGGTGGTAGGCTTTTGTCTAGCGCCAGATGTGCGCCCGAGGGGTCTCCGAGCAATTCGCGACCGATGGTCTTAATCAATTCAAGGTCGACCCGTGGATCTGTGCGCTTGTTTCTAAGCACATCCGGCGGTATTGACGGAAGCGCCTCTTCTGGAAGGAAGGATAACGGTTGCTCTGATTTGGTGGCGTACCACCATCCTCCAAGCAGCATCGCCGTATGTCTGAGAGGTGATATGAATACTGTTGTGGAGGTAATCGCGTTATGTGAGAGACCAGCCCAATCAAGATAGCAAGCCATATTCAAAAGGTTGTTGAGAATCCAGCCGGTGTGAGAGATGGGAGCTACTCTGCCGTTAAAGTGTTTGATTACATCTCTGAGTAGCAACTGATCTGGCGTTTTGCGTATAACGAGGATGCTGGATGTGCTTGTTTTAAATTCGTGCTTGATTTGTGGAAGGTATTTCGACATTTCCAGTGCCATTGCATCTCCTCTGAAACAAAGCATGCGGATGCGCTTTCGACCCTGTTCGAAAAGTTCTTTGAATTCGTTGTCTATTTCGTATGTGATTGAGTTGTCGGAGATATACACCTTGCCTAGCTCGAAAGTTCGACAAGCTCTGTATCTGCAGGTTTTGACAGAATTATCGGTTAGTCGGAATCGGTGCAGTCCAGGTTTTTGATCCTCTATTTTTTCGCAAGAGGTATCCCAGTCGCCAGCTGCGAGCTTTTTTCGTGCCAGACCGTAAAGTTCGACAATATGCACGAAGACACGCACTGCTTCCGGCTCATTTTGATGGTCAGGGTGCCAGCGCCGTGCCAGTATGCGATATTCGTGCTTTGCTTCGCCGGGGGACCTCGAAAAAAGGGATTCGGGCAGTTTGACCGAGAGTATGTTTTCTGCTGTAAGTTGTTCGAGAGGGCGCATGAGTACCTCTTTCCGATCGCCAGGCGTCGGGATGTTGTGATGCCGCCGACACTATAGGTAGTGTCAGATGCGTTGTATTCGAGATTTAAGGATTGAACGTTTGAGCGACGTGTGCGCGGTTCTGGGTAAACGTAGAATTGACATTTACTATGGTAGATCTGGTTTCGATTGCTGTCAATAGGCGTTCTGTTCAAGCTATTGGATAAGCGTTATAGTAACGGCTTTGCAGAGGTTCAGCATTCATATCTGTAGTATCCCGAATAGCTGCTTTTTCTTGACTGTCTGGATTGACTTTCCAGTCAAAATGGCATGTATTAGATACGGAACCAGTTTTGGTTCGCGACCTGCCTGATTGCCACCCCGGGTGAGAATTGGACGCTACGAAGCTGACGCCAGCAGATCACACGGAACCGGCGACGAGTCCCGCCGATGTAATATCGTGCATTCAGTTAAGTGACGGCCAGGTAGCGGGAGAACTTACCGGCGGTGGATACTCCATTGAATTGACTGAATTCTTGAAGCGAGCCAAGGCGAAGAACCTCCGAGCTATTCTCGACATTACATTGTGGGGATGGGGACGAATATCTCTCGGTATAGGATTATTCGCACTTTTCCCAGGTCTAGTCTCCTATCTCATCGCCATTCTCTTTGTTTCATCGGGGATGGGGATTCTGGTCGCCCTGTCGCATGAGTCTCAGCATTCAGCGTTGCTGCGCAGCAAGAAGTGGAACGATCTGGTGGGCGCCTGGCTGTGTGCTTACCCGGTAGGTTCCGTATATGGTGCCTCCCGCGCCGTTCACCTGGCGCATCATAAATACTTAAACACTTCGCAAGATCCAGATCGACACTTCCATTCGGAAGAGGATAAAGCTACGCCGGAACAGTTTGCAAAATACTTCTTGAAGCTTTTGTGCGGCGGTCAGTTGTGGACCAGCATCATCGTGAATGGCTTCCTTCGCCGTGCAACTCATGATTCGGCTTCTTTTCAATCTGAGCCAGTCAAGTCTGCTCCAACCTCTTCTGAATCGAACGGCCGTGCTCGCGCACATTCTGAAGCAAACATCTCTGTCGCATCCTCTATGGAGAGAATACCATCGTCACCATCAGCGGAGCGGCGCCGTAAGCATCCTGAAATTTTAAATTTGGTGCCGGTTCAGGCTGTGATCTTCAGTCTATTGTGGCTGGCAACGGGGCTTTGGTGGGCTTACTTCGCCCTGTGGCTCGTGCCCATCTTTACCCTGGGCACGTTCTTAGGCTATCTGCGCGGATTTATTGACCATGCGCGACTTGAAAGCGACGACGCCAACCGTTCGTCCGGCAGGCTGATTTCGGTGCCTCATCCTTCGCTGTTTGACCGGGCGCTATTGACGGGTCTGGACTTTCACTTCCATGCAGAGCATCATTTTTTTCCAGCTGTTCCTCATTATTATCTTCCTGAACTTCACGAAGTGCTGCAGAAAGAGCCAGCTTTTCGAGACCGGTATTTAATCAGACCAACATATTTTAGCTTTTTACGTGACTATTGGAGACAAATTAGCGCTAAATCACGAAACCAGATACGGTGACTTATGCAACCACGTAAGAAGCCCAAAGTTCTGTTCGTGCAACCAAAGTTGCCACCGTCGTTCTGGGGCATGGAGTTCGCTTTGCCGTACTCTGGATACAAATATACCAACCCGCCTCTGGGAATCATGACACTCGCTGGTGCCATTTCGCCTGAGTTCGATGTCGAAATTCGTGACGAGAATGTGCAAGACGTGCTGTTCGAAACAGACGCGGATATCGTTGGTATCAGCGGCACCCTCTTGCAAGAATTTCACATTTCCAGGCTGCGAGAAATTGCAACGTATTTCCGTAACGCCGGTAAATTGATTTGCATTGGCGGACCGGTGGCAAACCTGACACCAGATTCGGTGCGTCAATATTGTCATGTCTTGTTCGAGGGCGAGGGGGAATACACCTGGCCACAGTTTCTAAAAGACTACATGCTCGACGAACACAAGGAATACTACGTACAGGAAGAGAAAGTCGACATGAGCCAGGCGCCGTTGCCTCGAGTCGATCTCATTAACCCGATGGATTACAGTTCCGCGCAAATCCAGACAACGCGTGGGTGCCCATTCACTTGTGAGTTTTGCGATATCATTGTTATGTATGGACGAAAAGTGCGCGCGAAGCCTGTTGAGCGTGTCATCGAAGAGGTTCGGTTATGGGCCGAAGCAGGTCAGCTTTTCGTTTTTTTCTCAGACGATAACTTCGTCGGTAATCGTGTGTATGCAAAATCTCTTCTTGTTGCTTTGATCAAGTTCAACGAAAAAAGAAAACATCCTGTTCAATTCTTTACTCAGGCGAGTATTGATACTGCCAGAGATCCAGCGCTAATGGAAATGATGCGGCAGGCTAATTTTGTTGGAGTGTTCATCGGCATTGAAAGTCCACGTAAAACCGCACTGGCGGAGACATTAAAGGTGCAAAATGCGTGCACGACAGATCTTGTCGAGGCCGTTCACACCATTCAGTCGAATGGATTGTTTGTTTCTGGCGGCATGATTATCGGCTTTGATAGCGACGATAAGGACATTTTCGAGGAACAATTTGAATTTTTGCAGAAGGCAGGAATTCCTTTTGCACAATTGAGTCTTCTAGAAGCGATGCCTAAAACTCCCTTGTGGACTCGCATGCAGGAGACAGGGCGGTTGATTGAGTATCGCCGCGATTTGTGTACGAACATCGAACCGCTGTCAATGACATACGATGAACTCATTACTGGTTACAGCAAGCTGATACGAAAAGTCTACGACTACGATAATTATGTGGAGAGATATTTGCGTAACTTGTCCCACATGAAGAATCACAGCTTCAGGCAGGATCGTCCGGTAGTGACATTTCGATCCTTTCTTACTTTTTGCCAAATTGTGTTTTATTTCGCGCTATCGACGCACGTAGAGCGAAGAAAATTCTTTGCAGATATGATGGTTGGCACTTTCAGGATCAACGCGAGCGCGTGGCGCTGGACTTTCCGTTACATGCTCAACTTCATACACTTTCATCGGTTTGCGTCCGAGATTTTGATGGTGGTTATGGCTCCAGCGGTAGAAGGCGACTCCGCGTTTTTAAGGCATTCTCAAAATCTGCGTCGATTGATCGAGATCAGAGACGACCCGCAACGAGAGCCGGCTGGAACTTGATGCAACATTGGCGCGATGAAATCCTTGCTTGCAAATCGCACCTGTTACTCCAGCGAATAAAATGCCCGGTACGACTACAGATTTTGTCATGCATCTGTTTAGAGACACGTCCAGATATAGTCGCAAGACAGCGTTTGCAATAGCGTAGCTGTCTTCTGGATTGGCTTGCTCGACTTTGATGGTGCCAGCTGTTCCGGGTGTGATGTTCAGGTCATCCATAAGCTTACAACCGAGCAAACGTTCGCCTGTGTAGTACAGATTCTCGTACGGCTTCGGAGGTTTCTTGCGTGAGTTAGCTGGTTGCTCGTACTGCACACTTAAAACCGTCAATGAACCAACGGCTGACGACGGGTAATCCAGGAAGTGTGCAATCTTCTTAGTAGTTATGGTCAATCGCCAATCCTGCCATGGATCGTTGTCGCGCTCTGAAGCCGTCTCTGATTGGTCGCTGGATTGAGTGCCGGTTTGACCGCTGGTTGAAGTGTTCGTTGGATCGTTGGATTGAGCAAAACAAACTGGAGCGGCAGCAAGTAACTCCAGGAGAACGAGCATGAGAATCTCAAGAGAATAGCTCGTTTTGCCAGTCATTGCTGCCGCCGATCAGTTTCGAATTCAGATTAGCCTAGAATCCTACCACCTGCTTGATACTCTTATCGAATGCGGGTACCACAGCCGGATAGCCGGCGCCACCAGCAGGAGTGCCTGTACTGACGAGAATTTGGTGCGCCTGCAAAGCTGTCAGGTGCGGATTCATGCTCATGAGCATAGAGATCGCGCTGCACCACAACGGTGCTGAAAAGGAGGTTCCATAAAATTGATCGCTGAACTGACCATTTATAAGTGCCGGTTGTGGATCACCTGGTGCAGCAACGGGGTCGTTTTGGAGTCGAGTCAGATTGACCGTATCAAAATTATTATTGATATCAGTTCCCTGTACTACAACTATGTTGCCAGCCGGAGCAACTGCTGAAGACCAAGTGCCGGAGCCTGCTGGCGGTCCGGCAGTGCCGGTATCGCCTGCTGACAAGACAAGAAGACTTCCCTCAGCCAACAAGCTGGTGGCGGCCGCCTGCATATTGGGATCTGTCCAGAGCGGCAAATTTGGTGAAACCTGAGCCAGGTTTGGATTGCCGCCGCCATAACTCAAATTGACTGGTCCAGGTCCGCCCAATTTGTGTTGATTGTTGATTCTAAAAACAAGAGCATTCAATATGTCAGACAGATAAGCACCACCACCGTTGGTGATCCTGAGCATTGAGATACGAGTTGGGAAACGTCCAAAACTACCCGAGCCTGCAAGCAACGTACTGTTATCCGTCAAGCATCCTGTGATACTTGCATCAATGTCACCTTCTGGGTCAAACCCTTGCACATCTTCCGGTACCGGCGGATTTACAAGACAGTTGAATTGAGTGATGGCGGGTCCAAGTTCGTTGTTCGTGTAGACAGGAGTAGCGCCGCTTGACAGTATAGTGATGTTTGCCGGCATTACCTGGCGATGGTTGTACTGCGCTTGAGCAGCAGTCCAGCGCATCGCTGCGAGAGGCCATTGTTGGGAAAAGTATGGATCGTTTGGTGGTGAAACAACTGAACCACCACCAATAAAGCCTTTATTGCGGAACGCATGCACAAGGTAGTTGTGGCCGACAGACTTGATATTCGGATTTGACTTCATCATCGATTTGATCTGCGCCATGGCAGTCTTGGCTTGCCCGGTGGCGGCCTGGACGTGAAGCACAGAGTAGTCTTGCGTGTCGACATGAATGTCTTTCAGGCACTTCACTTTTGCACCGCTTGACAAATCTGTTGCGATTTTTGTCCTATCTGCGTGCGGAGCAAGAAGTACCAGGAGAGTATCATCTGTCTGCGGCGCAGAAGCCGTCGTGGCAGAATTGTGATTGCTCGCCAGTGCTGGGGCAGTCGCCGTAACGCACATGACCGCTGCCATCAATAGTGAGGAAGTGACAGACGACCGTCGCTCACGTTTAGAGGTAAAACTGAAATTCATCGAACCACCTTTGTAAGTTTTGGGAAGTGTTCCTGGACTCCGCGTAACCTCCGCAACGTTAACTGTCACGAAGATAATTCATAAAATTCAAGTCTTAAATGATACTCAAACTCGACAGCAAAATCTAGCTAGTTAATATGCCCTCGCGCTCGTGCGAAAAGCTAATCTTGTGCTGGAAGAATACTTACCTTAATTACCCTGTGCAATCTTCGCACGCGAAAAATGTTTGATGAATGAAAGAATGAACCATCCGATCTATTGAATCTAACAGCTGAAGCTATCAACGCTTATTCAAGCCAGGCACCTCTAGCTTGTTGTCTATGTTTGTAGCCTCAGGCCAGTTCCTTTAGACTAGTGGACTCATGCGTACAGTTATGTGTTATTTGAGGGCAGGACAATTGTCTGCATTCGTCTCGAAGCATTGGTTTGATATGTGATTCGAAGTTTGCCAGGGTCCAAGGAAAGTTTGCTGATTAAGCCCGGCAGAATCTGAATAGCTTTTTCCTGATTGTCGACAATAACTTCTAAAGTGACACCGGCAGCGCTCATACCGACCCGCTCACAATTTCCGAAAAAGCTTGAAAGAGCTTTCCTGAGTGCCGAGACTGCATCATAACTCTCGAGGACTGAGTCCCCAACGTCACAGAGAAAAAGGATTTGAATTGCCGTTGATTTTGGTGTCGGCGTCGAAGTATCTGTGAAATTCTCGGAATGCTCTTCCACTGGTGAATTACCACGCTTCTTTTTTCTCAGGCGCGGTAGGTTTTTGGCGAACCAGACCTCATCGCCTTCAGGAAAAGGGTCATCACCTAGAATTGGATAATCAGCGATGCTAAATATCGTGGGCATCTCCGCTTTGCCATGTCGCTCCTCCCATATTTGGGTTGGCAGATACGGAAATGACTCGGCAAACGCAACTTCAAACTGTGCCAGACTGTCGGGCTCACTGAGCACGCTTTCATATGCTTTCCGACCAGCTAAAACGAGTCCGGCGCGCCAATCCATAAATCCATCGTCAGAGCAGCCATCATTGTCATAGTAAGCAGCGGCCCATATGTCCCATCGCTCACTTCTTGCGATCAGATCAGAGGTGATATCGTTGAATTTCCCCAACTCAGCGTCGCTCAGTTTCCTCAGCAACGTATCAATCCGCTCCAGCTGAGCTTCAATATCGCCGTCAGTGCCGCGCCTTGAGTCAGAAATTATTTTCCAAAACCAGCTTTCATCTATTTCGGCCGGTGAAAGATTGGCCGTCGTCGAGGCTGCTTCCACGTATCCCTTGCGAATTTTTTCGGCAATCAGTTTATCGTGATGGACTTGAGCTTCACCATGGGAAGAAAATGACTTCGTCTGGAGTTGACCGGTAGTTCCGGTGCGACCAAACTTGACGGTAACCGATTTATCGTTTAGCCCAATTTCCCAGAATTTTCCAGACTTCTCATCTGTGTATTCAAATCGTCGCATTTTCTTTTCCTTTGAACCTAATGGCACTAAGTCTGGGTAGTGACTGCCGTGAATCATCACATCTTGAGATTACGGCACAGGAATGACATTTTAGTGCCCCCTTAGCGATTGGTTCGTACTAAACCACGAGCACGAATGGACTGAGACTGGCTGAGGAGTGATAGTCTCTGGCTAACCCGGGGCTATGGTGCCAAGTAGCAATCAACGGTGTGGTCATTTACCAGACCGACAGCTTGCATGTACGCATAAATTATGGTCGAGCCGACAAAGCTCATGCCGCGCTTTTTAAGGTCCTTAGATAGGGCATCAGACTGCTCAGTGGTTACAGGTACATCCTTGATCGTCTGGGGCCTTCGCAGCAGAGGCTTACCACCGACGAATGACGAGAGATACGCATCGAAGCTACCAAATTCTTTCTGTATCTTGAGAAATACCTGAGCGTTCTTTCTTGCCGAAAAAACTTTCAAACGATTGCGAATCACGTTGGCTTTAGCAAGCACTTCTTCCAGCTCTTCATCGGTCATTTTCGCCACCCTGGCCGGATATAAATTTCTAAAGGCTTTGCGGTAGCCTTCGCGGCGCTGCAAAATTGTGTACCAACTGAGGCCAGCTTGAGCCCCCTCAAGAATCAGCATCTCGAACAAAAGTCTATCGTCGTGGACCGGTCGACCCCATTCGCGATCATGGTACTCGGTATAGTCAGGCTTTCCTTCAGGAAGCCAGGCACAGAAGTGGGCCCGGTTGTTTGGGCCAGCTTCTTTAGGAACTAAGTGTTAATGACTTCCTGCTCTTGTTCAGGTATTGAATACGGTATCATATCCAAATTATATACTTCAATAGCATTTTGCTTAACCTTCATGTCTCCT